>CALXDL010000062.1 GCA_944387055.1 uncultured Oscillospiraceae bacterium
CCGTCATCAATGACATCCTGGAAGTCCTCCAGCAGTTGGCCCAGGCCGGCAAGAAGCTGCTGATCATCGCCGAGGACGTGGAGGGCGAGGCCCTGTCCACCCTGATCGTCAACCGTCTGCGCGGCACGCTGAACGTCGTGGCCGTCAAGGCCCCCGGCTTCGGTGACCGCCGCAAGGAGATGCTGCAGGATATCGCCACCCTGACCGGCGGCACCGTGATCAGCGAAGAGGTCGGTCTGGAGCTCAAGAGCGCCACCATCGACATGCTGGGCCGTGCCCGTCAGGTGAAGGTCACCAAGGAGAACACCACCATCGTGGACGGCGCTGGTGACAGCCAGGCCATCAAGGACCGGGTCTCTCAGATCCGCGCTCAGATCGGCACCACCACCTCTGAGTATGACAAGGAGAAGCTCCAGGAGCGTCTGGCCAAGCTGGCCGGCGGCGTGGCCGTCATCAAGGTCGGCGCTGCCACTGAGACCGAGATGAAGGAGAAGAAGCTCCGCATCGAGGACGCCCTGAATGCCACCCGCGCTGCCGTGGAGGAAGGCGTCGTGGCCGGCGGCGGCACCATCTTCGTCAACGTCATCCCTGCCGTGGAGGCTCTGCTGGACACGGTCGAGGGCGATGAGAAGACCGGCGTGCGCATCGTCGCCAAGGCCCTGGAGGCCCCCATCCGTCAGATCGCGGCCAACGCTGGTCTGGATGGCTCTGTGATCTTGGAGAAGGTCCGCTCTTCCGGCAAGAACGGCTACGGCTTCGACGCCTATAAGGAAGAGTACTGCGACATGCTGGCCTCCGGCATCATCGATCCCGCCAAGGTGACTCGTTCCGCCCTGGAGAACGCCGCTTCCGTGGCTTCCATGGTCCTGACTACCGAGTCTCTGGTGGCTGACAAGCCCGAGCCCCCCGCTCCCGCTCCTGCCTCCCCCGACATGGGCGGCATGTACTAAGCAAGAGCCACTGACCCTTGGAACGCTTGGGCCTGTGCACAGATAGGAAAAAGGAAGCCCGGCGCTCACCATGAGGTGAGCGCCGGGCTTCCTTTTTGATGGATCACTTTCCAAAATCGGCTGGTCCAGGCCAAGGCGTCCTGCCATCCGCTTCATTGATATCGATCGTCGGCTGGGAGACATCCAGTTTTAGAGTCGAGCCCCCTTGGTCTAGTCTCTGCTCTTCCATCGCCACTTTCAGACACATTGCATCACTATCTTTCTTTTCTCGCCCCGAATCGGTCTAACTCATGGCCCATAACACAGTTTCTGTGTTACCGATAACAAGTAAACAGTTTTTGAATTCCCCTATCCATTCTGATAAACTAAACATGGAAGTCATCCTCAGGAAACAATATCCACGCAGGGCAGCAAAATATTTTGAGAACTATTTGAGGAAAGGGTGGAGCACTGTGCTGAAAGACGTTCCATATCATACATTGAAGCGGGATGAACGGGCCTATGAGATCTTGATGCTGCGCGACCGATACAACAACACCTTTGCCGCGATCGCAAGGGAGTATGGTATCTCCCCCATGCGGGCACGGCAGATATACGTCCGGATGAAGCGGGAGCAGAGCCGCCTATATATCCGGCATATCTCGATCGTGCTTGGCCATGAGACCACGAAAGATGTCACGGCAGACTTCCGCGCCGCATACCTGCGGTACCAAAGCCTTCCCTATGCTTGCGCATATCTGGAAAAGAAGTACAGGGACATCCTGAAGGACTATCGGGCCGGAGAGCCAGGGACGCCCGAGCAGGTCATCAAACGGCTCCCCCTTTCCAAGCGGGAGCCGAGCAGGGCCATGATCGCCCGCATGGTCGAGATGCGGGACATCGAAAAAGCGACCTTTCCCGCCATCGCAAGAGAGATGCGGATAACACCGGAAAAGGCAAAGTATCTATATGATAGCTTTTATCATCGGAAGGTTTTGGCGCATATCGAGGCGCTGCAGAAAACAGCCAAGACCCCGGCGGAGAAACAAGCGATATGGGACCGGTATTTCCGCGGGACCAGATCCCCCAAGAAGCGCTATGAGATGATCCTGGAAGAGAAGGCCCATGAGCAGCCGCCATCCCCCAAGGCGCCCAGGGGATGAGCGCGCCGGAGAGAGGCGTGCGGCGGATGTCCGGGCACCTGCCCGCTGCATCAGGAAGGGCGGCGCTTGCAGCAGGAGCGCCGCCCCTCTCTCCGCACGCAGATGGACCGGGTCGCTTTCTCCTGCAGGCCGCCGGGGCCACGGGTCCCGCCGCCTCTCCCCGTCCCAAATTTTTTTGGATATCCTCTTGACATATGCCCCTCTATTCTGGTATAGTAATCAATGCCCGTTGCGGGCAAGCGATTTGGCGGCATAGCTCAGTTGGCTAGAGCATGCGGTTCATACCCGCAGTGTCCCCGGTTCAAATCCAGGTGCCGCTACCATATCCATGAAGCGCCTGCAGGCGCTTCATGGACCTCCCCAAAATGGCCCGTTGGTCAAGTGGTTAAGACACGGCCCTTTCACGGCTGTAACATGGGTTCGAATCCCGTACGGGTCACCATCCCATAAGACGCTGTGATATCCCGCGGCGTCTTATGGGACACAAAAAAGATATCCGTCATGGAGGCTTAGCTCAGCTGGTTAGAGCGCCTGCTTCACACGCAGGAGGTCACTGGTTCGAGTCCAGTAGTCTCCACCAAAAAGGTCCTGATCTCTTTCAAAATCAGGACCTTTTCTTTTGTTTTGTAGTGAATAGATTCGCTTCAATTTTCCGTTTTTTCTCCAACCAATACAGCGATAGATTTGGATAGTATGGGATAACAACAACCATATCTCTCTTTGCTTAATATTTTTTATTCTGATTTACAAAAAACTCGTTTAGTATATAATTATAACAAATTCTGGCACTTATTGCTTGAATCAATTTAATCAGTTATTATTTATTATATATTCTCTTCTATGGATGGGCTTTATTAGGAAATTATGTGTTGCTATCAAATATTAG
This sequence comes from uncultured Oscillospiraceae bacterium, assembly GCA_944387055.1. Lineage (GTDB taxonomy): Bacteria > Bacillota > Clostridia > Oscillospirales > Oscillospiraceae > Oscillibacter. Next base: position 2,979 of record CALXDL010000062.1, read on the forward strand.
AGATACTATTGGCAAAATAGAAGCTGCAGAAAAATCAAAATTTGATTCTTTCAATGAATTAGGTCTTGAGCAGCTCGTTGAAATCATTTATCGAGGCTCTGGACAAGACTCTAAGAGCTTCTATCGCGCCCTTTTACAAACTGTAAAAAGCAGTTCCCTCTCCCAGAAAGAAGAGCTGATTGATTATATTGAAAAAAGATATTTATAGCAGTGCACTTTTTGAAAAAGATCCAGATGCACTACAGCACTTGCATCTTTCATATCTCCTTCCCAATCACACCCCTATCGTATCCGCTACTTCTCGCATCATGTCCGGCGTAGCATGGGTGTAGGTACTGAGGGTGAAGCCCGCGCTGTAATGTCCCAGGGTGCTGGACAAAGCCTTCACATCCCCCTATTTTTCAGAGACAGCGCCGAGAAGGTATGTCCGAAATTTGACCGCAGTACCTTGGTCAACGTTATCTACTATCTAGATGTTTTATACTGCAAAGATAAGGAGGACAAATCATGGGGAATATGTTTGATATCCAGGGGCAAAAAGCTATCGTCACAGGTGGGACCCGCGGATTAGGGCGCGGTATGGCAGAAGCTTTGCTGGAAGCTGGCTGCGAAGTTGTGATCGTCGGCAGCTCTGCCAAAGTGGCAGAAACAGCCGCAGGATTCCGCGAAAAAGGTTATATCTGTAGCGCTGTTCAAGCTGACCTCGGCAAGAAGGGAGAACTCTATGCAGCGTTTAGGTCCTGTATGGAAAAATTGGGAGACCTGGACATCTTGGTAACTGCTCACGGCATCACTTATCGTCATCAGCCAGAGGAATATCCGATCTCGGAATGGGACGAGGTCATAAATGTGAACCTGAACTCCGTATTTTACCTGTGTCAAGAGGCTGGCAAAGTAATGCTGAAAAAGGGCTATGGCAAGATCATCAACATCTCATCTATGAACGCTTTCTTCGGAGGATCCGTCGCGCCTGCTTATTCCGCCTCTAAAGGAGGGATCTCCCAGTTGACCAAGGCTTTGAGCAACGACTGGGCCGGAAAGGGGATCAACGTCAACGCCATCGCTCCCGGCTTTATGGCTACCGATCTGACAGCCGCACTCTGGGATCCCAATAACCCAAGATGCAAAGAGATCACTGACCGCATCCCTTCCCATCGCTGGGGCACGCCTGATGATATGAAGGGGATCACGGTGTTCCTGGCATCTCATGCCAGTGATTATATCAGCGGAGCGATCATCCCTGTCGACGGAGGATACCTTGTGAAGTAATTCTGGTCCCTCTTCTTAGTCATAACTACCGGCTAAGCCGGTGGCTTGTTGAGTAGGCCTTATAAAGGCCCGTTACCGATAAGCGTCTCAAGACGCGCTGAAATTTATTTCGCTCGCTACTTGAAGCCAAAGCTTTTTCCTCACCAGCAGAGCTGGTGGTCCTGTCCGCTAAAGCTATACTAAAAGAGGCGGAAAGGACGGGATAGTCCGTCCTTTCCGCCTCGATATATCTCCGCATGTCGGAAGTCACTGATCCGCGTCCAGCAGTCTCCGATCGAGATGCGCCATGGGTCTCAGCAGGAAGGCCCCATCCGGCCACCCCCCTTTCTTCCGCATCAATCGCCGGCTGCCAGGTATCCTTCTGCCATGTGGACGGCCATCGCGCCGTCCGCTACAGCTGTTACCACCTGGCGAAGCAGTTTTGTCCTCACATCGCCCACTGCATAGACACCGGGAAGCGCAGTTTCCGTAGTTTCCCCGGCCACTACATAGCCCCTCTCGTCCAGTTCCAGCTGGCCTTTGACCAGCTCCGTCACCGGTCTCCTGCCTACGCTGATGAACACACCATCACACTGGATGACCGTTTCTTCTCCAGTAACGACGTCTTTCAGCCGCAGGCCCGTAAGTTTGCTGTCATACAGGAGCTCCGTGGCCACACTGTTCCAACAAAATCCCACATTCTCTGCGGTCATCAAGGGCTTATGATAGATCTTGGTGGCCCGAAGGGTGTCACGGCGGTGGACGATGATGACTTTTTTGGCAATGCGGCTCAGGAGCAGTGCATCTGCCGCAGCAGAGTTCCCTCCGCCGACGACTGCGACCGTCTTGCCGCGGTAGAACATCCCATCGCAAGCAGCACAGTAGGCAACGCCCCGGCCGACCAACTCCTTCTCGTGTGCGATGCCCAGTTCTTTCGGATCGGCTCCAGTGGCAAGCACCACCGTCTTGCTGTAAAATGTCCCCTCGCTGGACTCGATCGCTTTGGGGCACGCTGTGAGGTCCAGTCTCCGGACCTCAGCATACTCCGTCTTGGCGCCAAACCGCTCCGCCTGCTTCTGGATCTTCTCTCCCAGAGAGAAGCCATCGATGCCATCCTCAAAACCGGGATAATTATCAATCTGATGGGTCAGTGCCATCTGCCCCCCGGCGGACAGCTTTTCCAGCACCACAACATCCAAGCCCGCTCGGGCGGCATACAGGGCGGCTGTATATCCGCCTGGGCCGCCGCCGATGACGGCCATATCATAAACATGGCCCTTCATCAGGTATCCTCCCGATCCGCCAGGACCCGCTGGATGAATCCTTCGATCATCGCTTTGGATGTCGGGGCAACGATAGAATCGACCGCTTTCCCATCCCGGTAAAACACCAATGTAGGGAGCACTTCGATCCGCTCCAGCTCTGCCAGTGCCGTTTCCTTATCCACATCCACTTTTGCCACAGTGATCTCATTGCCATAGGTCTCTGCGATCTTCTCGTAGGCCGGACCGATCCGGCGGCAATATCCGCACCAGGGGGCCCAAAAATCCACCAGGACGGGTCTTCCACTTCCCACCATCTGGTCAAACTGCATTTTATCCATATCGATAGCCGCCATATCGCCAGCTCCTTTCTTTCGTGTGTCCTTAGTATATCCGATCGCAGCGTTTGCTTCCGTGATGACATCACTCATCAGACTGGGTACAATGCCGCTTGCCCTGTCACTCCCTTCCCCGCCAGAGCTGCCGATCGCCAAAGAGAGCCTCTGGCGCCGCCTCGTTCCATCGGGCATCTCCCTATGAGGAGCCGCCTGCCGGAACGTTCCGGCAGGCGGCAAACGCGGCCCCTTACACTTCGGTCATCCACAGGCCATGGATATTGCAGTACGCGTAAACAGCAACGGCTTTGTCGTCCCCCAGAGAAAAGGAGGCACGGGGGGCATCGCCAGGCTTCAGGATTTTGCTCTGTCCGCCCCTTTCGGTCTGGACATAGATCCACTCGATATAATGTTCGGGGAGCATGGGATGATCCACACTGCCCACATTGACATTGATGATACTGCCCTCCACAGCAACTACGGGCAGATGCTTCTCACCGCTGGCTTCGACCGTATTGGGGACCAGCGCTTCCATCTTCTCACCACAGCAGACCACGGGGACGCCAGCATCATTGATCATACCGATCAGGTTGCCGCAGTGGCGGCAGATATAAAACTTAGGTTTCATTCGAATGATCCTCCTTCTTGATCTTCACTGCGGACCTCGAAGCGAGGCCGCACATATTTGCCGACAAGATCGCTCTTGCGGGCCGCAGGGCTGACATGGGGTCCTGGGCGGAAGCATCTCCGCCCTTGATGGACCTACCGACGCCCCGCTTGCAAGGGAACCTTTTGGTCCCGTCTGTCCTATCTTACCAAGGCTATGGTTTCCGATGGGCCGTTTCCGTTTTTCACGGGACCGAACGGTCTTCCATAGGGCCCCTGCGGCATCTGGATCTTAGCCTGCACCATCGGTCCGTCCTTTATTTTGAAGATATCTTCCAACTTTTAGCTCCTTTTACCCACCTTGGCAGGCATTGGTCCGCTCGGCCTCTTATACGCTCCCAACGAACGCTCTCCAGCTCCATAGAGGCTTGCCCTGATCTATCCAGGGCCTCTCCAGAGGGCCTCCTCAGGGGACCTGCGGCCAGTTTCTCTACTGGTCCATCCGCACCCTCAGATGCGCCGAGAGCACGGACATAGGGCGATCGACTAATTGACATATGTCCAAAATCTGATTATACTTATCCACAAGAAGGCTCGGGAGGTAATGCCATGGAGTTCAAAGAGTATTTTCCGATCTGGGATAAGCTGACCTCAGCGCAGCAAGAGAAGGTCTCGAACAGCATCACTCGCCGCGTTATCAAAAAAGGCGTCGTGATCCATAACGGCAGCATGGATTGCGCCGGCCTCCTGTTGATCAGATCCGGACAGCTCCGGGCCTATATCCTCTCTGATGAAGGACGAGAGATCACCATCTATCGTCTATTCGACATGGATATCTGTCTGTTTTCTGCTTCCTGTATGATGAACAGTCTCCAGTTCGATATCACCATAGAAGCAGAGAAAGATACCGACCTTTGGGTCATCCCCCCTGAGGTCTATAAAGAGATCATGCAAAGCTCCGCGCCCGTAGCAAACTACACCAATGAGATCATGGCAGCACGTCTCTCCGAGGTCATGTGGCTCATCGAACAGATCATGTGGAAGAGCATGGATAAGCGTGTTGCAGCCTTCTTGTTGGAGGAAGCCTCTATCGAAGGGACGGACCGTTTGAAGATCACCCACGAGACCATCGCCAACCATCTGGGCAGCCACCGGGAAGTCATCACCCGGATGCTCCGGTATTTCCAGAGCGAGGGGATGGTAAAACTGGCCCGTGGGATCGTGGAGCTCACAGATGGAGCAAAACTGCGTGCACTGCGCGATGCATAGCTTCCAGCATCCACCTCTTACCGTTCAGGGACGAGGTGGGTGTCTTTTTTATCCATGCCGCAGGCAGTGGCCGATCCGATCAGGCAGCGGTCGTTCATCACCGTGTCGTAGAAGCGGAAGCCGCCCGCAAGATTGTAGGCATCATAGCCCTCTCCCATCAGGATACGTGCTGCGATATAGCTGCGCAGTCCGCTCTGACAGATGACATAGACGGGCTTTGCAGCATCGATCTCATCCAGTCTCTCCCGCAGCTCATCCACTGGAACGTTCAAAGCACCGTCGATGTGTCCGCCGCGGTACTCTTCCGCCGTCCTGACATCCAGCAATGTTATGCCATGGGGCAGCGAGGTCATATCCTCCAGATACCACTGCTTCACGATGCCTTTGGCGATATTCTCGACCATAAAGCCGGCCATATTCACCGGATCTTTGGCAGAAGAATAGGGCGGCGCATAAGCAAGGTCCAGGTCCTTGAGCGCAGTGGCCTTCATCCCGGCATGGATGGCGGTGGCCAGTACATCGATGCGTTTATCCACGCCCTCGTGGCCAACGATCTGAGCGCCCAGCAAACGGTACGTCTCTTTTTCGAAAACGATCTTCATCGCCATCACTTTGCCGCCGGGATAGTAACCAGCATGGCTCATGGGGGAGAGGATGACTTTATCCACATCCAGACCGGCTTTCCTGGCGTTGGTCTCGTTGATGCCGGTAGTTGCTGCAGTCATGTCAAACACTTTGATCACAGAGCTGCCCTGGCTGCCTAGATACCGGCTGTCGCCGCCGCAAATGTTGTCGGCCGCGATCCGCCCCTGCTTGTTTGCAGGTCCGGCAAGAGAAATGAGCCCATCCTCACCGGTAACATAGTGTTTTATCTGTACCGCGTCGCCGACAGCGTAGATATCGGGGACAGACGTTTCCATCCGGTCATCGACCACGATGCTGCCCTTGATGCCCAGCTCCAATCCGGCCTCTCTGGCAAGGGCGGTGTCAGGGCTGACCCCAATGGCAAGGACCACCATGTCTGCATGGAGGGAAGGCTCATCCTTCAGCAGCACATCCACACCGCCGTCCCGCTCTTCAAATCCCTCCACGGTATGGCCCAGCATCAGCCTCACGCCGTGTTTGCGCATTTCACTGTGGATGAAAGCGGCCATGTCCGGGTCAAAGGGATTCATCAGCTGTTTTGGACGCTGGACGATGGTGACATCCATCCCCAGTCCCCGCAGGTTCTCGGCCAGTTCCAGACTGATGAAGCCGCCGCCTGCCAGTATGGCGGACTTGGGATGGTGCGCGTCGATATATCCCTTGATGCGGAACGTGTCTTCCACAGTGCGCAGGGTGAACAGTTTGTCGGATCCGGCTCCGGGAAGTCTGGGCTGGGTGGGTCTGGCACCAGGAGAGAGGATCAGTTTATCGTAGGACTCCTCAAATTCCCTGCCGGTCTCCAGATCTTTTACAGAGACTGTCTTCCGGTCGGGATGGAGCGCGATGACCTCATGATGCACCTTCATATCCACCCGGAACCGGGCAAAAAAGCTCTCTGGTGTCTGAAGGGTGAGCGCCTCGGGGTCTGTGATCACATCTCCAATGTAGTAGGGCAGGCCGCAGTTGGCGTAGGAAATGAAACCTGAACGCTCGAACACCACGATCTCTGCCTGTTCATCTAGCCTGCGGATCCTCGCTGCGGCTGTGGCACCGCCAGCTACACCGCCTACGATCACAACTTTCATTTATGATACCACCTTCCCAAGATGACCGGCGATACCGCCGATGTCCGTTACATTGGTATATCCCATACGCCGCAGCAGGCCAACCGCCTGACGGCTCCGGGCCCCGGAATAACAATAGACGAACAGGGGAACATCCTTGTTTTCGACTACGGATGTTATCTTGCCGATCGTCTGCAGCGGTACGTTTTGGCTGCCGGGGAGCTGGCCCTCCCGGTACTCCTGCGGGGTACGCACATCCAGGAGCACAGCGCCGGGGACCGTCTTATACGCTTGGATCCCCTGCTCGATATCAGGCCGTTTGAAAAGATCGAAGAGTCCCATATCCCGACCTCCTCACAGCATCGCAAGGATCGCGCTCTTGGGTCTTGCGCCTATGGCCTGATCGACGATCTTGCCGTCCTCCATCACCACCAGGGTCGGGATACTCATGATGCCGAACTGGCGCGCCAGCTCAGGCTGCTCGTCTATATTGACCTTGCCTACCTTGATATCGGAACGCTCTCCGGCGATCTCTTCAACGACGGGGGCCACCATACGGCAAGGGCCGCACCAGGGCGCCCAGAAGTCCAACAGGACAGGTCGATCTGCGTGCAGGACTTCACTTTGGAAATTGCTCTTGTTGATATCGATGACAGACATGTTCAAGTCCTCCTTATGTCCTTTTGTTTTATGGTCCTATCATACCTGCCGCTGCGGATATTTTCTGTGATGTCATCACCTTTGCTCCAAACGGCTCCCCGGCCGATCGTCTGTCCTAGTGCGACCGATTTTTCACGCACCCATTTGCTCCCGCGACGGCAGTATGCCAGGAGCAGCCGGTCTTTATCTGCCGGCCCGGGACCTTTGTCATACGCCGCGCGGCCAGTCATGGGACCCACCAGGGATCCGGGCCCCTTTCTTCCCATGCGCTCTCCCATATCTGCAAAAACAGGGCGGCGAAGGTCCGCCGCCCTGTTTCCACGCATACACGTCAGACCCTTGCCATGCCGTCTACGCTCAATACCACTCCGGTGATATAGGACGCCTCCTCAGAGGCCAGGAACACGAATGCGTTGGCGATGTCCTGAGGCCGTCCCAGCCGCCGCAGCGGGATCTGCTCGATCATGGGACCGATCACTTCTTTGGGGACCGCCCGCATCATATCAGTCTCCGTGATACCGGGCGCGACTGCATTGACGCGGATGCCCTTGGGACCGAGCTCACGGGCAAGAGAGACCGTCAGACCATTGACTGCAAATTTGGATGCCGGGTAAGCAAGACCGCTGGGTTGACCCGAGATACTGACCATCGAGGACGTAGAAAGGATAACGCCCTGACCGCGAGCGACCATGCACTCACTGGCAGCACGCGTGGCATTGAACACGCCCTTCACATTCAGGTCCATGACCCTGTCGAACGTCTCCTCGGTATACTCGGTAAAGGGCGTGCTTTCAGAAACGCCTGCGTTATTGATCAGGATATCCACACAGCCATAGTGCGCAGTGACCTCCCTGAATGCATCCCGGACGGATCTCAGGCTGGTCAGATCAGGGCTGATCCCTGCGACCGTTGCCCCGGGATGTCTTTCTCGCAGCTCTGCCACTGCCTTATCCGCAGAGGCCTGAGAGCTCGCCGCAAGGATGACGGTGGCGCCCTCTTCCAGGAATCTATCCGCAGTGGCAAAGCCGATGCCGCGGCTACCGCCGGTGATGATCGCAACTTTATCCTTCAGTCTCATGCTTGTTCCTCCTTTTTCTTTATCGTTTTATGATCATGTCGATAGCATACCCATTTTTTGATATCTCTTCTGTGATGGTATCACACTGCGGTCTCGCTCCTCTCAAACAGAGCGCGTGCCAAAAGCGGTGATCCGCTCTGATCGTATCCTTCCGCTATATTGGACGGATGTTCCTAACCCTGTACACGGATAAGACTAAAGGTATCCTGACCGAGCAAATGTGAGGTCTTGACAGGGAATTTGTCTTATTCTATAATAAAGTCAATAAATTGACCGTAAATAAATAGACCAAAGGTAATGGACTATGATTAAGGAAGATAAGAAAAATGCATTTCTCTACTGCAAATTTCGGGACGAGCAGTTTGCGCTCTACGATGAATACGCCAAACGCAACGGCATGATGATGAAAACGCTGTTGGTGGTCAATGTTCTTTTCTACGCAAAAGACGGCATGACCCAGACGGATATCTGCAAACGGACGTTTCAATCAAAACAGACGGTCAACCTGATCATCAAGAACCTTCTGGCAGAGAACTATGTAACCGTCACCGAGGTGCCGGAAAACAAGAGAAACAAAATTGTCCAGATGACCGATGCCGGAAGGGCCTACTGTGAAAAAATTGTGCGCCACATTACCTGGGCGGAGGACACGGCCATGTCCATGTTCACGCCGGATGAACAAAAGCAGCTGATCGATCTGTCTCGGACATTCACAAAGAATCTGACCATGTTGGTCAAGCAAGAAATGGAAGATATGTAAATGGAGTTTTATGACGTTATCAATGAACGGCACATGATTCGGGAATGGAAATCTGAGGATATTTCTATGGAAGTGCTGAAACGGGTTCTTGCCGCAGGACTAAAGGCACCCACACACGACCACCGGCGAAACTGGGAATTTATCATCCTGCATAACCAACAGGAAAAAGAAACTGTACTTCAACTCGCTAAAGCATAGAGTGTTTCTCAGGAGGAACAAAAGGAAGTCTCTGCCCTTGGCTCAATTCCGCAGCGAATGTATGCCTACGCCATGCCCCGCCAGTATTCTATGTTGGTTACTGCTCCTTACGTGGTGATCCCTGCTTTCAAGGGCGCAGGGATATTCAATGCCAGACCCGTCAACGGACTCAATAGCTTCGCTTCTATCTGGTGCGTGGCTGAGAACATCTTTCTTGCCGCTACAGCGGAGGGGTTGGCCTGTTCCATGCGGATTCCTGTGGGTGAAGAAGGAAAGCAGGTCATGTCCGTTCTGGACGTTCCGGAGGGATATGTGATGCCCTGCTATATCGGTATCGGCTATCCGGCGGAAAACGCTCCTGTTGTAGCGCAAGTCGAAAAGGCGGTGGACAGTACACTGCACTTTGGTAAATGGTAGGAGGTTTTTGAAGATGGAGTTTTATGAAGCGATCCGGAAAAGAAGGACGGTCCGGGAGTTTCTGGATAAAGAGGTCGATTTTGAAGCAATCAAACGGATCTTAGAGGCGGGCAATCTGGCTCCTACCTGGAACCACAACCGCAACTGGAGTTATATTGTCCTGAGAACAGATGAGGAAAAGGAATACGCATTTGAATATGCGAAGAAGATTGCTGACAAGTTCGATGCAGAAAAATATCTGAATGCGCCGAGACCGTACCCAACGACACTCGCTCAGAAAATGTACGGTTATGCGATGCCGAGGCAGTATACGATGCTCAAAAACGCGCCCTATGTGGTCATCCCGGTTTTTAAGTGCAAAGAACTGAACGGCAAATATGTATCCAAACTGAATCCATTTTCCACGATCTGGTGCGTAATCGAGAACATTTTTCTGGCAGCAACCGCAGAAGGATTGGCTTGCTCCATGCGAATTCCACTCAATGAAGAGCATGACATCGTAAAAGCAAAATTGAAGGTGCCGCCGACCTATATGATCCCCGTTTTTATCGGAATCGGTTACGCTGATCCGAACGAGATGGTATTGGAGCAAAATGTCGCCGATCTTGATAAACAACTGCACTATGGCAGATGGAAATAAACGAATATTCGAGGAACTCTGCAATAGAACCGATCATTCGAAAAATAGAAGTAAAAAGCGTACTTACCAAATCCAACTTGCCGGTGAGCGACTATTCCGTGAATCCCTATGTGGGCTGCACCCATGCCTGCCGGTACTGTTACGCTTCGTTCATGAAGCGGTTTACGGGGCACCCGGAACCCTGGGGTACATTTTTGGATGTCAAGCACTGGCTGGAGATACGCCGCCCGGAGCGGTATGCCGGGAAGGAGCTGTTCATTGGCTCTGTTACTGATCCCTATCTGCCCCAGGAAGAAACATTCAAGCGCACCCGTGCGCTGCTGGAGCAGCTTGTGGGCAGCGGGGTCAAGATCAGTATCGCTACCAAAAGCGACCTCGTGCTGCGGGATCTGGATTTGATCAAAACTTTTCCAGACGCCCGTGTCTCCTGGTCTGTCAATACGCTGGATGAGGGCTTCAAAAACGATATGGACAATGCCGTCAGCATTGAGCGGCGGCTGGCCGCCATGAAGGCGTTTCATGACGCTGGCGTCCGCACCACTTGTTTTGTCTCCCCCATCTTCCCCGGCATCACCGATGTAAAGGCCATCATTGCCCGGACGAAGGGGCAGTGCAACCTGATTTGGCTGGAAAACCTCAACCTGCGGGGCAGCTACAAAGCGGTCGTCCTAGATTACATCCGGGAAAGGTATCCGCAGCTTGTGTCGCTGTATCAAGAGATTTACCAAAAAGGAAACCGCACCTATTGGGAGCTTCTGGACGGGGAACTGAAACGCTATGCCGCCGAGATTGGGCTGGACTATGTGCGGAGCGATGACAGCATGAAACGGCCATTTGACGTTCCGCCGGTCATTGTGAACTATTTTTATCATGAGCAGATCAAAAAGTCTGCAAGGAAAGTTGGTGACAGCCGTGCCTGAATTACCGGAAATAGAAGCGATCAAACGGGTGATCGAACCTCAGATACAGGGGCTTGCCATTGAGCAGGTCACGGTCAACCGCCCGGAAGTACTCGCACACCCTGCCCCCGATGAATTCTGCACTCGAATTACCGGTCAGTTTTTTACCGAAATAGACCGCAGAGGGAAATTTCTGATTCTCTGTCTCAGCAGCAGTGATAAAGTAGTCCTGCACCTGTGGATGACCGGCTGCCTGCTGGTGACACCGGCAGATTACCCGGAAGAAAAGCATACCCACCTTGTTTTCCATCTGTCCGGCGGCAGGGAACTGCGTTTCTCCGATACACGCCGGTTTGGGCGCTTCTGGCTGCTGCGGCAGGGAGAAGCAGATCCATATACCGGGATGGAAAAGCTGGGAGCAGAACCCTTTGATTCCGGTTTCTCTGGGGCATACCTGTCCACACGCCTGGGAAAGCGGAAGAAAGCTATCAAGGAATGCCTTCTGGATCAGAGCGTGATTGCCGGGATCGGCAATATCTATTCTGATGAAATCTTGTTTGCCGCCCGCATCCATCCGGAACGGCCCGCCAACACGCTGACAAAAGAGGAATGGCACCGTCTGGCTTCGGCGATTCTGGAGCGGCTGGCTTTCTTTATCGAAAAGAACGAGACCTCACCGGAGGAATATCTGGCGGCAAAGGGACAGGACTACCACAACACGCCGTTTCTGCAGGTCTATGGACACGGCGGCGAACCTTGTCCGTTTTGTAGGGAAACGCTCTGCCGTACTGTGATCGGTGGCAGGAGTAGTGTGTACTGCCCGGCTTGTCAGAAGATATAAATCAAAAAAATTGATCAATGTGACCATTCTCCTTCTTGCAGAGGGGATATTTTTTGAATTCATCATTTGGCATCGTGGAAAAGAACAGGCCGCCGGCTGATAACCGGCGGCCTGTTCTGCTTACTGATACAGTTTTGGGATCCGGAAACTCTGCTCCCCATTGGCTGCGTCGGTCACCGTCCCGGCCGGGAAATAGATGACCGGATCGCCCTCTTCATCTACTTCGAATTTTGTAGTCTCGTCGATGGTCACATAGTCACTGAGGGGCGCATCATCTTCGATGGGGAAGTAGCGGACCTCCGGGTCCTTCTCCATACGGTTTCCCATCTGCATGGTGATCGTCTCGGTCAGATAGTCCACATAGTCCTCTCCCAACAGGTCCTCCAGCGTTGGATCTGTCTGCTCCGCAGGAGCCTCCTCCGCCGGCGGCACCTCTTCCGTCTGTGTGGCCGCGGGCTGTTCCGGCTCCTCTCCCTGGGCGGCTGTGCCACAGGCAGTCAGAAAGATCATGCAAAGCAGGATGGCAATGATCTGTAGGTAGTTCTTTTTCATAGTAGATACCTCCATTCTATCTCGATCAGCGGCGCCTGTCCGACGCCCGTTCCCTTTTGGTATATCCATCATAGGGTCCATTTCCCACAAAGTGGCCGCATCTGTGCATCTTTCTTGCATCATTTGCCGCCGGGGCCCTCTGTGCTGTCCTCTTCTCCGAAGAGGTCCTGTGCAAATCCCATGGGCTCTATGCAGATGCGCCCGCTGACGCGCTCCACCGAGGCACTGTACACCAAGCCTCCGGCGCCTTCCACCTCCCAGACAGCCGGGCCACGCTGCACAGTCTCCAGAGCCAGGCCGCTGCAGAAGCGCTGGCATAGCACCTCTGCAGAGGGAAGGTCCTCTTTTGCCGAGCGGAGCGTGCAATCGATCCAGACCGGCAGGCCCGTCTCCTCATCCACTACCAGCCATAGGTCGTCCCGGCTGTCCGTCTTCCCCTGCAGATACAGCATGCTGGCAGATAAGGCACCGTCCGCCTGGATATAGACCGCCCGGCTGCCCCCTTGGAAGTCCAATGCCGTCAAGTCGACGCTCTCCGGCAGGATCCCCCATTCCGACAGGTATCCCATCCCCTGCGAAAAGGCTTCTTCTGCCCTTTCTGCTCCGCTTTCCTCCAACTCCTCCAGCGGCTGGGTGGTGGAGTAGACTGCACGGTCAGAAGCGCGGATGGCCCGTCCAAGCAGTTCCAGCCGCTGCGGCAGGGTGGTCTCTTGTATCGTCAGGTCCCCCTCTGCCAGCGGCTCTGTATGGATGGCTTCCAACGTCCGCAGGTCTTTGAGCGCTGAGATCTGCCTTGGCAGCAGCACCGCCGCCAGCACCACTGCTCCAGTCAGGATAGGCAGGCCCCATTTCTTCAAGCGTTCCACGCGGCCCCTCCTTTCAGGCGGACGCTCACGCATGTGCCGCGTCCCAGTTCGCTCTTGAATCCCAGCGTCCCACCGTGCAGTGCCACGATCCTCTGGCACACAGCCAACCCCAGGCCCGCACCGCCCTGGGCACGGGACCTGGACTTGTCTGCCATGTAAAAGGGTTCCGTGATGCGCTCGATGTCCTCCGGCGAGATGCCGCGGCCGTCGTCTGTCACCTGGATGCAGTAGCCGTCATCCAGCCGGATGCCCTCGAATCGGATGAGTCCCTCCCCCGTTATGGCCTTGCGGGCATTGTCCAGCAAGTTCAAACACACCGACTCCATCAGATCCGGTTCGATGTCCGCCGTCCCAGGCTCTGCATGAGTCTCCAGCCGGATGTCCGCGTGCTCCAGGGCAGGCCTGAACACGTCGGAGACCTGCTCCAGGAAGTCGGTCATCTCTGTTGGACGCAGGATGGCCCCCTCTCTCTCCAGCACGACCATGTCCAGCAGCTTGTGGGACAGCCGCTCCAACCGCCGTCCCTCCCGAAAGATGTTGGAGGCGCTCTCCTGCACCAGCTCCGGTCGGGCGGGGCGCGAGAGCAGAAGCTCCGCATAGCCGATGATGGACGTCAGCGGCGTCTTGGTCTCGTGGGCGAAACTGTGGAGGAAATCCTCCTGCCGGCGGGCAGCGTCCGTCAGCTCCTGCATATGGCGCTGCAGTTGGTCCGCCATCTGGTCGAAGTCCCGGGAGAGTTGCCCGATCTCGTCGTCTCCTCGGACTTCCATCCGCTGGGAAAGGTCTCCTCCGGCCATCTGCCGGGCGGCCTCGGACAAGCGCCGCAGCGGCCGGGATATCCAAGCGCTCACCGCCAGTGCCGCCAGCGCCGCAGCCAAAATCAGTCCCAGCATCAGATAGGAGAACACTGCGTACTGTGTCTGCCGGGCGTCGAACAGGTCTCCCGCCTCGCGCCAATTTTCCAAGTAGATCGTCCCATCGTCCAGTGTGATCGGACTGGCCGCGTGTAGGTAGGCGCGCTCTCCCTTGCGCAGGAGCTCCCAGCCCAGCTGGTCGCTCTGCAGGGACGAAGTGAGCCCGGACTCCGCAGGCAGACGGCTGCCGGCCAGAGTCTGCCCCTCGCTGTCACTAAGGCGGAAACGGATGCCATCTCGATCTTCAGGGACGGCGGCACTCTCCGCCAGCTGGATGGCCGCCGCCCGGTCGAAGTCCTGTGAGAACCGCAGCTCCCGCAGCAAGGTCCGCCGCAGGAGGGTGTGTTCCAGCGTCACCGCCTCTGCCCGGGCGTCCAGGCCGGTGCGGAACTGTCCGTCGATCAGCAGGAAGCCGCTGATCGAGCAGGCCAGCACCGTAACGGTCACCATGCTGCAAAACAGTTTCCAGAAAAGGCGCAATCTCCTCACCCCTCCAGCCGGTATCCCACCTTATACACCGCCGTCAGCCGGTCCTCCAGCCCCAGTTTCTTCCGCATCCGCTGGACATGGAGGTCCACGGTGCGGCTGTCCCCCAGGTATTCCTCGTTCCAGACTCGCTCAAATATCCGGTCCCGGCAAAGGGCGATGTTCTTGTTCTGCACGAACAGTACCAGCAAGTCGAATTCCTTGGCAGTCAGCGCCACCGGCTCGCCGCCCTTCCGCACAATCCGGGCGGCCGGATCGATCTCGATATCCGGCTCCAGCCTCAATATCCGTTCCAGCTTTCCGCAGCGGCGCAGCACGGTCTCCACTCGGGCCAGCAGCTCCGGCAGGGCAAAGGGTTTCGGCAGATAGTCTTCCGCCCCGCTGCGCAGCCCCCGCACCCGGTCCTCCACCTCGCCTCGGGCCGTCATGAAGATCACGGGGACCTCCAAAGATCTGCAGTACTCCAAAAGCTCGAACCCATCCACGCCAGGCAGCATGATGTCCAGCAGCGCCAGATCGAAAGGCTCCTTTTCCAAAAGGTCCGCAGCCCGGGTCCCATCTTCCGCCCAGACACAGCGGTGGCCCGCGTCTGTCAGGACGGTCCGCACCAGCTCAGCGATGGCTGCATCGTCCTCTGCGATCAGGATCTTGTCCATCTCCTCATCCCCTTTGTTTTATGATGACGCCCGGTCCCATCGTTTTTGCATCATGCTCCCTGTGATCGACCCTGATGAACGTCCCACGATCACAAAAAGGTGCCTGCGGACAGGCACCTTTTCCTCTTTAGTAATTGATGCCCACCACGGCCAGGCGGCCTTCGGACACCCCGAATATGATGTTGGGCCTGCCGCTCTTGGACAGTGAGAATCCCGCCATGCTGGGGCTCAAGCCTTCCGTATCCGCCTCTGCGATCTCGCTCATGAGCTCCTCCGTGAAGATGCGGTCAGCTCCCAGGGCCACGAACTCCTCCCGCGTCTCCACAGACTCTCCGCCATCGGTAGAGCCCAGATAGATCGGGAAGGCGACCAGGTCTGCCAGGGCCTCCACGTCCTTGTCCGCTACTGCGCCCTTTATCTCTTCCGCAAAGGCCGTCACCGCCGCATCATCCACATCGAAGTTGTCCGTATATTGAGGCGCATCCGCCTCCGCTCCATCCTCTGGAGCGGCCACGGACGGGTCCTCTGCCTCACTGCTCTCCGTGTCACCGGCAGGGACGGTACCTTCCTCACCCTCCGGTGTCTGCTCGGAAGACGGCGCTCCGCCCTCTGTGCTCTCTGTTGGCGTGGTATCCTCCGGCTCCGCCGCTCCGCCGCTCTGACCACATCCGGCCAGCAGCAGGCACAGCAGTGCCGCCAGCAGTGTCAAACCTATGTGTGCACGCATGTCTCATGGTCCTTTCTGATCGATGTTTTCCAGCCGTTCGATCCGGCTATCCCTTAGACGTACAGCGCGGCAAAAAAGTTTTATCCTTTTTGGAGAAAGTGGATGGTCTCATGGCCCCCGCCATTTCCATCCTCACCACAGGGAGATGCATAGGTCTCGCGTGCCTCGATGTCCTCCGCTCCTGTGCTATGCTCCTTCTTCCCTTTCCGGCGGCGATATGCTACAATACGGGCAAAGTTCATGGAGGAAGGCGTCGATGATGGACGTGGATATCTTAGTCGTGGATGATGAGACCGCTATCGCAGACTTGGTGGAGGTCTATTTGCGGAACGAGGGCTATACAGTCCATAAATCTTACGATGCTGCCGGTGCTTTGGCCTGCGTCCGGGAACATCGATTGGACATGGCGATCCTGGACGTGATGCTGCCTGATATGGACGGCTTCACGCTCTGCCAGCGCATCCGAGAGGACCACCTATTCCCCATCATCATGCTCACCGCCAAAGTGGAGGACATGGATAAGATCATGGGGCTGACGCTTGGTGCGGACGACTATATCACAAAACCCTTCAATCCGTTGGAACTGGTGGCCCGCGTAAAGACCCAACTGCGGCGTTATACCCGCTATAACGCCGGGGGGCTCTCGCCTCGAGAGGCTGCAGGACACGACTTCCGAGGTCTGCAGATCTCCAAGGCCACCCACAAGTGCATCCTGTTTGGGGAGGAACTGTCTCTGACGCCGCTGGAGTTCTCGATCCTCTGGTATCTTTGTGAACACCGGGGACAAGTGATCTCCAGTGAAGAGCTGTTTGAGGCAGTATGGGGCGAACGATACATGGACAGCAACAACACCGTCATGAGCCACATCGCCCGTCTGCGGGAGAAGATGCACGAACCCAGCCGCAAGCCGAGATTCATCAAGACCGTTTGGGGGGTAGGATACACCATTGAGTAAACACAGAGGACGAACGGCTTTATCAGACCGGAGCCGTCATCGGGCACTACAGGCCTGGGGCTATTATCTGCTGGCTCTGACGGCCTGGGTGACAGTGGTCCTGATGATCGCATTTCTGGGGTATCTGGTATGCAGCTCTATCACCTGGTATGCCAGCGACCCGCTTTATCAGCTCCTCGACTGGGTGCGGGACAATGTTTTGTTCCTATGCCTGATCGCCGTGCTGCTGGGATGGGCAGGCATCAGCTACGCCTTCATCGCCCGCCCGGTGCAGCAGATGGAAGCTATGGCCCAGGCTGCGGAGCAATTGGCCCGCCCGGGTGAGGAGATCATCCATCTGCCCTCCGGTCTGGGAGAGGTGGAGACCCAATTGAACGCTGTCCGGGAACAGGCCCTGCGGGACGCCCGGGCTGCTCGGGAGGCAGAGCAGCGGAAGAACGATCTGGTGGTCTATCTGGCCCATGATCTCAAGACGCCCCTCACCAGCGTCATCGGCTACCTGACGCTTCTGCGGGACGAGCCCCAGCTCTCTCCGGAGCTTCGGTCCCGGTACACCGGCATCGCCCTAGACAAGGCGGAGCGGCTGGAGGACCTCATCAACGAGTTCTTCGATATCACCCGGTTCAACCTCACCCATCTGGAGCTGGAAAAACAGTCTACGGACCTGAGCAGGATGCTGGAACAGGTGGTCAGCGAGTTCCAGCCCATACTGGCGGAGGCGCACCTCACCTGCCAGTTGGACCTGCCTGGTAAGCTGGTGTGCTCCTGTGACGGCGAGAAGCTCTCCCGGGTGTTCGATAATCTGCTGCGCAATGCCTCTTACTACAGTCTCCCGGGCACAGTGGTACAGATCTCCGGCATCTCTGACAGCCAGACCATCACGCTGACGTTCTCCAACGTCGGGAAGACGATCCCCCAGGAAAAGCTGGATCGGGTCTTCGAGCGATTCTTCCGGTTAGACAGCTCGCGCGCCACTCGGACCGGCGGCGCAGGTCTGGGTCTGGCTATCGCGAAGGAGATCGTGGAGCTCCATGGCGGCACCATCCGGGCGGAAAGCAGCGACGATACGGTCACCTTCACGGTACATCTCCCGGTGTCGTAAGAAAATCACAAGGATCTCACAACACTCTTGCAGGAACTTTGCATGGAAGGCTGCAAACAAGGACCGCCTCGTTCTGGTACGATCTTCGTATCGAACAAGGCGGTCTCTGCTATCTTAGGAGGTATCTCTATGCAAACGATCCTGGTATTGTTTGGCGGCTCCTCTACCGAACATGAGGTGTCCCTACAGTCTGCCCATGGGGTCTTGGTCCACCTGGACCGTGACCGGTACACGCCCCTGATGGTAGGCATCACCCGAAGCGGCCGTTGGCTCCGCTACAGCGGTCCTCTCTCCCATTTGGAGAGAGGAGACTGGCAGGGACATCCGGCGTGCGTCCCCTGCACCCTGTCTCTAGACCGGGGAGAGCGGCGTCTATTGCTGTTGGATGGATCTGGTGCAAGCGAGCCTTTCGACGCGGCCCTCCCCATCCTGCACGGCAAAAACGGAGAGGACGGCACCGTCCAAGGCCTGCTGGAGTTGAGCGGCATCCCTATCATCGGCTGCGGGACGCTGTCCAGCGCGTTATGTATGGATAAGGATCGGGCCCACAAGCTGGTGGCTCTCACCGGAGTACGGGTACCTCGAAGTGCCCGCTTCTCCCGGGACATGGCCCTTTCCCAGATCATCCAGGCCGGAGCGGACTTAGGCTATCCGCTGTTCGTCAAGCCCGTCCGGTCCGGGTCCTCTTTCGGTATCTCCAAAGTCATCGATCCGCACCACCTGCCCGATGCGGTGGAGGCAGCCTTCGCGCACGACCGGGACATCCTGTTAGAAGAGGCCATCCCTGGCTTTGAGGTCGGATGCGCCGTGTTGGGGAATGAAACGCTGACAGTGGGCGCAGTGGATGAGATCGAGCTATCTGGCGGTTTTTTCGACTATACGGAGAAGTATGGGCTCATCACTTCCCGGATCCACTGTCCCGCCCGCATCTCCACTGAGAAGGCAGCGGAGATCCAGCGGACAGCCAAGACCATCTACCGGGCCCTGGACTGCCGGGTCTTCGCCCGAGTGGATATGTTCTTGACGCCTTCGGGCGAGATCGTATTCAATGAGGTGAACACCATCCCCGGATTTACCGTCCACAGCCGGTATCCCGGCATGATGCGTGCCGCCGGTCTGGAGTTCAGCGCGCTGGTCAGTGAACTGATCAGACTGGGGGTGGAGGCATGAGGATCGTGCATCTTCCCAAAGCGAGGAGTGCGACTGGTCCCCTGGTGCTGGTGGACCGGCAGCATCCCCTACAGACGTCTGCTCCAATAGACCTCATCGCCGTGGACAGCTATCACCCAGACATCTTGCTGGACCGCCAGGCCGCCCGCGCTCTGGCCGCCTGCATCCAGGAAGTGGGCGGAAACCGGGAAATCGTGCCAGTCTCCGGCTGGCGGAGCCAGGCAGAGCAGCAGCGCATCTGGGACGATACCCTGGCAGCGGACGGGGCATCCTTTACAGAAAAATATGTGGCGCTCCCCGGATGCAGCGAACATCAGACAGGCCTTGCCATCGACCTGGGCAGGACTGCCGGGAAGATCGATTTTATCCGTCCCGCCTTCCCCTATGATGGGATCTGCGGCGCTTTCCGGAAAGCGGCCGCTGCCTATGGCTTCATCGAGCGTTACCAGAGGGGCAAAGAGCCTCTCACCGGTATCGCCCCAGAACCCTGGCATTTTCGCTACGTGGGCACGCCCCACGCTATGCTGATGGAAGCAAACGGCCTTTGTCTGGAGGAGTACGCCGGTTTCCTCCAGCAGGGTCCTTGCTCCTGCCCTCTGCCCGGCGGGCGTCTGGCCCAGGTGTTCTATGTCCCCTGTGAAGAGGATGAGACGGAGATCCAGCTGCCGGATGGCTGCTGCCAGATCTCCGGTGACAACGCCGGTGGGTTCATCGTCACTGCCTGGGGGTATCTGGAATGAGCGCCCGTCCCTGCGCCGCCCTGGACCGCTTCCGCCTGCTGGCAGCGATCCTGGTGGTGGCTGTCCATACCGCCCCCCTGGCCTCCTATTCACCCGTGGGAGACCGTTACCTCACTCGGGTACTTGGGCGGGTGGCGGTCCCCTTTTTTCTGATGGTCAGCGGCTATTTCTTAGCGCAGAAGGAATGGAGACATACCAGGCGTTTCTTGAAGCGGATCGCTTTGCTGTATGTCGTCTGTGTATCCTCGTATCTGCCGCTCAATGCCTATGCCGGACAGCTGACCTCGGACTTTTTCCGCCGGTTGGTAACAGACGGGACCTTCTATCACCTATGGTATTTCCCAGCATTGCTGCTGGGGGTCCCCATCGCTCGATGGCTCAGCCGGTCGGGAACACGGACCGCCCTGCTGCTGGCGGGCGTCCTGTATCTGCTCGGTCTGGGCGGGGACAGTTATTACGGTCTGGCTGTTAGGCTCCCTGCCCTGCAAGCAGTCTATGACGTCATTTTCCAAGTTTTCACCTATACCCGGAACGGTCTTTTTTTCGTTCCCTTGTTCGTCCTGATGGGAGCGGCTGGGCAACGTTTTTCTCGGAAACAGTCTATTTGCGGGCTGTCCCTCTCCTTCCTGCTCATGAGCATCGAAGCCTCCTGGCTCCACGGTCTGGGCGTGCCACGGCATGACAGCATGTACGCAGCGCTCCCGCTCGTGATGGTGTTCCTCTTTTCCCTGCTCCTGAGCATCGATCAAGGGCAGCAGCGATCGCTGCGGGACCTCTCTGCTCTGGTGTATGTGCTCCATCCCTGGTGCATCGTCCTGATACGAGGCAGCGCAGAGGTCCTGGGGCTGGATGACCTGCTGGTCCAAAACAGCCTGGGGCATTTTTGCGCTGTGCTGGCACTGAGCTTCGGGCTCTCCGCCCTGCTGCTGTCTCTGCGGCCGCGGCCCCTTCGGCCCATGGGGCGGGCCTGGCGGGAAATCGATCTGGAGGCCCTGGTCCATAACGCTGCTGTGCTGCAAAAGGCCCTCTCCCCTGATCAGAAGCTCATGGCCGTGGTAAAGGCGGATGCCTATGGTCACGGAGCGGTCCAGGTCTGCCGCCGACTATACAGGGCCGGCATCCGTGCCTTCGCAGTGGCGTGCCTTGCTGAGGGCGTGATGCTGCGCAAAGCAGGACTTCGGGGGACGATCTTGATCCTCGGGTATACGCCGCCGGAGGATACACCGCTGCTCCATCGCTGGCGTCTGACCCAGACAGTGGTGGATGCAGGACACGGCCGGGCATTGGACGCCCAGGGCCGACGCATCCAGGTGCATCTGGCTCTGGATACCGGGATGCATCGTCTGGGCATCCCAGCGGAGGAGCACGAGGCGATCGCTGCCATGTACCGTCTGTCCCATCTGCAGATCGACGGCGTGTTTTCCCATCTGAATGTTTCAGACAGCTTGGAAGAGGCGGATGTGGCTTATACGCAGCGTCAGCTGGATACCTTTTATGACACGATCGCCTGGATGCGGGCGTCTGGATACGATCCCGGGCGTATCCACGTCCAGGCCAGCTATGGGATCTGGGATCTCCCGCCCCAGCCCTGTGCCTATGCCCGGGCGGGCATCGCACTCTATGGGATCCGCAGCGACAGCACTCCCATCCAGCGAACGCTGGATCTGCGTCCAGTGCTGTCCCTCCGGACTCGGGTAGCTACCATTCGAGACCTGCAGCCGGGCGATACTGCCGGTTATGGCCGTGTCTACCGATGCACGAGGCCATCCCGTCTCGCCGTGGTGACCATCGGTTATGGGGATGGTCTGCCTCGGGAACTTTCCCAGCGGGGCGGCCAGGTACTGCTCCGAGGCCACCGGTGCCCTATGGTGGGCCGGATGTGTATGGATCAGCTGCTGATAGATGTCACCGATCTGGAAGATGTCTGTCCCGGCGATGTGGTAACACTGCTGGGGCGGGACGGCGGTCAGGAGATCCGAGCAGAGGAGCTGGCACAGCGATGCGGCACCATCACCAATGAGTTGCTCTCCCGGTTGGGAGCCCGGCTCCCCTTCCTTTGGACCACCTCCCCATCCCGCACCGGGCGCTAGGCCTCCATGCCCCGCCTACGTCTCCATGAGACGGTCGGCCGCAGAAAGGACGTCCTCGAAAGAAGCGCTTTTGGGGAAGATGACGGCATCCGCTATCCGCGTCAGCCAAGATCGTTCCTCTCCATGCATGACAAGGACCCGTATGGCAGGCCTTCGCGCCGCCGCCTCCAGAAAGCTCTGGGCCCCATCCGGGCTCAGCCGTTCCATATCCAAGATCACCAGCTGGAACGAGCGGTGTCCTGCGATCCATCCTGCGTCCCGCAGGCTGAGTGCAGATATGACCTGACAGCCAAAGACTTCGGCACGGTCCAGCAGGCGCAGCAGGTCTTCTTTCCCCAGCCCCACTGCCAAGATGTTTTACCGTCCACGCGGCGTACTCCTTTCTCTGCCCACGATCCAAGGAGATCCTCTCGGTCCCTGCCACCATACGGCCCCCCACGTTCTCCGGGGACGCGAGGTCCTGTACCCTTGCTTTGCCGGCTTGAAGATGGCGCTGTCTGTCATAGGCTATCCGCTGCCCAGGCAGGCGGCGCTGTCTTTGTAACGGCCGGCGCTGTCTGGGCGGCCCACATCGCTAATGGCAGAAGTCTCCCACTGTCTGGGCCGCCTCCGCAAAGATGCGCCCACGATCACAGGCCCGATCCTCCATCTTCTTCCAGATACTTGCGGATCTTGCCGGTATCGAGTCCCCTGATCTTCATCCTGGCGTTGTTCCTGCAAGTGATATAGGCGTCGTTCCCCGTGCGGAGGTACCCGGAAAGCTGGGCATATGGGTCGAATCCCGCCTCGCGGAGAGCGCCTACGATCTCCTCCATTTTCTCCAGGAACAGTTTCTCACTGTGCATATCGATCCTCCTCGATGCTTGAAAGCTCTCATCCATATCTCATCCAGATGGCAGGGGCTCCTCCAGCCCCTGTCATCTCCCGGCAGCCCCTCTGTCCCTCCAGACGGCCGCACCGGAAAGCTGTGCAGTCCGGTACACCGCCTCCGCAGGGGCATTGTCATTCGAACTGGCTGTAATACAGCGCTGCATAGGCCCCCTGCTTGGCCAGCAAGGTCTTGTGGTCCCCCTGCTCGATGATGTTGCCTTGCTCCATGAAGAGGATGTTGTCCGCATCCCGGATCGTAGAGAGCCGGTGGGCGATGACGAAACTGGTACGGCCTCGCATCAGCTCCTTCATGGCCTTGCCGATCTCCGCCTCCGTACGGGTATCCACACTGGAGGTCGCCTCGTCCAGGATCAGGATGGGCGGGTCGCACAAAAACACCCGCGCGATGGTCAGCAGCTGCCGCTGCCCGGCAGAGAGGTTTGCCGCCTCATTGTCCAGCATCGTGTCATAGCCTTTCGGCATGGTGCGGATGAAGTAGTCCACCTTGGCCGCCTTGGCGGCCGCTACGATCTCCTCCCGAGTGGCATCCGGGCGGCCATAGGCGATGTTCTCCGCTATCGTCCCGCCGAAGAGCCAGGTGTCCTGGAGGACCATGCCGAAGTTGCGGCGCAGGCTGTTGCGGCTCATCTGCGCAGTATCGACACCATCCACGGTGATCCGGCCGCTATCGACTTCATAAAACCGCATGAGCAGATTGATGAGGGTGGTCTTGCCGGCGCCGGTAGAGCCCACCACTGCGATCTTCTGCCCCGGCGTGGCGGTGAAGCTGATGTCTTTCATCAGCAGGCGGTCCGGGTCATAGCCGAAGCTGACGTGCTGGAACGCGATCTCCCCACAGGCCCGCTCCAGCACCGCAGGCTGGGCCGGGTCGGGGCGCTCCTCTTCCTCATCCAGCAGCTGGAAGGTCCGCTCAGCGGAGGCCAGGGCGGCCTGGAGGGAGTTGATCATATAGGAGGCCTCTGTGAGAGGTTCTGCGGTCTGGTTGACATATTGGAAAAATGCCTGGACCACGCCCACCGTCATGGTGCCGTTGAGCATAGCCCGCCCGGCGATGACGGCGATGACGACCTGAGCCAGCCGGGTGAGCAGACGGATCAGAGGGTTGACGCAGTTGGTGAGGAAGTCCGCCTTTTGGTTTGCAAGGCGGTTGGCCTCAGCGGCCTGGGACACTTTGCGGATGCTCTCCGCTTCATGGTTATAGGCTTTGATGACATCACGGCCGTTGTAATACTCTTCCACGATGCCTGTGAGCACACCGATGGTCTCTTGGCGCTCTGCAGCGCAGCGCAGATTCTTACGGGCCACGATGTTGGTGACCACCATGCTGATCGCCATGAACACCAGGAATAGGCAGGTCAGGGGCACGCTGTAATAGAGCATGATGACCAGAGAGCCGATGATGGTGCCGATGGCCACGATAAGCTTGAGCAGGCCCGTCTGCAGGGTCTCGGATATCTTATCCAAGTCGCTGGTGACCCGGCTGAGGATCTCACCGGCCAGATTCTGGTCAAAGAACCGCAGAGGCAGCCGGTCCAGCTTCCGGGCCACCTGGCTGCGCAGTTCCAACACCAGGCTCTCGGCCACGCTGGCCATCAGATAGGATTGGAGATAGTAGAACAGCCAAGTGAACAGGTACTGGATGGTGAGCTGGATCAGTTCCCGGCCAATGGCGCCGGTGACAGAGAAGGGGGTCCCCGCATCCCAGGCCGCCTGGACGCTCTGCCACAGATGGTCGATGACGATGGCGCTGTACATGGGGTTCCAGATGCTCAGCGCCACGTAGATGACGATGGATACCGCCACCACGCTCAGACGGATCCGCTGGCCGTGGAGCTGGCTGAACAGCCGGACCACGGTGCTTCGAGTGTCCTGAGCCACCTGGTGCTCAAGGCCGGCGAATTTCTTTTTGGGACTCATGCTTCTTGTGCCTCCTTCGTCTGGGATCGATAGATCTCCTGGTAGACCTGGCAAGATGCCATCAGATCCTCGTGGGTACCGATGCCAGCCATGCGGCCCTCATGGAGGACGACGATCCGATCAGCATGGCGGATGGAGCTGACCCGCTGAGCGATGATGAGCACCGCCGCGTCTCTCGTCTCCGCGGCCAGCGCTTTCCGCAGGGCCGCGTCCGTCTTGAAGTCCAAGGCGGAGAAACTATCGTCAAAGATGTAGAGTTCCGGTCTTTTCACCAGGGCTCTGGCAATAGACAGCCGCTGCTTCTGGCCGCCGGAGAAGTTGGTGCCGCCCTGGGCCACATGGGAATCCAGGCCCTCTGGCAGAGAGCGGATGAAATCCCCGGCCTGAGCCACGTCGGCGGCGTGCATCAGCTCCTCCTGCGTGGCGTCTGGACGGCTGTAGCGCAGGTTCTCTGCGATCGTACCGGAGAACAGCCACGCTTTCTGCTGTACATAGGCCAGGTGGTCCCGGAGGCCCTCCTGCGTCATGTCCCGGATATCCGTGCCGTTGAGCTCGATGGCGCCGTCGGTCACATCGTGGAACCGGAGGATCAGAGAGGCCACGGTGGATTTCCCGCTGCCAGTGCCGCCGATGATAGCAGTGGTCTCGCCCCGGCGGCAGACGAAGTCCAGGTGGCTCAGCGTGTCCTCTTCCGCATCTTGGAACCGGAAGGACACGTCTCGGAACGCCAGCACCTCAGGTCCCCCATGGTCCTCCTCAGGGTCCTGGGCCACCAGGTCCACGATCTCCGGCGTGTGGTCCAGCACCAAGCGGACCCGCTCGCAGCATTCCAGCGCACGGGGCAGGGTCAAGATGACCATCTGGGCCATCATCAGGAAGAACAGCATCATCATGGCATATTCGATAACGGCAGTGATATCCCCAATCTGGAGACCGCCAGTGCTGATGTGTCCGCCGCTGAGCCAGTAGACGACGACTACGAAGAAGTTGATGCAGAAAAAGGACAGGCCGTCCAGATCAGCGAAGAGCCGGTTGGCCTTGATAGAGGTTGCGGCATAGTCCGAGAAAGCGGAGATCATGCGCGCCTCTTCTCGTGTTTCGTTGTTGAAAGCCCGCACCACCCGGACGCCCGTGAGGTTCTCCAACAGCACAGTGCTCAGCCGGTCCAGCAGCTTTTGGAGCCTGCGGAACAGCGGGGACGCGCTGCGCATGATGAAAAATGCCAGCAGCAGCACGATGACGACCACGCACAGCAAAATCATTCCCATCTGCGTATCCAGGCCGAAGGTCAGCACCAGTGCCAGGATGCAGATGAGGGGTACAGGGATGACCATCTGGATGGTGCTGGTCAGGGCGAACTGGATGGCAGTGATATCCGAGATGGTGCGTGTAGTGATGGAGGCGGTGCCGAACTGCCGGAAGTCGTAGACTGACAGCTTCAAAGACTTAGCATAAACGGCTTCCCGCATGTCCTTGCCTACTCGGGCGGAGAGGGCGGCGCAGGTATAGCCGCCCAAAATGGCACATCCTCCGGCCAGGACTGAGATCGCTGCCATCTGGAGCCCGGTGCGGACGATGGCGTCAAAGCTCGCGCCGGAGGTGCCGTCGTTGAGCATCTCCGCCACCAGTGTGGGGATGAACAATGCACCTGCCACATCCACGATCAGCAAAACGATCGTCACGGCGCACAGCTTCCAATGAGGTCTCAAAAATCGTAAGATCAGGCCCATATCATGTTGCTTCCTTTCTTCCAAGATCGAATGTCTGCGCCTTTCCCCAACTTGGGGCAGGCCACGGTGGTCTCCTTCCACTCCCTTTTGGCGGCGGGCGGTCCATAACGTATCCTCTCCTTTCGAACATAGAAAAAGCGCGCCCGGTCAAACGATCTTGACCGAGCGCACTCGACATCTTCTCTGACTCGTGTGATTGCGATCACAAGCCCTCCGATGAGCAGATATCCAATTTTTCCTTACTGCTGCAGCGATCGGCGCAGTGCCGCGCTGAATTTTCGGAGCAAATGGGGAAGCGCGATCTGTTCCTCCTCGTCCAAAGTCTGCCAGGCCTGTTCTTCCAATGCTCTGGTCTGGACGATATAGGTCTCCACAAAGCGTGTCCCCGCGTCTGTCAGGCTCGCCCGCTTGCTCCGCTGGTCGTTCTCGAAGGGCTCCAGCTTCACGAGACCCTTTCTCACCAGCAGCTTGAAAGCGGAGTTCAAGGTCTGCCGGCTCAGGCAGAGCTGCTCACTGATCTCTCGCTGGGTCGCCACGCCTTCATGGATCAATACCAACGCCCAGTATTCCGTTCCCGACAGGCCGCAGGACTTGGCCAGCAGGCCATAGACGGAATCGAATTCCATCGATGCGTCCCGGAACGCATCCAGGTGTGGGATCTGTCGTTTGTCCGGCGGCATCTGCGTGCGCCTCCCATCCATCCGATCTCATATATTCCCGTTTCGGACTATCCGAGATAATACTATATCCATCTGTGGATGTCAATCCCCTCTGTCCATGATTACGGGTGGGATCCTGCATGAAATATCCTGCCGTTTCCCTCCTATATCACAGCACTTTGCCACCTTCGCTCCGCTCATGCACGGTCCCGAAATATCTCGTTCCATAAAGCGCAGGCCCCTGTTCCTCGGTCCAGATCCACCGACTGCCTGATCGTTCCCGCTCCAGCAGTGCTCGGGATGCTCCGAACATCTCGTTTCCCCTGTCCTCCTCTTCTTGCTGACAGGAACTAGCTATCCAGCGTCCACACCGCCGACTGCACAGAAGCCGCCGGCCCTGTTCTGCAACACAGGACCGACACGGCAGGGCACGCTGCGGGATGGATGCTCATACAGGCATCTCCGCAGGTCAGATCACTTTTTTGACCGCACTCCACAGCGGTCTGCGCCCGATCGCTGCGACTGCCAGGAAGCACAGGCCGGACCACAGCGGCCACAGGGGGGCATCTCCCTCGATCAAGAGGCACTGGAGGCCCAGCAGCAGGGCGCTAATCAGAGTCTTCGGGATATCCCAGGAGATGCGGAGCATGGAGCGGGTGTGGATGGCCCGTACGGCGAAGATCAAGAGATAGCTCAGCAGCGTGGAGATGGCCGCCCCCATGGCCCCCCAGAGCTGGATCAAGAAGAAATTCCCCACCAGATTCGCCGCCGCCCCCAGCATGGTGGTGGTCAGAGTAGCGGCACTGCGTTGTTCCACCATGTACACGGAGGAGAAAAAGGAGCCCAGGCAGGCAAACGCAGTGGCCAGCGTGAGGACCGGTACGTACCGCCACGCCTCGTAATATGTTGGTGCCGCCAGCAGGCGGGTGGATACCTGCGCGGTCAGGATGACCCCGGAGGCTACCACGAAGGCAACGGCGGAATAAGTGGCGTACACATTGGAAAAAAACCGCTCTTTCTCCGCCCGGGGCTGCTCCGCCAGGGCAGAGAGCTGCCAGGCGGAGGTAAAGATATTCGCGATCGTCAACAGTACAGTGGGGATCTTGTTGGACACCGCATAGATCCCGGTGGCAGCGTTCCCGACCAACAGCGCGATGAGATAGCGGTCTGAGATGTTGATGATCCAACCGCAGAGATTGGTGGGGACCAGGGGCGCACTGTACCGGAGCATCCGCACCGTGTCCCGGCGGGACACGGCGGACAGGCGAAGATATCGCCATTGCCGGGCCCTGCAGAACACGAAAGCAGTGGTGATCCCGTCAGAGAACACATTGGCCAGCACAGAGCCGGTGACTCCCATGGGGAATACCGCCAGCAGCAGGATATTGAAGAGGATGGTCAAGACGGTGCGGAGGATGCCGTCCAGCGCGAAGAGTCGGACATGTCCCATGGTCCTTGCAAATTGGTTGCAGACGGAATGGATGTTCGCCGCCAACACGTAGAGGAGCACCAGCCAAAGATGGCTGGAAAGGAACGAGATCCGCTCCAGCAGCGGAGACACCGAGAGCAGCAGGAGATATCCGGTCAACGTGACAAGCACCCCGGTGGTGAAGACACCGCTCTTGTCACTGCTCCTCTCCAGCCCGTACCGGATCACCGCATTGGCGATCCCCACAGAGGCGATGGGGATGATGAGGTTGCCCGTCTGGAGCAGCAGGTCTGTCACACCATATTCCGCACTGGTGAGGACACGGGTATAAAAGGGCGTCAGCAGGAAGGTCAGGAACCTGGCTCCGAAGGTACTGATCCCGAATAGTGCGGTGTTAGAGATGAGTTTCTTGTATGGATCCATGGCCCCTCCTCAAAACAGTCTCGCCGCAGGCCAGGACGGGTATCCTACGGGCACGCAGCAGGTCTTCGGGTCACAGGCTCATCTGGGTACAGCGGAGAGCATGCAGTCGGGCCGGCAGGCCGCGTCCCTGGGCGGGTCTGATCAGGACTCTCACAGCTGCCGCTTGGATCCGTCTGCTCATTGGCGCGGATGATCTGAGCCAATGTGATATGCTCGTTCCGATAGCGAGCCTTTGCGTTTTTCTCCGGGATGGTGAGGCCGATGGCCATCTGCGGACAGTTATGGACACAAAATAGGCACGTTTGGCAGTTCCCGGGGATAGGGATCGCCCGGCCATCCCGCACTTTTATGGAAGATGTGGGGCAGACCCGCTGACAGATCCCGCAGCCGATACACCGGTCGCTCACCTGGATCAGATGCTGCCACGCACCGGCGGGCATCTGTGCGCTGCGGGCCAAAAACTCCCGATGAGCCGCCCGGTCGCTCTCGGAGACTGGAGCGATCCAGTGCTTGCGCGCTGCGATATCCGCCGCGATCTGCGCCAGATGTGCATCCACTTGTTTATCCAGACGCATCTGTTCTTCCATGTCGAAACTGGGGAGCCAGTTGTCCACCATCAGCAAGACATTGATATAGCTGTGCTGGATCCCACAGTCCTGGCAGAGCTGCTGCGCCAGCTCGGCCGCACCGCCGTGGCGGTTCCCATAGGTCAAGACCATAAAGAAATACGGCGTATGGAACCGTGCTTTTCTGAGGAATTCCTTCACCATCGGCGGGATTTCATGTCCATAGACGGGAGCCACGATCCCGATCGTCTCCGCAGTGAAGTCCAGCTTTCCGCTGCGGAGCACCTGTGGGATGCTCTGCAGCGGCGCCCCGATCGTCATGGCCGCATATAGACTATTCCCTGTCCCGGTAAAATAAAACACCATGCCGTCCACCTCTTACAACACTCTCAGCTCTGAGAGCCATCGATCCAACTCCTTCTGGGGCGTCTCCAGTTTCCCGAACTGCTGGGGACTGAAGTGGATGGTCATGGGGCACGACACCTCCGCCCCCTGGCAGAGCCGCTCCATGTCTTCCAGCCCATGTCCCGGCCATCCCGCATGGGTCTGGAACGGGATCAGAGTCTTCCCCCGCCAATCCACCATGGACAGGAAACTGCGTACGGGAGAGGCCATGGTGTACCACCAGGTGGGGGTCCCCACCAGGAAGGTGTCATATGCCTGCAGATGGATGCCCAGGGGCTTGAGTTCGGGCTGATAGCACCGTTCGACCTCCTCCTGTCCCTGGGCGATGATCTCTTCATCCGTCCCGGTGTAGGGCACCACCGGTTCCAGCCGGATCAGCGGTGCCCCGATCGTCTCATGGACCCGCTCTGCGATCTGTTTGGTGTTGCCGTCCATGGAATAGTAGATGATAACGGCCTTGCGAGGCCGTTTTTCTTGCGCCACTTGACATGCCTCCTGACATCTTCCTATAATAGTTTTCATGTATGTTATCTATCGTTCGCCTATTATAGGGCATGCGACCATTTATTGCAATGGACCTTGCGCCGCGCGCCGCCCCTTATGCGGCACAGAAAGGCTGAATGCTCAGGAAGTCACAAAAAATTCAAGATCAGGAGGCAGCGATATGGACCAAGAAAAGACCGATTTGCGGGTGCTCCGTACCCGGAAGGCCATCCGGGACACCTTTTGTGATATGCTCATGGAGATGGACCTGCAGGATATCACCATCAAGGAACTGGCCAAACGGGCCATGATCAATCGGAACACCTTCTACCTGCACTATGACTCCATGGAGGCCCTTTTGCAGGAGCTGCAGGACGAGATCGCTGGAGAGTTCATCGACCGGCAGGTATCCTATACCAAGATGGAAGACATCCGCAGGATGATCCGGGTGTTCTTCGAGTTCGCTGCGGTCCGATCCCCTGTCCAAGAGCGG
Organism: uncultured Oscillospiraceae bacterium; assembly: GCA_944387055.1. Lineage (GTDB taxonomy): Bacteria > Bacillota > Clostridia > Oscillospirales > Oscillospiraceae > Oscillibacter. The sequence goes on from CALXDL010000062.1 coordinate 34,155, forward strand.
CTGTTGTGCAGCGGGAGCTATCAGTTCCTCTATGACCGGATCAACCGGCAGATCATGGGGCACCGCAAGTTGATGAACCGCGGAGCCTTCGGGATGGACGAAGCATCAGAAAACATCATCTTCACCTACTACGGGAGCATCACGGCCACGCTTTACCGGCAGTGGGTGGCAGACGGGAAACAGCTTTCCCTGGAGGCGGTGATCGAGCTGGCCACCAAGCTGATCTGTGAGGGGATGTCCAGCGTCGTCAAGCATTGAAGCTCATCCCTTATCGTATCACCGAGCCTTGAACAATGTTTAAACAGGACTTCGATCGTTTTGAAACTCTGGCTCCTGTCCCGTTCCCATCAGGCGCTCCGGTATGGTCCCTGGTGTCTATACACTGTCAGCGCCGGCGCCGTGTCTCCCGTGAGCGGGTCATCCAGAGGCCAGTCCGCGTGAGGAAGAACGCGGTCTCTCGCGGAAATCCCGTATCGGAGTTTATCTGCAGTTTAAGAATACAGGCGAGGACCGTGCTATCCTAATGGTGCGACAAACAAGCTTGGAGGCGCTGCCATGACCATCCGAAGACGACTGTTTTGGTCCAATATCCTGATGCTCGTTGTCCCGGCCGTCACGACCGCCCTAGTGGGCCTGCTGTGCCTGGGGATGCTCTGGCTCGTCATGATGGGACGGGGTGCCGGCTTTGGTGTAGAAGACAGTGGGGACTTTTATTGGGTGGGGCAAGCCGCCTCGGACGCGGTGGGATCCGCGCTGGAAGCCGGAGACGGCGCATGGGAGCGCCAGCTGGACCAGCTCACCACGCTGCTGGATGCCAACTCCATGTGCTTGGTGGTGACGGATGGCGACCAGGTGCTCTACTCATATGGCCAACCGCTGGAGATAGACGATGCGCTGTGTCAGGCAGCGGAAGGTCTGGGCCTCGATCCTGTCCTGGTCGGTACGGGAGAACGGGGCGTCTATTTTTCTCAGGTCCAGGCAGGCGGACGCACGGTGTCCCTCAGCCTCTTCGGCACGCCGGGAGAGCATATCGGACGGGACCTGCGGCCCGCCGCGGCGCTGGCCGCGCTGTTGATCCTGTGTGTCATCGCAGGTTCCATCCTGCTGACGAACCGATTCCTTACCAGATTCGTGCTCCGCAAGATCGAAGGGCCTTTAGATCTCCTGGCAGCGGGAACGCAGCGGATCGGCCAGGGGGATCTGGACTTCCGTATCTCTTACGCGGGGCGAGACGAATTCGCGCCGGTGTGCGATGCCTTCAATGAGATGGCGGCGCGGCTGAAGGCGTCTGTGGAACGGATCCGCCGGGACGATGAGAGCCGCAAGGAGCTGTTGGCAGGGATCTCCCATGACCTGCGTTCTCCCCTGACCTCCATCCGGGCCTATGTGGAGGGATTGCTGGACGGGGTGCCTCAGACAGAGAGAGACCGGCAGCGATACCTGTGCATCATCCGTTCCAAAGCGGAGGACATCGACCGGCTGGTGTCCCAGCTCTTTTTGTATGCCAAGCTGGATCTGGAGGGCGTCCCTACCCAGAACGTCTCCCTCCGCTTGGACCGATTCGTGACGGACTTCCTTCGAGAAGATCAGACCGATCACCGGGAACAGGGACTGGAGGTATCCGCAGATCGTCTCGCGCCGGTGACTGTCTGCGCAGATCCGGAACAGCTGCGCCGGGTCTTGACCAACATCCTGGATAACAGTGCCAAATACAAAGCACACGACCATGGGCATGTCTGCATCACATTGTGTCCTGACGGCTGTCTGACTTTGACTGATGACGGCCCCGGCGTACCGGAGGCGGCCCTGCCGCGGCTGTTCGATGCGTTCTACCGCAGCGATCCCGCCCGGAAAGATCCTGCAGGCGGCAGTGGTCTGGGGCTTGCGATCGCGGCCAAGGCCGTGCAGAATATGGGTGGGACCATCCGGGCATACGCTCCTCTCCAAGGAGGACTGGCCATCGAGATCACATTGCCAAGGGAGGCGGATCAGGATGCAGAATATCTTGATCGTAGAGGATGACGGCGACATCGCCGCCATCGAACGAGACTATTTGACGCTCAACGGTTATCAGGTTGCCATCGCCAGTGACGGGATCGCAGGGCTTGAACAGGGCCGCAGCAAGGCGTTCGATCTGATCTTGCTGGACGTGATGCTGCCTGGGATGGACGGTTTCGATGTTTGCCGGAAACTGCGGGAGACGACGGATATCCCCATCCTGATGGTGACGGCCCGTCGGGAGGATATCGACAAGATCCGCGGTCTGGGGCTCGGAGCGGACGACTACATCGAAAAGCCCTTCTCCCCCAGCGTGCTGGTGGCCCGTGTCCGCGCCCATCTGGCCCGTTACGAACGGCTGACAGGTCTCCAAGACCATCGGGCCGAGCTCCGGGTGGGCGGTATCCGGTTGAACACGGAGACACGCCGGGTCTACGTGGAGGGCCGCGAGGTGACACTGAAGAACAAAGAGTACGAGCTGCTGCTGTTCCTGATGCTCCATCTGGACCGGGTGTTCAGCCGGGAAGAGCTGTATGAAAGCGTCTGGGGCCTGGATGCCATGGGGGACAACGCCACGGTTGCAGTACACATCAACCGCATCCGAGACAAGATCGAACAGGATCCCAGTGACCCGCAATATATCCAGACCGTCTGGGGTGCTGGCTACCGATTTCAGAAACGCTGAAGGATAGGGGGCACAGCTAGATGTGGATCTTTTTTGCGGTGGGCTCTGCGTTTTTTGCCGGCGTGACCGCGATCTTGGCCAAATGCGGTATCCGGAAAACGGACTCTACCGTGGCCACCTCCATCCGCACCATCGTGGTGCTGATCTTCGCGTGGATCATGGTGTTCATAGAAGGTCCTCAAGAGCAGGCCGCCACCATCGACACAAGTACGCTTTCCTGCCTGCTCTTGTCTGGTTTGGCCACCGGTGCCTCTTGGTTGTGTTACTTCAAGGCGCTCCAGATCGGGGACATCAACAAGGTCGTTCCCATCGACAGATCCAGCACTGTACTGACCATCCTCCTGGCGTTTGTGCTGCTGGGCGAGCCCATCGGTCTGTTCCAGGGAGCCGGCGTAGTCCTCATCGGTACAGGCACTTTTTTGATGATCGAGAAGAAGGTTTCTGGACCCAGCGCAGCGCCTCAGAGGAAGGGCTGGCTGCTCTACGCCTTCGGGTCTGCTCTCTTCGCCAGCCTCACCGCCATCCTGGGCAAGATCGGTATCCAGGGGATCAGCTCCGATCTGGGAACGGCCATCCGGACCTGTGTGGTGCTGGTGATGGCCTGGGTCATGGTCCTGGTGACGGGCAAGGCTGGAAATGTGAGGCAGGTCCCCAGGCGGGAACTGGTCTTTATCTGTCTGTCTGGCCTTGCCACCGGCGCCTCCTGGCTGTGTTACTATCGGGCCCTGCAGGATGGACCCGCCAGTGTGGTGGTCCCCATCGACAAACTGAGCATCCTGGTCACTGTGGCCTTCTCCTATGTGGTGTTCCACGAGAAGCTCACCCCCCGCTCCGGATGGGGGTTGGTCCTCATCGTGGCAGGGACGATGATCATGCTGTTTTGAAATGCGCCGTACTCTCTTTGCGGCGTCATATGATCGAACGATAAGATCCGTGGGACATCTCTCGATCCCCCACGGATCTTATCGTTTGTTTAACTTTTGCAAAAACACAGTTCAACTGTCTCTTTTATACTGGATCTGTCAGATCCAGCAGGATGCTTTTCAGATGTGGTGCCCCCCTGCACAGGACCGGTCCCGCATCCACCGCTGGATCACTCTGACACAGGGCTTGAAACACTGCGCAGAGAGGAGCGATCTATGATGTACGGGCCCTTTCTCTATCTGCAGATCGCACAGGATCTGGAGGCTGTCATTTTATCGGGGCGGATGGTCCCGGGCACACGCCTTCCCCCTGTGCGGACACTGGCAAGGACGTATCAGGTCCATGTGGACACGCTCCAGCATGCACTGCGGATGCTTCGGCAAGCCGGGCTGCTCCAGATGCATGGACGGCGCACTTTCGTCACAGGGGACATCGGTCATCTTCGGCGCCGCAGAGCGGAAAAGGCGGACACATTGGTCTCCGCCCTCTTGTGCGCCCTGCTGCGGCTGGGCTGTACCCCCAGTGATGCCATACGCACGATCTTAGAACTCCAGGAGGGTGGATGATGTTGATCAAAGCTTTCCAGGGCTTTTGTATGGCCCTGGCCGACAGCGTCCCCGGTGTATCCGGCGGTACGGTGGCCTTTATCTTAGGTTTTTATGAACAGTTCCTAGGGGCCCTGCACGACCTTTTCGGCCGGGACCGGACTTCTCGGGCAGCGGCGCTGCGCTATCTGATGAAACTGGGACTGGGATGGTGCATCGGGATGGGTGCCTCTGCACTGGCGCTTTCCCGGATGTTCGAGCAAAACATCTATTTCCTCAGCTCTCTGTTCCTGGGCCTGACAGTGGCCTCCTTCCCCTTCGTCGTCCGAGAGGAGTGGCCTGCCATCCGTGGGAAGTGGCGCGATCTCCCCTTTCTGTTGTTGGGAGCCGCGGTGGTCTGTGCCATGGCCTTTTCCCGTTCCCAGGCGGCTGGCAGCGCGGCCGTGGATTATCTGGCCCTGCGTCCAGAACAATATCCGTACCTCTTTTTTTCCGGTGCAGTGGCTATCATGGCCATGGTACTGCCCGGCGTGTCCGGCTCTACGCTGCTGCTGATCTTAGGGGTCTACGTCCCTACCATCAGCGCTATCCACGCTTTCTTGACGCTGGAGTGGGCAGTGGTCCCTGGCTTGCTGGCTCTTGGCCTTGGGATCCTGGCGGGGATCGCGCTTTCTATCGGTCTCTTGCGGGCTGCGCTGCGGAAGTACCGCAGCCCTATGCTCTATCTGATCCTTGGGTTGATGCTGGGCTCTCTGGCGGCCATTACCATGGGCCCCACGACCCTTGCCTCTCCGCAGCCGGCCCTGAGCCTGGAGACCTTCGATCTCCTGGGTCTCCTGCTGGGGATAGTGATCCTCCTGGGACTGGAAGGTCTCAAAAGCGTCATTGCAAAGCAAGAAGCTGCAGAAAAAGATAGTCGCCTGCAGGTCCGTACGCCAGAGGAAGCAGGCTGTAGAGAACGCAGCCAGCACTTTGGCTGAACATCTCATCTGGCCGGTCAAAGAGGGCAATCGGATACCTGCTCCTCATGCAGGTCATTGCCGCAAATCGTAGGCGCGATTTGATGATAGGATGTCCAAAGGCGGTCCCCTATCCCTTTCCGGCCTGTCCACGCTGTGAAGGGAAATATGATAGCCGCTGCCGGTGTGCATGGAAGGCTCTGCATATGATAGATGCCGGAGACCTATCCGGTGTCGGCATCTCCTCTGGTATGTGCCCTTTGGCCGCACTTCTTTTTGGTCGGCTGAAAAATTCCCGGGCCGTTCATCCTCCATCTCTAGCGTTTTATTTCCATATTTTGTGCTCCAGCAATATTTTATCCGGTTTTCTCCATCGTTGCTATGGGGTCTCCCTTTTTCTTGATGTCGCGCTCGATGAGGCGAGGTTTTCCCCTCCTTTCCGCTTATAGCGATGCCCCCTGATGTGGCCCATTTTCCCACATCAGGGGGCATCTTGTCTATTGTCTGTTTCCACTTTGCGATCCAATTTTTTTGATGGTGATCGCGATGCGCTCACGGAAAGTCTACCAATGATACTTACGTTCTAACACCAAGGAAATAGCGTATAGCAATGCGGCAATAACGAACATCCCCAGAGCCGCTGTATCCGCCAACATATTGCCGGTCAGCTGTGTCAGGATCACGGAGAGCAAGATCATCCAAGCTCCCCATCGGATAGCGGTCACCGCGATGCGTTTGGGGCCTTTCTCCTCTCGGGGCGTAAAATGGCTCTCCGGTGCAGAGTGGCTCGTCTGCTGCCTAGCGGTTTTGTGCTTTCTTTTTTTTGCCATATCATCCTCACTTTTCTCCTGCATGGTGTTTCTGCGCAGTATGGCGAGCTGTTCCACGTCCTTGCAGCTCGATACGCCTCCTCAATGCTTCGATCCCGCCGCTTCCTCCATTTCCAACGTCCGCAGATCAGACCGCAGGATGAGGATCCCTAAGATGGTAGACAGTACGTCCGAACAAGGCTGGACAGCGATAAGCCCGCCCAGCCCCAAAAATTTCGGGAGCACGAGGATCAGTGGCACCAGGAAAAGCCCCTGCCTTCCACTGCCCACGATGGCCGCATCCCGATTTTTCCCAATCCCCTGGAGCATGACGAATCCGGTGGAACATACCGGCAGCAGGGAAAGCGTAGCCATCTGTGCCCGCAGGATCAGCGAGCCGTATCGAATGACCATTGCATCGTCCTCGCGAAATAGGGCGATGATCTGTTCCGGAAACAAAAACGCCACTAAGATCACCAGCAGCAAAGCGCCGCCCAGTTTGATGCAGAACCAGAATCCTTCTTTTACCCGGCTATACCGCCCAGCACCATAATTGTAGCTGCATACGGTCTGATACCCTTCCCCGATCCCGAAATATATCTGCTGGCACATATGGACCAGCCGGTTCACCACGATAAACGCTGCGATCACCGCATCTCCATATGGTCTGGCGGCCCGATTCAGCAGGACTGAGGCCAAGCTGGACAAGCCGTTTTTCAGCAGGCTGGAAAAGCCGCCGCTGAGGATCGCCTTGAGTCCCGACCAGTATAGGGAAAAGAACCGCGGTCTGACAGGGATGCAGTCCTTGCGGTCACACTGCCATAGCAGCACCAAACAGCTGGTCATCTCCCCTGCCAGCGTGGCAGCGCCCGCTCCAGCAAAGCCCATTTCCAGCCCAAACATCAGCAGTGGGTCCAGGAAGATGTTCAACACGGCACCGCTGCCCAATCCATACATAGACCGCTTAGAAAACCCCTGGAAGCGCAGGATGCAGCTCAATGCAGTCCCTGCCGCCTTAAATGGCATAGTCAGCAAGATGAATCGGGCATAGACCACGGCATACGCACGCATGCTCTCCGTGGCTCCCAAAAGATCCACCAGGGGATGGACGAAGATCAGGCCCACTATCATCAGTACACTGGCGAGGGCCGACACATATACCACGCCCTGCGCTGCTGTCCGTCGCGCGCTCTCAGTGTCTTTTCTGCCCAGCTGCCGTCCCATCAGAGTCCCCGTCCCCTTACCGAACATCAACCCTAATGCCAAGATCAGCGTCATGAGCGGATATACGATCCCAACTGCTCCAGTCGCACTGGTCCCCAATTTCCCGACAAAATATGTATCTGCCAGGTTGTAGATCGATGTGATCAGCAAGGACACGATAGAAGGGATGGACATTCGTATGATGAGAGGTTCAAGCGGTGACTCTACCATCTCCCGGTACTTTGCTTCTTGTCCACGCTCCGGAAGTGCAGTGCCTTTGCTCATTTTTGGAGGATATGGATGGCGAATCCGCCATATTCTCCAGAAAGATAGACGTTTTTGATCTTTCCCTCCTCCGTATAGGCGGCTGTATCCATGTTGAATGAAACTCCTTTGCTTTTCAAATCTTCCATGGCGGCCGCCAGATCTGCCGTCGCCATGGCGATATGACCGTTCGTCCCCAGGAAAGGTCCCTTCATGCACTCAAAATAGGGCCCCGCAAATTCCGATCTGTTTCCATGTCTAGGTGTCAGATCAAAGAGCTCGCACAGCAGTTGCGCCAACTGGGCCGCCTCTTGCGCAGAGTCATTGTTGATCCCGATATGCGCCAGCTCAAACTTATTTTCCATTCTGTTCACACTCCTTCACTCGATCTCTTCCAGATAGCAGAGTACCTTTCACCTCAGCGGATGAAAGGTACTCTGCGGAAAGGGGGATGCCTTGTGTCCCTTACTTCATACCACGCGCGTGGTCTGCGGCCACGGTCTCTCGGATCTTGGCCACAGCAGCGTCACTCAGGGAACAGAATGGCCGGCGGCAGGGTCCCACGGGATTGCCTGCGATACGGGCAGCCGTCTTAGTGACAGTGTTGGGGTTGCCGAACTTGAAGCAGTTGCGGATAGGCCGGATGCTGTCTTGGGCTTTCTTCGCAGCTTCCAGGTCCCCTTGCTGGAAATATCTATAGATAGAGACCATGACCTCTGGATAGATATTGGCCACAGCGGTGATACCGCCGGCGCCTCCTGCCAGCAGATTCCACAAGATCAGGGCATCATTCCCGGAGAGCACGCTGAACGTCTCCGGATCCGTCAACTCGATATACTGTTTCATGTTGTCGAAGTTGCCGCTGGAGTCCTTGACGCCCACGATACCGTCCACCTTGCTCAGGCGGGCTACAGTATCCGGAGCGATATTGTTGCCCGTGCGGGCTGGCATATTGTACATCACGATGGGCAGATCCACGGCAGCGGCCAGCTCTGCATAGTGAGCGTAGATCTCATCCTGAGAGATGGCTGCGAAATAGGGACTGATGACAGACAACACATCCGCTCCCAGCTCCTTGGCCTTTTTAGAAAGGCGGATCGTATCCGCGGTGCCCGGCATGCCGGTGCCGGCATAGACAGGTACCCGGCCATCCGCCGCCTTTACAACGGTCTCAATGATCCGCAGCTTTTCCTCTTCTGAGAGGATATATGCCTCGCCGTTCGTGCCCAGACAGAACACTCCGTCTACACCGGCCGCGATCTGCCGGTCCACCTGATGTTCGATCTCCTCCATGTTCAAGGATTCATCATCGTTCATAGATGTGACCATGGCGGCGATGATCCCTTTTACCAGTTTGGCCATAATACCAGTTCCTTTCCTAACAAATCATTCCTCATCCAAATTGACTTCTGAAGTATCCGCCACGATCTTTTGGACCACTTTTGGCTGATCCGCCACGTTGGCGCGCTCCATCTTCACCTTCCGCGCGGCAAATATCTGCAGCACCACCACCACGGCGCCGATGCTCAGGCCGATGACATCGGTGATAGGCTCAGGGATGCAGGTACAGATCCCGCCGGCCAGCAGCAATAGCCTCTGCCACACAGGGATATTGGTCAGCAGGTACCCCGCCACAGCGAATACCAACATGGCAGTCCCCAGGGCCAGGATCCCCGTGTCATGTACGATGTCCAGAAGGGTCCCCTCCATCAGGATGCCTGGTTCATACACGAAGGCAAACGGCGCGAAGAACGCCACCGAAGCATAGACCATACCGCGCCAGCCGGTATCCCAGGGCTTTGCATCGGCGATGCCTGCCGCGGTATAGGAAGCGATGCACACAGGGGGCGTGATCTGTGCGAAAATGCCGAAGTAGAAGATGAACATATTGGCAGCCAGTGTACTGATGCCCAAGCCTTTGAGCGTAGGGATGAACAGCACATACGCCGTCAAGTAGGCAGCCACCGTGGGCAGCGCCATGCCCAGCAGCATGCAGCCCAGCATGGTGATGATCAGTCCCATCCACATGAGATCCCCGCCCATAGAGGAGATCACAGTGGAGAGCCGGGTAGCTAAGCCGGAAATGGAGACGATACCAATGATGATGCCGCAGCCGCTGATGGGTTGAGAGGTATTGCTGGAAAGGCGCGTGGCATTGAGCACCTGCTGGATGATATGGATGGGGCCGTAACGCATCCGGGGGCTAATGACATTGAGGATCAGGATGGCGGCGATGCCATACAGAGCGGAGCGCTGCAGCGTACAGCCGGCGCCGATGGCGATCACCAGCACCACGATGGGGCTGAGGAGATACAGGCGGGGCAGGATGGGTTCGCACTCCAGCTCCATCTCCACTACCTCGCCGGCATTGCGGCGTTTCTTTGCCAGCATGTGGACCAGCAGGAAAATAGCTGCATAGTACATCACGGCTGGGATGGCGGCAGCTTTGCAGATGGACATATAGGAGATACCCAGCATTTCCGCCATCAGGAACGCGCCCGTACCCATGATGGGAGGCATGATCTGGCCGCCGGTAGAGGCAGCCGCCTCGATGGCACCGGCTTCCTCAGGCGCATAACCCACTTTCTTCATCATGGGAATGGTCATGACGCCAGTGCCAGCCACATTGGCAGCGGCAGAGCCAGAGATCATTCCCATCAGGCCGCTGGCCATGACGGCCGCTTTGGCCGGGCCAGAATTATCTTTTGATTTGGTCCCGAACTTGATGCCGATATCGATCAGGACTTGGCCGCCGCCGCAGGTACCAAACAGCGAGCCAAAGATCATGATCCAGTACATAAAGCCGGAACCGGCACCGGTAGCGGTCCCGTAGATACCTTCGCTGCCCATTATCATCAAGTCCGTGAATTTGGAGATCGTCATGCCGTCATAGAACAGGATCCCCGGCAGCCATTGGGCTCCCCAGGCGTAGGCGATAAAAATGCCGATGAAAATGGACAATGTCAGTCCTACCGTGCGGTAGATCCCCAGCATGATCAAAATAATGAGGGTAATGCACTCGAAGATATCGATGGGGTAGACCGCATCCAGGTAGTTGACACGGATCCCCAGCCGGCTGAACTGGCTGAGCGCATACCACACATGGTAGAAGAACGTGATGAATACGAACCAGTCCGATGCGACATCAAATATATGTCCGGCTTTGCTCTTATGCTTGCCGGGATTCAGCAGCACGCATAAAAGGCCGATGCTGGACACATGGAGCGGCCGGACCAGCATGGGGACCATTGGATTGACAAAGGTACGGTATATCTGGAAAAGCAGATAGGCCAGCGTGACCCACACCGCAGCGGTCGCCCGCGGATTTTCTTTGATGAGAGTCTCTCTGATCTGCTGCCCGATGCTCTTTTTTTCCAGAGAAGTCTCGGGTGTACTCATAGGCGTGCTTTCCTTTCAGACAACTCAGTTCAGAAATCATATAAGGGCTGCGTTCTGTTTTCCTGTTTCGATCGTCGCCTGGGGAGAGGAAGGTCCCCTCCCCAGGAAGACAATCTGGATGGGCTTACTTCCCTGTGTAATTGCCATCGGCATCCAACACGCCGATGTCCTGGAAATACTGGATGGCGCCGGGATGCATGGGCACAATCATGGCCTCGGTGTCCACCATATCCTCATAGGTCAAGCCACGGTAGCCAGCAACATCTTCTGCCAGTATCTCCTTGTTCTCATCCAGGATCTTAGTGATGGCATAGGCCAGTTCATTACTCATATCAGAACTGACGATCTTGGAGGTAGCCTGGCACACAGAGGGCATCTCCTCCTCCACGCAGCCAAACGTGCCTGCGGGGATGACAGTCTCGCTGTAACCGCGCTCGCACATACCGGCGATCTCCTCCTCATTGAGCCCGCTGATCACCATATCGGCGCTCATGCACAGCTCCGTCAAGGAAGAAGAGGCTTCCGTCGTATGGCCGATCATCAGATCCGCCTGTCCGTCCTGCAGCATATCGCAGCAAGCGCTGCCATCGGTGTAAGTGATGCTACCGCCCCAGCTCTCGATGTCCTCCTGCGTGACGCCGTGGACATCCAGCAGATACACCAGGGACACATAGTCAGTGGAACCGACCGGCTCAGCAACGATGCGGCAGGCTTCCTTCTTCTCGATCACGTCCGCCAGCGTGGCGCAGCCTGTCCTCTCATAAAAGCTTTCAGTGACGATCTCGGCAACGAAGGCATACTTGACGGTGGCCATCAGAGCACTGACAGAGGAATACGGTTCCCTGCCCTCAAAGCCCACCGTAGCCGCCATGGCGTTCTGGCCAGTGGCGAAATCGCCCATGCCGGCTTCGATCAGATAGCCCACGCTGGAGCAGCCGCTGGAGATAGTCTCCTGCGTGATAGTGGAGCCAGCCGGCAGGTTCTCCTGCAGGACCCTGCCTTCGGAGGCTAGTGTGATGTAGTCATCGCTACCGGCACCCTGGCTCAGCAGCGTGAGTTCCACAGGCTCTGTCAGGCCAGTATCCGTAGTCTGCGCAGACTCGGAAGGCTCTCCTTCGCCGGTCTCCGGAGTCTCTGTCTCTCCGCAAGCGGACATGCCCAAGATCATGGCCAGGGTCAAAAGCAAGGCAAACACTTTTTTCATTTTCATTTCTCCCTTCGATAATGGTTTATTCTCTCTTCCGGTTTTCCCGGACAAAAGACTCATCTACAGTCCTTTTTTCGCATTGGCCATGCGGATGCCGTAGTCCATGGCATTGATTAGGCTCAATGCATTGGCGTGACCATCCCCGGCGTGGCCGAAACCGGTACCATGGTCCACGCTGGCCCGGATAATGGGCAGGCCCAGCGTTATGTTGACGCCTGCCACTGCATCCCAATGTCTCTCCTCTTTGTTGTATACGAAGCCCCGCACCTTCAGCGGGATATGGCCCTGGTCGTGATACATCGCCACCACGATATCGTACCAGCCTCCCAGCGCCTTGGAGAAGACCGTATCCGGAGGGCTGGGCTTCTTCTCAGGGATGAATATCCCCTCCGCCAGGGCCATGTCGATGGCGGGCTGGATCTCCTCGATCTCCTCTCTACCGAACATGCCGTTTTCCCCACAGTGGGGATTCAAGCCAGCCACAGCGATCTTGGGGGTCTTGATGCCGATGGCCTTACAGCCAGCATCAGCGATGCGGATCACATCCAGCACCCGCTCTTTCTTCACTCGGTCGCAGGCCTCCCGCAGGGAGACATGGGTAGAAACATGGACGACACGCAGGTCTTCGTGGGCCAGCATCATGGTGTACTTAGCGGTATGCGTGTAGTCGGCATATATCTCGGTGTGGCCGGAATAGTGATGGCCGGCCATATTGATGGCCTCTTTGCTCAAGGCATTGGTGATGGTGGCATCTATCTCGCCGGACATGGCAAGCTCGATCACCTTCACCACATACTGAAAGGCTGCCTCCCCGCCCAAAGCCGTGGCACCTAGTCCGAAGGGCTGGGGGTCCTCGGGATCGCACGGGATATCCGATGCCCGGATAAGGTCCATGCTGTACACGTCTATGACGCCATACTGATAGGTGGCCTCACTGACAGCGTGGATGGGACGGATCTCCACATCGATACCAGAGACCTTCCTTGCCACTCTGGCGGCGTGTTCCATGCAGGAGACATCCCCGATGACTATCGGACGGCAGCGTTCATAGACGCTCTTGTCGGCCAGTGCCTTGACCGTGATCTCCGGACCGTTCCCGAAGGGGTCACCCATCGTGATGCCAAGGATCGGTCTATTGTCCATTTGTATCCCTCCTTTGCGGTCCAGTCAATGTGGAAGGACTTGTAAATAGATCTGCCTTGCATCTTCTGGGGTGACTTCCCGCATATTGTTCACCAACAGACGGGTCACCTGCATCCCCGCATCTACCAGAGCATCCAGATCATGGATGGAGACATTGAATTCCGCTAAGCTGGTGGGGATGTCCAGATGTTTTACGATATCGCCCATCCGCTTTACCACCCAGGCACTCTTTTCTTCTTCGGTAGAACATGTTTTTTCTCCATGCACGACGCGGTCATATGCCGCCGCCAGTTTAGAGCGGATGGCAGGTTCGTTGAACTTCATCACCGGGACCAGCAACATCGCATTGGAGACGCCGTGGGCGATATGGTATTTGCCGCCCAGGGGATAGCTGAGTGCATGTACCGCCGTAGTGCCAGAGCAGGTGATCGCAACGCCCGCATAGAACGCCGCGATCTGCATCTGGTTCTTAGCATCCAGTGCATCCGGATCGTCGCAGGCCTTTTCGATGTTGTTTAGGATCATATCGAAGGCTTCCAGTGCAAAGGTATCGCTGAAAGGATTGGCTTTATTGCTTGTGAAGCACTCGATCGCGTGTGCCATGGCATCCACGCCGGTGGCCGCAGCAATTTTTCTGGGGAGGCCGCGGACCATTTCCGCATCTAAGATCACGTAATCAGGTACCATACTGGGATTGACGATCCCGATCTTCAGAGCCTTCTCAGGGACCGCCACGATGGCGTTCGGTGTTGCCTCCGATCCAGTTCCTGCGGTGGTGGGGATCAGGCAAGTCCTGACTGTCTTGACTGCCAAGCCAGGGTCATCCAGAAGATCTTTCACGGTATAATGTTCCGTTGCCAAAAGGCTGGCCAGCTTGGCGGTATCCATGGCACTGCCGCCCCCCACCGCCACGATGAGATCCGCTTTTGAAGCTTTGAACTGATCCACCAGCATCTGCACCTGACTATATGTAGGCTCGGGGGGGAGGTCGGAGAGCACCACCGTTTCCACTCCCGCTCGCTCCAGCTCTGCCAGGGGCATATCCACCAAGCCGGTGCTCAATATCCCCTCGTCGGTAAAGACCGCTACTTTCTTTGCTCCGGCGGTGATCGTTTTGAGGTTCTTCAATGCATCTTTTCCGCTGTAGATGGCACGCGGCATGATCATACTGTACGTTTCCAGAGCCATAGACCGTCATCTCCCCTTTTCTATCGTTGTTCCATCAGCTGTTTTCCGGCTTTCCTCGCAGAACGCATATCCCTCCTGCAGGATCCCCAGCAGTTCCTTCTCTCCGAAGCCACCAGATTTGGAAAGCACCTCGTATCGCTTTCCTCGGTATGTCACCAAGGAGAGGACCACTCCGGGATGCAGTTCACATACGGGGGTCAGCTCTGTACAGTCGATCGCCTCGAGAAAGGCCAAAAGTGTATCGCCCCCGATGATCAAAATGCGGGAATCGGCGCCCTTATCCAGCAGACCTTTTATGATCCGGCCCAGTGAATGAGATATCCTCTGCCGGATCTCTTCCAGAGTCAGCTCACTGGTCCCTTCCATGATCTGCTCTCCACCGCCTTGTAGAGAGTCGATCATCAGATACTCCGATCGGCAGTAAGCGTCCCAAAGATCATCCAGCGGATCATCTCCGCTTCGCTGGACCGTTTCAGCGTCCCCCAACAGGGTCTCTGCCGAAATATGGATCCTGCGATACCCAATGGCCTCGCCGTAATCCAATTGGCTGCAGGAAATAGGATTGACGCTCCCGCACACCACCATCAGTTTGTTTCGGGGCCCATCCTTCTCCTCGGGATCTGTGCCGCTCAGCTCCAGGCAGACCGGCAAGCTCTCTGCCAGGCCGGAGCAGCCCGCCAACAGATGCAGACGATCCTGGCTGGCCAGGAGCCGTACCTCCTTTTCCATATCCGCTTTGGATGTACAGTCAAATACGCATATCCCATCCATCTCTCCGAGGGAAATGTCCATGAGCTGTTCTCTGGTCACCACGCGGACTGGAACTTCACACTGCAGATGGAGAAGATCCGGGACATAGCTCCGTTCCACTGGTTCAAAGGGATCTTGTCCAAAGATGCTCTGGTCCACGGGGACACCATCGATATAATGCGTTCCATTTAAGGTGATCCGTCCCATGGCCGGAAGCGCCGGAATGAAGAAAAGTGCTTTTTCTCCGCTGCCATCCAGCGCAGCGCTGAGTTCAGCTCCGATGTTCCCCCGAAGTGCAGAGTCTGTCTTTTTATAGATGCATCTAATCTTCGCCTGGACCGCCCGGCGCACGATCTTAAAGATCGTATCGTACGCCTCTTTCGCTGGCAAGTGCCGTGTTGGCGCGCACAGTACCAGCACCTCTTCCGGCAGATCCTGGTGAAAGTTTATTTCCATATCCGTGACCACTTTTGTCTTGGCCCCGGCTGTGGAGAACTTGATCCCCGTATCCAGTGCCCCGGTAAAATCATCTGCGATTATCAATATCTTGATCATTGTCTCAAAACCACCCAATCCAGAACTTTCAGGCACTCTTCCCTGTCGCTATCCCGTCTGAGGCAACAGCGCGTACGACGGTCTCATAAAGGCGCTCACGAAGGATATCTCTATCCATTTTTCAAGGTCCTTGCACGAACCTATCGTCTTCTCAGACCGGGAGTGATATGTGCCCAGGCAGCGCCTCGATCCTTCAATGCGCGGGAGTGCACAGGTGATCTTGACCTGCAAAGGCCACCCGCCTTTTCAGTCCTTCCAATACTCGTCGAGATGTTCCCGGATCCACAATGCCCGGTCGATCATCTCGTTGGCATAGTGTTCCTGCACGCTGTCGATCGCATATGGCCCACGGAACTTCGTAGTGCTGTACGATCCCAGGCGTTTGAAATACATCTTATGAAAACTGAGGTTCACGCTGTCTGATTGCCGAGTAAACGTCAGGATAGGCAGCATGTCGAAGAAAAGGCGCATAGCCGCCTCGCGGCTCTTTTCATGGTAAAGCTGATAAGCATTGACGAAGAGTTCAAACAGCCCTGAGGGCATCAGCGCATGGATGCCGCGATCATAGGCCTCGATCATCTGATCGCTGCCCCAGGAACCGCTGATGTTGAGCCGCCCACCGGTAGCCTCTTGGATGGCGGTGTAGTCTGGACCGGGATCCGCTGTTTCGATCTTGATGCAACGAAAGCTCTCGAATTCGTCGAACATGGACTTTACGAATGGAGCCCGCAGTTCGTTGTCCTTGGTGTCCTGCAGGCACAAAAACGGCGGGTGCAGCGCGTCTATCGCCGCAACGAATTCCCGATAGCTTTCCTCGGTCTCAGTCGGAATGAAGAGATTCACACCATCGACGCCCAGATCCAGGTAACGCTTGGCCTGCTCTACGCAGTCCTCTTTGTCCTTGCCTCGGATATTGGGGATGACGATGCCATGTCCTGCCTCCCGGGTCACATTGACCAACTCACCAGCCATCTGATACCGTTCATCCTGGGTCAGCTGATCGATCTCACTTGCAAAGCAAGGGGCCAGGAATCCCGTCACTCCCGCCTCCAAAGCCGCTTCTGCCGTACGTCTGAGATCGGTCCAATTGATAGATAAGTCCTCATTGAAGGGGGTATTTACCGTAGAAATGATCCCGAACATAGGGTAGAGTTCTTTCATAGGTCTCCTTTTCTGTGGTCCTCTGTGCGTCCGGTGTCCGTCAGGCCCAATAGGAGGGGATATCGTCCCGCAGTTTGACAGCATATTCGATCAGGTCATCCGCGTAGCGGCGATGATATTCATCAAAGAATACCGTTTCACGGCTGACCGCCTCGTCAAACACTCCGATCTTCTGGAAATAGAGTTTATGGAAATAGCGGTTGAGCGGCTGGCTCTGCCGGGTGAAGCTGATCACTGGCAGCATGGCGAAGAACAATTCCATGGCTTTGTCCCGTTTGCCTTGATGATAGAGCTCATAAACGTTCACGAAGAGTTCCGGCAGACCAGAGGGCATCAATGCGTGGATCCCGCGGTCATATGCTTCGATGGATTGACTGCTCCCCCAGGCACCGCTGATATTCATGCGACCTCCGGTGGCTTTGAGGATACGGGTATACTTCGGGCCCGGATCCTTGACCTCGATCTTAGCACAGCGCACACTTTCGAATTCTTCGAACAAGCGGAGCAGCAATCGGTCAGGCAGACCGTCATCCGTCATAGAGACATCTTGGATGCACAGGAAGTTGGGCTTCATGTCATCGATCTTCTTGACCATGGCGCAATACTCGTCATCCGTGGTATAGGGCATATTCAGATTCAAGCCGTCCACGCCAAGGTCCAGGTATTCCTTGCACTGACGCAGCCGCGTCTCCTCATCGTTAGCGGTGATGCTGGGAATCACGATGCAGTTTTCTTTCTTATGAGCCAGAGCGACCGTCTCCTGGACCTCTTGCATGATCTCCTCATGTGTCAGCTGATCCATCTCGCTGGCCATGCACGGCACCAGGAACCCGGAGACGCCGGCATCCATGCAAGTCTGGATCTCCCGCCGGAAAGAAGGCCAGTGGATCTCCTTGGTCCCAGATGTAAAGGGTGTGATCACTGTAGTGATGATCCCATGCATCGGATAAAGTTCTTTCATTTTGAGACACCTCCGCAATCTTTCATATTTTTGAATTGTGCAAAACGACTGCTCCGCTCAACTTTATCTACCACCAATTATACGAAATGCCGACAGTCGTGCAAGGATCCAGTCCACATTTGATGTTTTAAATTGAAGCAGTTTTGACGCAGTACAGAAGAAATTTAAAACACAGGTGCAAACGGAAGCTGGCTTTTTGTCAAATTTAAATAAATTTCCCTGTGATTACGCAAATTTGCGCATCAAATATCCCGCACTGTATTGACCAAGACTCCGATCCCCTCTATCTCGCATGTCACTACATCCCCATCTTTCAAGAATACTGGCGGGTCCATCCCAAATCCGATCCCGGTAGGACTTCCCGTGGCAATGATCGTTCCCGCCGGGAGCGTCATGCCGCGGCTCAATTCGCTGACGATCTGCGTGATATCGAAGATCATGTCCCTGGTATTTCCATTTTGCCTGGGCTCGCCGTTGACAGAAAGGCGGATAGCAAGTTGGGGGGGATAAGATATCTCGTCCGCAGTGACGATCCAGGGGCCCAAAGGACAGCTGCCATCCAGGCTCTTCATAAAATAGTTCTGCTTATGACGGCTGAGCTCCCGTCCAGTGATATCGTTGAGGATGGTATAGCCAAAGATATACTCCGAAACTTTTTCTGGCGGCACTTTCCTGGCATCCTTCCACAAGATCGCTCCCAGCTCGCACTCATAGTCCAACGTAGAGATGAAGTCGCTGTGGGAAGGGATATCCTCTCCGGTCCCCCGACAGTAGTCCACGGCCTTGCCAAAAAAGATCGGCCAGATGCGCTCTGTCGGTCGTTCTTTCAAAGCAGCGGACATCTCATCTGCATGGGCACGATAATTTAGTCCCATACACACGATATCGCGTACGGGGTGAGGGATAGGTGCCATAAGCTGTACCTCCTGAAGTTCCACGGCAGCTGGCCACTGCAGCGCGGTCCTCCTGATCTCCTGCAAGACCAAGGGGCTACTTTGCCGAATCAGGTCGTTCATGGTCTCATATTGGTACCCCAGGTCGGAAAGGGGGATCATGTGTCTTTCATCCGGTGTCAGGACGGCTACGATCTCTTTTCCTTGGAAGCGGCAAGTCAAAAGTTTCATTTTGGTACACCTCATCTTCTATTTTTATTTTTTTGTGATATCAAACATATTTTGCTTGATTTTTTTGAATATTCTAATTTATTTCTACAAAAATCGCAATTGATTTTTCATCCCAGAACTGTTCAAAAAGTAAACAGTTTTTTCCATGATGACTTGCTTTTTGAACACCCCCTTGTTATACTGGCCTTAAATCCCGAGGTCTCTCCATTTTGCGGCGATCTTCACGGCCTTTTGCGAACGGATAGAAAAAGGGGGCTGCTGTATGAAAAAGCTTCGGCTTTTGTGTATCCCGCCATACGAGGGCATGTACAATCTGATGACCAATATCGCGGCACAGCGCAGTGATGTGGAGCTGATCATCCACATGGGCAATCTGGAAGATGGATTAAAGGCCGTGCTGGAAAACCGAAACAACAACATCGATGCTGTCATTTCCCGCGGCGGCACTGCGGAAGCTATTCGTGCCAACTGTGGAGATATCCCGTCCTGCGACATCATCCCCTCAGTATACGATGTGCTGAGGACCATCCGTCTGGCGCAAAGCATGTCCGACAAGTTGGCGGTAGTTGGATTTCCCAGTATCACCAAGCCTGCGGATATGCTGCGCGACATCATGCAGTATGATCTCCAAGTAAAGACCATCCGCAGTTCCTCGGAGTGTGAAGCCTGCTTGCGGTCTCTTCAGGAAGAGGGGATCCAAGTAATCGCCGGAGACATGATCTCTGTCACCTGCGCGCAAAAGCTGGGGATGCACGGGCTGTTGATCGTCTCCGGCATCGAGAGCGTGGAAGCTGCCATCGACAGTGCGATAGATATGCATCGCTACTATGCATCCATCAGCAAACGGGCATCTCTGTTTTCTGATCTCCTTATCTCTGAAGACCCAGATACTGTCATCTATGATTCCGCCGGACAGGTATATTTTTCCACTGTCAGCTCCCTTCCTAAGGATATCTCTTCATTGCTCAGTCAAAAAGTTTCCCATGTCATCGCCCAGGGAAACGTAAAGATCATCCGTCGCTGTTACGACCACATATTGACTATCAAGGGCCGCCTCCTCCAGTCTGATGGAGAGGATTATTGCGTATACTCCCTCTCCAGACTCTCGGGAGCAGATGTCATCGATAAACATATGATCCGGTATCTCTCCCCGGAAAGTGATATGCCAGAGTCGAAACCTCTGGAATATTATCTTGGGCACAGCGACCCGATTACCAGCGTGCACGCCATCTGTGACCGATATGCCGCAATGACCGCACCTGTCTTGATCATTGGAGAACGTGGCACCGGCAAAGATAGCTTTGCCTATGATATCTATTCCCACAGCAATCTCAAGCACAACTCCTTCATCTTCATTGATGTCAGCCTTTTGGATGAAAGGGGTTGGAACTTTTTATTGAAGAGTGAAAATTCCCCTTTGATGGGGTCTGGATTCACCATATATTTTTCCAGGATGAACAAGGCCCCCGCTGAACAGCGGCATCAGCTGCGGATCTTCTTGAAGGCTTCCCGCATAGCCACTTCGAACCGGCTCCTATTCTCCTATACAGCTGAGCCGGGGGAGGCTCTGCAAGATGACCTCTATCTATATCTGGCAGAGACCCTGCGCTGCCTACAGCTCCATATCCCCCCTCTCTCGCAGAGACGAGAGGACATCCCTACGCTGGTGGGACTGTATATCAATGCTGTGAATGTGCAGCACGGAACGCGTGTCATCGGACTCACTCACGGTGCTATGCTGGCTCTGCAAAACCATACTTGGCATCGAAATGCTGACCAATTGTTCCAGACGGTGCGTGATCTCGTGGTAGATGCAAAGACCTCCTACATCTCCGAGGAGCAGGTCCAGAGCCAGCTTTCTAAAAAGCAGCAAAACGCTCCCGTCCTACAGGAGAGCAACATCGATCTGGATCGGCCATTGGACGAGATCACACACGACATCGTATTGCGGGTCTATGAAGCAGAGAATATGAACCAGACCCGTACAGCCAAGCGTCTCGGGATCAGTCGCAGTACACTTTGGCGGATGTTGAAGTGATACGTTTCAAAATCAAACAGTTTTTGTGGAAATCGTTTTAAATTTTGATGTTCCTCTCTGTATTTTCTGTTGAAATAAACAGTCATTTTTGATATTTTTGAGCCAAACGACTGCAACGCTCTTCACAGAAGACTGCATATGCCGGAGGCTCATATGGAAAATCGAATCTTTGATATCACACGATTCCCGGACCGCAGACATACGAATAGTGTGAAATGGGACACGTTGGCGGGAAAATATGGCCGCGATGATCTGATCCCCCTCTGGGTGGCAGACATGGACTTCCCATCGCCCCCCTGTATCCGCGAAGCCTTGGAAAAAGCAGTGGATCTTGGCGTATTCGGATACTTTTCTCCTCCACGATCTTATCAAGATGCATTCCTTCGCTGGGAACAGGGGCATCACCACGTCTCTGTGGACCGGGAGTGGCTGCGTTTTACGCCAGGAGTCGTAACTGGGATCTATTGGTCCATCAGTTCACTGACTATGCCCGGCGATGCCGTAGCCATCTTGACGCCATGCTATTATCCCTTTATGGACGCTGTAAAGGATACTGGGAGGCGGCTTGTCTGCAGCGACCTTATACATACGGAGGCGGGATACACTGTAGATCTGGTGGATCTTGAAGAAAAGGTCCGTCTCGAACACGTAAAAATGTTTTTATTGTGTTCTCCTCATAATCCTGTGGGCCATGTCTGGAAAGAGGCCGAGCTGTACGGCATCTTAAGCATCTGCGAGAAATACGATGTGCTGGTGGTAAGCGATGAGATCCACCAGGACCTTGTATTCCCTAATAACACGCACCTTTCCTGTCTGGGACAGGAGCAGCATCCCAACCGGCTGATCGTTTTGACCTCTGCGTCCAAGACCTTTAATATTGCAGGACTCCAAAATTCCTTCGCCATTATCCCAGATTCTGATCTCCGTCGACGTTTTGACGCCTATGTGAAGACACTGCGCATCAAAAAGGGCGTCTCTTTAGGGTATATCGCCGCAGAAGCGGGATACACCGGCGGTGCCGTGTGGTTAGAAGAGGTCCTGGAGTATCTGCAAGGAAACTATGACCTCCTTCGGGATCTGCTGACAGAAGCTCTCCCAAATATCCATATCGATCCTCTGGAAGGTACCTATATGGTTTGGGTAGACCTATCCGCCTATGTAGCGCAGGAAGCACTCGAGGAGTTGGTGCGTGATGAGGCAAAGCTGGCGGTCGATTTTGGTTTCTGGTTCTGGCCGGAGGAGTTGGTCCCCAAACACGAGGCCCATATCCGGATCAATATCGCCACTCCCAGGGACAACGTCTGCAAAGCTGCAGGATCTCTCATTGCTGCCATCCAAAAACGCCAACAGAAATAATAAAGAGGAGGGCAAACTCGTGAGAGGGAACCGGCTCCGTCAGCTTTTACAGGAACATAAGCCATCCATCGCAACGCGTATCTCCAGCCGCTGGGGACTCATCACTGAGTTGGCGGCATATGGACAGTGCTATGACTACATCGAATATCTGGCTGAATACGCGCCGCTCCAAACGGAGGACTTTGAAAATCTAGCCCGCTCTTGTGAGCTTCATGGCATGGGTTCCATTGTGAAGGTGGATTTCCAAAACCGTTTTTGGACCGCTCAAAAGGCTTTGGCTGCTGGGATCCAGGGCGTTTTGTTCACAGACTGCAAAACACCTGCTGAAGTCGAGGAATGCATCCACATGACGATGCCCGATACGCCAGAGTATGGCGGGCGCTTTGGCTATCCCAGTTACCGTTGGATCGGCTATCAGCCCAACAAGCCGCAATTAGATCATGCCCGGATGGTCGCAGCATCTGTCCGGCTCTTTATGATCGAAAAAAAGGAGGCGGTGGATCATATCGAGGATATCTGCAGGATCCCTGGTGTGGATATGATCCAATTCGGACCGTCTGACTACTCTATGAACTGTGGGTACGATGCGGCAGATCCTAGCTGGGTCCACTGCCGCCAAGAAGCAGAGCGCCACTGTATCCGTGTGGCATTAGAGCACGGTGTGGAGCCCCGGTGTGAGATCGAACGGGTCCAAGACGCTTCCTACTACATGGAACTTGGCGTAAAACATTTCTGTTTGGGCGATGAAGTGAAAGTCCTGCGCAACTGGTGGAGTGAAAATGGAAGGCACCTGCGCAGTATTATCACGGATGGCCCTTGCTCTTAAGGGAGCGGTCTTCTACGGAGATGTAGTCGTCTCTGACATCAAACCGTTCCCCATCTCTTGAGCGATATGATGCCTTGATCATTTTCTAGATGTTTTTAAAAAGCTTCACAAGTAGAGCCGCAGAAAGTCCGGCCCTTTCCTCACAGAGCTCGATGTCTATAGAGCGTGCCTAGAGATCACTGTCAGATATCTTACCGTAAGATTTTTATTTGAGAACGCTGCATGCACTAAGGTGCCCGTCTCAGATGAGACGGGCACCTTTGAAATAGCGGCAGGCTCCTTGCTCTATCGATAAGCGTCTCTTATAGGGACTCCATTCTTCCCATCATCTCTTATCAGTGGAGCATCACCACTGGACAATGATGGACCTATCCAAAAATATCCTGAAAGGACGGAACGGGACATATCCCGCTCCCGGGATCTCTGGCATAGCTCCTCTGCCATACTTTCCAGAGGCACGTGGACAGCAGCATCGTACTCCGTGTATGGTCATCAGATCAAACGCAGGCCCCGGCTTCTGCGATGGTATCGACAACGGATGAGTGCCTTGCGAAATGCAGCTTTGCTGCTCGATCATCCACCGCGGTCTGATCGTATTTTCAACATACACAGCCGTTCTCAAAAGCATGACAAGGGCCTCCGGCATGATGCCGGAGGCCCTTGTTCTTTAGTGGTCGGTCTTACCCTGCCGCACAAGTATCTGGCCGTCCGCGGGCAGGCGTGGGGAAATTCGCCCCCCATGCGATTTATATCCCGATACTCATCAAGATCTGAGCAGCGAGCCACAGCAGCAGCGCAGACACAACGGCCATGCTCCTGCGGTACTTGCCGACAGGACCAGAGGAGAGGCGGTCCAGGATGGAGTGGAGCAGTACCTCACAAATCAGGAACACTGTGCCGCCCAATATCCCGACCCGCAGTGCATCCAGTACCGTTGTCACGCCGCCGGCACACAGGGAGAGAACGCCGAACGCTACGATGCCCACGATCAGGGAAGTCGCCCAGAACCGGTGGTCCTCTCCGAAGAGGACCACCTCCAGGACCAGAGCGAAGAGGGAGAGGGCCGCCAGCGTGGGGATGTCCAAAGCAGGCAGGATAATATTGGGGACCACAGTCACTGCGATCTGGGCAGCGAGACCCGCTGCCAGCAGGGTCGCGGAAAGGCAGATCGAGCCCGTGCACAGCGGCGATCGAATGACCTTTTTCAAACTGCATCAACCTCCCCACTCTGTAGCGGATGTGCTGACATCCGCGCCGGTAACATACGCACAGGCGGAGCTGACGCCCCGGGCGATCGCACGGGAGGTCACTGTGGCACCGGTCATCGCGTCCACACCGTCTCCGATCTCTGCTTCTCCAGAGGTGCCGACAAACTGTACGAGAAAATCGATGTCCGTCAGCGCGTTTTGGCCAAGGCCAATCGTCTCCTGCATGTCACGGACCACCAGGCCCGTCACATGGCCATTGCTGTCCACGCCGGTCCACTGTCGAATCGAGCCGGCATAGCCGTCCACGGTGGTCTCTATCACCCAGCCGCCTTCTCCTTTCCAGACGGCCGTGATATTGGCATCGGCCCCGGTGTCCTCTTCCTGGGTGAAGACGGTGCTTCCGGGAAGCAGGGTCTCCATCATCTCCTGCTGCTCCGCTGCGGCGTTTGCGGCCGCGGCAGGAGCCAGGGCATTCCCGGCCGCCACCAGGATCAGGCCGGCAAGCAGCAGGGACCCGGCGCTGACAAGCAGCTCTTTTACCTTCATCGAAGGCCTCCTTTCCGTTGCGGCGCGCCGAACAGGCGGGTGGGCGTGAAGCGCTCCAGCAGCCAGGACGCGGCATTCATCAGTAAAATTGCGTAGGTGACGCCCTCCGGATAGAGCCCGGCGGAGCGGAAGAGCACGGTCAGCACGCCGCACCCGATCCCATAGAGCACCTGCCCGCCGGGTGTGGCGGGGGAGGTGGCGTAGTCCGACGCCATGAAGATGGCCCCCAGCAGGACCCCGCCGCCCAGAAGGCTGTACAGCATCCACCGAAGCGGCTCCATCGGTGCGAAGGCGAAGCTCAGGACCGCCACGGTCCCCAGATAGCTGATGGGGATCCGCAGCTTGATGACCCCCCGGACCACCAGATAGGCCCCCCCGATCAGCAGCGCCAGGGCGGAGCCCTCACCGATACACCCGCCGATGTTCCCCAGGAACATGTCCAGCAGCGAGGCCTCCGGCAGCGCCGGCATGACCATGCTGTGGAGGGGCGTGGCGGCCGTGACAACGTCTGCGGCGCCCAGGTCCAGGGGGACGGATGCCCCAGGGGCCGCGAAGCGGGTCATGGCCGCCGGAAACAGCAGCAACAGCAGCGCCCGGGCCGCCAGGGCGGGGTTGAAGATGTTCTGACCCAGGCCGCCAAAGGCGCCCTTGACCACCACGATGGCAAACACCGCTCCCACCGCCGCCATCCAATAGGGCACGGTGGCGGGGAGCGTCAGCGCCAGCAGCAGACCCGTGACGGCGGCCGAGAGGTCTCCCACAGTCTGGTACTGGCAGGTGAGCTTGTTCCAGAGGGCCTCGGCCAGGACCGCGGCGGCGATGGACACCGCCGCCAGTACCAGGCACCGCGGCCCAAACAGGATCGTTCCGGCCAGGAGGGCGGGCAGCAGCGCGGTCAAAACGTCCAGCATGATCCGCCGGGTGTTGTCGCCGCAGCGGATATGCGGGGATGAAGACATGGCAAACCTCATGATGGTTCCTCCCTTACCCGCTGTTTTCCCTCCCGGATCGCCGCCACAATGGGCAGCTTCCCCGGGCAGGTGTAGGCGCAGCAGCCGCACTCCACACAGTCCAGGATGCTATAATGTTGGAGCATCTCCACATCCTGACAGCGGGAGAAGCGATAGAGATACAGCGGCTGGAGCCCCATCGGACAGACGGACACGCACCTGCCGCAGCGGATGCAGGAGGGATGGGGGGACTCCAGGTCATCCGCGCTGGTCAGCGCCACGATGGCGTTGGTGCCCTTGATCACCGGCGTGGTGAGATCCGCCTGGGAGCGGCCCATCATGGGCCCGCCGGCGATGACCTTCCACACATCCCCCTGCAGGCCGCCCGCCGCCTCGATGGCGTGGGCGAAAGGCGTCCCGATGGGGACGATCAGGTTTTTCGGCTCCTTGATCCCGTGGCCGGTGACCGTGACGATCCGGCGGAGGACAGGCTCCCCGTCCGCCACGGCGCGGCACACGCTGGCGCAGGTGGCGATGTTGAAGACCGCGCACCCCACATCCTTGGGAAATCCGCCGGAGGGTACCTGGCGGCCGGTGACGGCCTGGATGAGCTGCTTCTCCGCCCCCTGGGGATAGCGGGTGGGCAGCACCACCAGCTCCACCTCGTCCTGCTGTTTCAGCTTGTCCGTCAGGATCGAGAC
>CALXDL010000063.1 GCA_944387055.1 uncultured Oscillospiraceae bacterium
AGAGAAAGTTCCTTTGGGTAGCCCCGCTCATTTCAACAGCATTGTCAATCATCGTTAGCATAGCAGCAATGCCCGAAATTTTAAGCGATAAGGAATATCAAGCATTGTTTTTCGGAATAAGTATTCCTATACATCTTGTAGTTGTTATTAGTTTGACAGGCATTGCCTATATGATCGCATTTGTGATCAAAAGAAAAAGGTAGCAAAGAGTTTTAAGACTAGGACAGGCCTCAACAATTGGTGGTGTATAAAATGGGAAACGCCATATTCTTCATCTTAATTATATTTGCATTCCTTCTTGTGATGGAGTTCGTAATGGTAGGAGCATTTCAATCATCAAACTCAGCAAAAGGAAAAACAATTTTGAGTATCTTATGCCAAGTAATTCTGGCTGTCTGCATGATTGCTTATCTTTTGCTAGCCGGGGTGTCGCTTTACATTGGTTTTGATCTTATCCTTGCAGGTGAAATGAGCAAAGGAATTTCAGTATTGCTTTTTGCGATCGTTATTGCTGTCTGCATTTATGTATGGCTGATTAGAGGTTGGGTCAAGTATATAAAAGAGATGAAAAATCGAGACACATAACTAACAATAGGTAAATCAAAAGCAAGGTTCTCTCTGTCAGCGGCAGAGGGAACCTTGCTTTTGTCTACATTCACCAATGAATTTCAATTTTCATTGAAAAGGAAGCTCGCCGCCCATCTCATTTTTCTCCCGCATGTCGAGCCCTTATCGGACGCCCTTTTGTAAGATCACACATCCATACGTCTGCTCTTCACTGGTGGATACCGTGACGTAGGCCCGTCCCGCTTCTTCATAAAAGCTCGTGCGCGGCAGATATCCGATCTTTGCCGCAGGTTCATATTCGGCGACCGCAGCGGTGATCTCGTCCCAAAGCGGCGGCCGCACCTGCATGCAGTCCTCATGATCTCCATCCGGTCTCATGATCTTCACCGGGAACTCCGTGTACTCCGTATCCAGGGGGAGCAGTTGGAGGATCGCTCGGATCATCTCCACGGTCCCGTTCCCTTTGGCCTCCACCGTGATCCCTCCATGGTTCTTCGTCACGGCCGGATAGAAATGGTCTGCGATCACGATCGTATCGCCATGGCCCATGTCCGCCAATGCCTTCAGCAAGGTGGACCCGATATTGCTCGGGATGCCTTTCAACATATAAAACGCTCCTTCCTCATTGGCCCTTCCGCCGGGTCATTCGAATGGATACCGAAGCCCCGCCTTTTCCCGCACACGATCGCAGAATCCCGCGATCAAGAGCGTCTCCTCAGGCGGCACTTCCGGGCTGGTCGTCAGTCCATCTCGTACCCAGTCCTGTACGGCGGCCGCCTCATACTGGAAGCCTTCACACTCGAATGGGAACTTGAGCGTCTGCACGTCGTCCCAGTCGATCTGGGCATAGCCGACCCGGGGCTTAGACTTTACGATGACGGTATCCGGATCCCGATGACGCGGGATGTAGATGCTGCCATCCTCACAGGTGATGGTGGTCTCGAACTCCTTGCGATACAGACCGCACATGAGATCAGCACTCATCCCGTCAGCGAACCGCATGAAGATCGTGCACTCCGCATCCACCCCGGTAGAGGCCGGGAGCATAGAGCTGAAAAATTCCGTGGGCTGCTCCAAGCGTCCCATCGCCACTGTCATAGCGGCAAAGCTGTATACTCCGCCGTCCAGCAAAGCCCCGCCAGCCAGCATCGGGTCCAGCAGCCGGTCTGTGGGAGGCAGCTTCTTCGGGTCATGCCCCCAGCCAGTGAGCGATGTGATATTGACGATCTTCCCCAGTCTGCCGGAATCCAGCAGTTCTTTCACATATCTCCATGCGGGGAAAAAGCGGGACCATAGCCCTTCCATCAAAAAGGTCCCGTTCTTGGCGGCGTGCGCGAACATCGACGCCGCCTGCGCCTGACTGACTGCGAACGGTTTTTCACACAGCACGGCCTTCCCTGCATCCGAGGCCAGGCACACTGCAGCCTCGTGCATCGGATGCGGCACGGCCACATAAACGATATCCACATCCGGGTCCTGTACGAGTTCTTGATAGCTGCCATACGCATTGCCGCCGAATTCCTTGCAGAATGCCTGGCTGCGCTCCAGACTGCGGGAGCCGGCAGCTGCCACATAAGCGTCCGGCACGTATCTCAGGCACCTTGCAAAATCTCTGCCGATCCTGCCAGGGCCCAATATCCCCCATCCGATCTTTCCATTTTGCCCTTTCATCACACATGCCTCCACTGATCGTCACTCATAAGTCCTTCTTAGATCCTATCGGCCGTATCTGATGTCAAAACGCTCTCCTGCCCGCACCAGCGCGGCAGGGACGTCCGGGTACTTGACATGCAGGTAATCCAAAAACAGCTGTGGATCCTCCAGGTTCCCCGCATAGGTATCGTAGTGCATGGGGATCACCAAGCCCGGCTCCACTTCTCCCGCCAGATCCACTGCCTCTTGGTACGTCATGTTCCCGATGATGCCATTGTGCAAGCGCTCGGCACTGCGTCCCGTGATGGGCAGCATCATGACATCCAGCCTGCCCGCCTGCTTGAGCCTGCTCTCCAGGCCCTCATAGATACAGCAGTCCCCTGCATGATAAAACGTGAACCCTCGATAAGACACCACATAGCCGACTGCGGCATATTCTCCTGTCGCTCCATCGCGCTCCAGCCGCTCATGGGCAGACGGGATCGCCGTGATCCGGAGGCCATCCTCCTCGAACGGTGTCTGCTCACCCACTCCGTATAGCCGCTCGCTTGGAATCGGCAGCTCTTTTCGCAGGGCTCCCAGGTGATATCGCGGTACGATGAACTTCGCCTGTGGGGAAGCCTCCGCCAATATCGGCCAGACCGCCCGATCGATATGATCGATATGGTCATGCGTCCCCAGGATCAGATCGATCCCCTTCAGATCTTCTGGCCGGATGATGGGGGGCAATATCCGTTCGGCGATATCAGATAAGAATAAGTCGATGCAGATCGTTTTCGTCCCGATCTTGACCACGAATCCAGACTGGTGCATCCGCCACAGTGACGCCATACCTGCAGCGGGCACTTCTTCCCGGATCCGCGTCCCCAGGTCTGCGGTCATCCTCGCTCCTCCTTCTCTATGTATCCGGCAGTCCTACAAGTCCGCAAGCGTCCGGTAGGTCTGCTGCAGCGCTGGATACAGCGTGCAGTACAGCTGGTAATACGGCTCATATGCCATGGATGCCTCTTGGTCGGGATGCCGTTCTCCCTTCACATGGAGCACATGGCTGCATGCCTCTTCCACTGAGGGCCACATCCCCACGCCTACACCTGCCAGTAGTGCGGCGCCGAGCGCGGCGCCCTCCTTCGACGAGACGGTGCTCACCGGACAGCCGTATACGTCCGCCAGCATCTGCTGCCAGAACGGACTGGCCGCACCGCCGCCGCACATCATCATCGTGCGGATCGGGATGCCAAGCTCCCGGAACACGTCCAGGCACTGGCGCTGCGAATAGGTGATCCCCTCCATCACCGCGCGGATCAGGTCCTTCCGGGTATGGATATTGGAGAGGCCCACGAACGCTCCTCTCGCATCTGCGTCCAGGATCGGTGACCGTTCACCCATGAGGTATGGGAGGAACAAGAGCTTGTTCGCACCGATCGGGCTGCGCATGGCCTCGCGCATCATCTGCGCATAGGCGTCCCCATCGGGCTGCCCGCCGGCTCCGCCGTACAGCTGATCGCGCAGCCACTGGAGGGAAAGCCCCGCGGCCAGCGTGCAGCTCATCACGTCCCATTCTCCTGGGACCGCCGCGCAAAAGGTGTGGATGCGCCCTTTCCGGTCGATCCTCGGCTGTTTCGAGTGGGAAAAGACCACACCGCTCGTCCCGATGGTCGTAAACGCTGTGCCTTCCGTCACCGTGCCGGTCCCGACGGCCGCGGCCGCATTGTCTCCGGCGCCCCCCACGACCGGTGTCCCTTTTGCCAGGCCCGTCTCTCCGGCAGCCAGCGCAGTGACTGTGCCAGTGATATCCGTGGACTCGTGCATCCGAGGCAGCAGATCAGGCCGTATCTCCAGTGCCTCCAGGACCGCTTTGCTCCAGCACCGCTCCGGCACATCGAACAGGTTCGTCCCCGATGCATCGGACACTTCCGTGGCGAACGCCCCTGTGAGGCGATATCGGATATAGTCTTTTGGCAGCAAGATGTGGCGGCATTTCTGGTAGAGCTCTGTCTCCCACTGCCGGACCCACAGGATCTTCCCTGCGGAAAAACCGGGCAGAGCGGGATTCGCGGTGATCTCGATCAGCCGCTCCTCCCCCAGCGTCTCCGTGATCTGGTCGCACTGCTCCTGCGTGCGTCCGTCACACCATATGATCGCTCTGCGCAGCACGGCACCGTCCTGGTCCAGCATGACGACTCCATGCATCTGCCCGGACAGGCCGATCCCTCGGATCTCCTCCGGGTGGACCCTGCTGTGTGAGAGGACGCTCCGGATCGCGCTGCTGACCGCGCGCCACCAGTCTTCTGGATCCTGCTCAGCCCAGCCGTTGCGTGGCTGATAGAGCCGGTATCCCTCTGTATGACCGGCGATCATCTCCCCGTCTCGGTCGAACAGGACCGCTTTCGCGCCGGACGTACCCAGATCGATCCCCAGCAAATATCCCATCGATGCGCTCATCCTTCCTTTGCCCATGCCGTCATATCCGCGGCCGCTCCATACGGACACGCCTATCTGCTGGGCGGATATTCGTTGCACAGCAGACGGACCGGCGGGACATCCTCTTCGATCTTCGGGAAGCGGCCCGTAGGCTCCCAGAAACGATTGTCCGTCTCGTCATCATTGCACTCGCTGACCTCTCCGATCAGCACGGGGCCATCCCCTTTTTTTGCCCAGAAGGCATGATACATCCGCTGGGGCAATGTCACGCTCTGTCCCGGCCGCAGCTCCAGGAGCGCGCCCGGCCCAAGCCGCATCCGCACCCCATCACTGACGATCTCGACTTCGGACTGCTCGTCCAGCATCTCATTTTCATCAGAGCAGTAGAGCTGCATCACCAGCGTCCCGCCGCCCCGATTGATGATGTCCTCCATCTTTTTCCAATGGAAGTGGAGCGGACATACCTGGCCCTCCTGGCTGATCAGCAGCTTTTCCGCATAGGTCTTCCGATACTTGTCACACCTTTGGTTGCCGTTGCGCAGGGTGAAGAGCACGAGTCCGATCTCGTCCATCTTGCCGTATCCCCAGTCGGTGACATCCCATCCCAGCATGTTGTCCCGGATCTCATCGCACTCATGTCCTTTTTCCGCCCACTCTTCCGGCGTCCAGGACGCGAACGGCGGCAGGGCCACGTGGAAGCTCGCGATAAAGTCCTCCGACCGTTCGATGATCGCATTGATCTCACTGCGTTTCATATGTTCCTCCCCTCAGACCGCGCTCTGGGACCGCCCAGCCCCTTGTGATCCGGCGCTGGCATCCCGCTCCTGTCAGCGCGGTCCTCTCCTTCAGTGACGTGACACCCGGAGGCAGACAGCCAGACCAAGTGTCACTGGAATTCGAAATAGAGGGAGACCTTGTCTCCGCGGAAATACTCCGTTTCCGTGTAGAACACCTTCCCCTCTGGATCGTATGTGACGCTCTGGTTCATCAAAACGGGCTCACTGGGCTTGATCTCCAGGATATCTGCGACCCATTTCGGCGCTTTGGCAGCATGCCATGTCTCCGAGAGCGTACCTCGTACCAGTCCATATGTCTTCTCCAGGATCATGAACAGCTGCTGCGTCTCCATCTCCTCCCGCTTGCTCTCGATGTCCGGCACGAGGGAGGCCGGGATATATGTGTCATGGATGCTCATGGGGCTGTCGTTCATGTAGCGCAGGCGTCTGACCTCATAATAGACACAATCCGCCGGCAAAGAGAACACGCCCGAGAGCTTCGCATTGGTCTTGAGCTCGATCGAGAGCACTTTCGTCGTGATCGTGTAGCCCATCTTTTGGAGTTGGGAGATGATCCCATCGAATTTCAAGTTCCCCCCATGCATCCTGGGAGAGCTGACATACGTCCCTTTTCCCATGACACGCTCTACCAGGCCTTCTTGTTCCAGCTTCGAGATGACGTTGCGGACCGTCATCCGGCTGATGCCATATTCCTGGCTGATCTTGTTCTCCGAGGGGATCAGTTTCCCCACTGCCCATTCGTTGTTCGCCATTTTCTGGCGCATCATTTGCTCGAGCTGTGCGTGCAGAGGGATCGCGCTCTCTCGATCCAACATCATATCCCTACTCCTTATCTTCGTTTTTTATCTCCGTCATATCGGAAAGCCAACGCCGAGTTGATTTCCAATATAAGCCATTATCGGATAAAAATAAAGAAAGTGCAACGTCTTCTGGCAGATATCTTCTTATTTTTTGTCTGCAAGGACCGATATGAGCCTCCTCCACGCGCGCATTTGCCGCATCTGCCAAATGATATCTAGGTCCTCGGTCCTTGCTCATCCTCCCGCAGCCTGCCCAGGGTCCCGCCCGGATGCCACTTGATATACTGTGCAGGCGTCAGTCCGTAATTGGTCTGGAGCACGATGCTCAACCGCTGTACCGCCACGATCTCCGCAAGGACAGAGAGCCTCGGTGCCCGGTCCAGCACGTCGCCCTCCGCTGTGACGCCGGCATAGAGCCGCACGTCTGCATGGTCTGCCAGCCACGATGAGAGACCGCCTGTGATGGCGATGATCTTCCCTCCATTGTTTTTGATCGCGCGGACAGTCGCCTTCAGTTCGGCCGTCTCCCCGCTGTTGGAGATGCAGATCACGACGTCCCCTTCGACGAGCTGTCCGCAAGACCCGTGGACGGCCTCCGTCCCGTGCAGGAAATACGTGGGCGTCCCGGTAGACGACAACAGCGATGCCGCATACGTACAGATATGCGCCGGCTTCCCGATGCCGGTCGTGTGGACCCGTCCTCCATGGCGCTGGCACTCCAAGATAAGTGCGGCAGCTTCCAGGTAGGGGCCTTCAGAGAACTCGTGAAAGCAACGGTCCAATTCCCGGATGCATGCCTCATTGAAGCGCTCCAGCGCATCTGCACATCCGTCAGAGAGCAGGCTCCGCTCTTCCTTTACCAATGCGCGAGCACCTCCTGTCGCAAAGCAGTCTTGCCGAGCTGTTCCATCAGATCCAGCACCTCTCTCAATGTTGGCAAGCTCGGCTGTGCCCCCATGTGTGATACGGTGAGTGCTGCAGCACAGCCCGCAAATTCCATGGCCTGCTCATCGCTGAGCCCATAACAGACCGCGGTGCAAAAAGCTCCGAGGAAAGAATCTCCCGCAGCAGTCGGATCCAGTCCGTGGACGTCCGGTACGCAGGGGCTATGGTAGAACTGCCCGTCCTGCAGGAGGACCGCTCCATGCTCTCCCAGTGTCACGATGACCTTCTCCACACCTTTTTGCGCCAACTCGCCTGCCGCTGTCCGTGCAGCCTGCAGGATGGTCCCTTCCGGCAAAGGTGTGTGCGTGAGGAGGGCCGCCTCATGTTCATTGGGCGATAAGTACGTCAAGTGGGAGAGCAGGGTGTCTGAGAGCGGCATCGCAGGCGCCGGGTTCAGCATGACAGGGACGCCGGCCGCGGCGGCCAGTTCTGCGACCCGCTCATTCACTTCCATGGGGATCTCCAGCTGCAGCATGACCATATCATAGTCCCCGATGGCTTGTTCCAGGAACGCGATATCGTCCAGTGATATCTTGGCATTGGCCCCTGGGACGACGATGATCCGGTTCTGGCTCCCCCCCCTCCCATCAGGTTCCAGCAAGATGTTCCCGATGGCCGACGCATAGCCAGAGCCGACCTTCAGATGCTCTGCATGGATCCCGGCCGCCTGGATAGACTTGAGGAGCACTTGTCCAAAAAAGTCGTCCCCCACCTTGCCCACCATGGTGACATCCGCACCAAGACGGGCCGCCTGGATCGCCTGGTTCGCGCCTTTTCCACCCGGGGCGCTCTGGAAGCTGCGGCCCTCCACAGTTTCTCCGGAGTGGGGGAAGGTGTCTGTGGAAACGATCAGATCCATCACGAGGCTCCCGACTACCAGTATCTTCGGTTGGCTACTCATTTCTCCATCTCCTTCTCAGAGATACGCATCCAAGACGCTCAGTCGGCAAGGCTGGATATCTCCGCTGTTTTCATCCGCTCACGCGTTTCCTGCGCGAAGTGGCACGCCACGCAGTGGCCCGGCGCGACCTCGGACATCGCAGGCGCTTCCTGCCGACAGATCTCCTGCGCCATCCAGCAGCGCGGTGCGAACCGGCATCCCGGCTTTGGGTTCACCGGGCTTGGGACGTCCCCCTTCAGCACGATCCGCGAGACTTTTTTGTCCACATCGACCCGCGGGACTGCGGACAGCAGCGCCAGCGAATATGGATGGCGGGTATTGGCGAACATCTCGTCTGTCTCTGCGATCTCGACGATCTGGCCTAAGTACATGACGGCGATCCGGCTGGAGATATGCCGTACGACGCTCAGATCGTGGGAGATGAACAGATAGGAAAGGCCCATCTCCTTTTGGATATCCATCAACAGGTTCACGATCCGCGCCTGGATAGAGACGTCCAGGGAAGATACCGGCTCATCACAGACGATGAAATCGGCGTTCAGCGACAGCGCTCTGGCGATCCCGACGATCTGCCGCATGCCGCCGTCGAGCTCATGCGGGAAATGGTCCAACAGGTTCATGGGGATCTGCACGCGCTCACAGAGTGCCTCGACCGCCTTTGAGATCTCCTCTTTCGTCCCATACCGATGGATTTCATACGCCTCGGATAGGATGCTGCGGATGGTCTTCCGCGGATTGAGCGAAGAATAGGGGTCCTGGAAGATGATCTGCATCTTCTGGCACAGTGCCAGCGCCTCTTCGCGGTCCGCTTGGAAGACGTCTTTCCCGCGATAGAGCAGCTTCCCCTCTGTCCGCGGCAGCAGCCGCATGATGACATTGCCAACCGTGCTCTTGCCGCA
This sequence comes from uncultured Oscillospiraceae bacterium, assembly GCA_944387055.1. Taxonomy (GTDB): domain Bacteria; phylum Bacillota; class Clostridia; order Oscillospirales; family Oscillospiraceae; genus Oscillibacter. The sequence goes on from CALXDL010000063.1 coordinate 8,984, forward strand.
GCCGCTCTCGCCGACCAGGCCAAGGGTCTCGCCGGGATAGATGTCGAAGCTCACATCGTCCACTGCATGCAGCGTCTTGTTCTTGGTGATCTTGAAGTATTTCTTCAAATGCTGTGCCTGGATCAAGGGCTCGTTGTGATCCACGATCTCAGAGCGCTCCATCATATCCCCTCCTTTGCGCCGAAACATGCCACATAATGGTCGTCGTTGACTCGGACCATGGGCGGGATCTCCTCTTTGCACCGCGCCTGGCATCCCTCACAGCGGGGATGGAACCGGCAGCCGTCCGGGAGGTCCTGGGGGTCCGCCACCCGGCCCGGGATCGCCACCAATCGCTCGCGGGGCCCCTCCAGCTTGGGCAGAGCGTTCAGCAGTCCCGCCGTGTAGGGATGCATCGGATGCTTGAACACCTCTCTGACGGTCCCATATTCGATGATCCTCCCCGCATACATGACCGCTACTTTTTGGCAGAGCTCCGAGATGATCCCCAGGTTATGGGTGATCATCAGCAGAGAGGTATCATACTTGGTCTGCAGCTCTTTCATCAGTTCCAGGATCTGTGCCTGGATCGTCACGTCCAACGCCGTGGTGGGCTCGTCGGCGATCAGCACCTCCGGGTTGCACGCCAGTCCTGCGGCGATCCCGACGCGCTGGCGCATACCGCCGCTGAACTGATGGGGATAGTCTTTGATCCGGTAGCCCGCGATGCCCACCATCTCCAGCAGCTCCTTGGCGCGTTCACTGGCCGCTTTGCGGCTCATGCCCTGGTGGACCCGCAGCACCACGGCGATCTGCTCTCCCACCGTGAATACCGGGTTCAGCGCCGTCAGCGGGTTTTGGAAGATCATGGATATCTTCCCGCCGCGCATCGACTGGAGCTCCTTATCGTTCATGCGGAAAACGGACTTCCCATGATACCGGATATCTCCGCTCTTGATGACGGCGGACGCCTCTGGTAGCAAGTTCAGGATAGAGAGCGCCGTCGTCGTCTTGCCCGCTCCGGATTCGCCAACCAGACCCAGGGACTCCCCCTTGCTCAACGACAGATCCACACCATTGAGGGCATGTACCGTCGCGCGCTCGGTCTTGTATTCCACGACCAGGTCTTCGATCTCTAAGATTTTCTCATCCATCGGTGTCCCTCCAATCAAACGGCCGTGCGCTTCGGATCCAACACATCACGGATCCCGTCGCCAAGGAAGTTGAACGCCAGGGCCGCGATCATCAGCGCGATGCCGGGAGCGAACACCAGCCACGGCTGGGTGGTCATGTACATACGGCCGGCAGAGATCATATTGCCCCAGGACGGCGTGGGCGGCTGGATGCCCAGCTGCAAGAAGCTCAATGCAGCCTCGATGATGATGGTCATCCCGATGCGCTGGCTGGCCAGGATGATGATGTGGGTCGTCACATTGGGGAATATCTGCCGGAACATGATGTGATATCCGCCGGCCCCGAGGACACGAGAGGCTTTCACGAATTCCTGGTTCTTGATGACGCGCACATTGTTCCTGGTGACTTTACAGCAGTTCACCCAGCCTGAAAACGTGAGCACCGCGATCAGGTTCACCAAGCTGGTGCCCAAGATCGCCATGATGGCGATCGCCAAGATCAGGTTGGGGATCGCCAGGAACACTTCGCAGGCGCGCATGATGATCGAATCGACGATCCCGCCGAAATAGCCGGCCAGGATCCCCAGGATCGTGCCCACCACGACTTGGAGGACTACCACAATGAAAGCGATCATCAGAGAATAGCGGCCGCCGATCAGGAGGCGGATCAGGACATCCCGCCCCAGCTGGTCCGTGCCGAGGATGTGGCCATCCAGGCCTTTACTGAAGCCCTCTGGCGGCAGGAACCGCTCTGTCAAGCTGTTCGCCTCTGGATCGAAGTCTATGAGCATCGGCCCGAACACCAGCAGCACGATGACGACGACTGCTGCGATCGAACCGACTACGAAGAATGGGTTCCTCCGCATCCGATTCAAGATCACTCGTTTATCCATGGCAGTTCCTCCTTATTCCAAGGAAACTCTGGGGTCGACCAGAGAATTGATGATATCCACGACCAGATTGATCAGCGTGAACAAAGCCGCAGAGACCAGCAGCAGCGACTGCACCAGCTGGTAGTCCCGGTTGCCCACGGCCTGGTTGGTCAGCTGGCCGATGCCAGGCCAGGCGAACACGGTCTCGACGACCACCGCTCCGGCCAGATAAGAACCGATGGACATCCCCACCAGGGTGATGATCGGGATCAGCGCGTTCTTGAACGCGTATTTCCAGTTCACCACCCGTCTGCTGATGCCTTTTGCGTATGTGGCGGTGATGTAGTCCTCGCTCAATGTGTCGATCATCCCCGAGCGTCCCACACGAGTGATTTCCGCCGCCATGGGATATCCCAGCGTCAATGCCGGCAAGATGATGTTGCTGAAACTCTCTGCACCCATAGATGGCAGCCATCCCAGCCAGACGGAGAAGACGAAAACGTTCAGCACGGCCAGCCAAACGGCGGACATCGAGTTGCCCAGCAGGGCAAAGAACATGGCGAAAAAGTCCACGGGCTTGCCGCGGTTCGAACCCGCGATGATGCCCAGGGGGATGCACAGGCTGCAGCCGACCAGGACCGTCCCCATGGTCAGTTTGATGGAATAGGGCAGGCGCTCGGCGATGATATCGGCGACAGGGATCTTATAAGCCGTCGACATGCCCAGATCCCCCTGGAAGACTCCGATCATATACTGGATATACTGGATGTATAGCGGCTGGTCGAGCCCCAATTCATGTTCCATGGCTTTGATCGCTTCATCAGACGCCCCATCGGGAAGCAGCAGTAGAGCGGGGTTCCCGCCCGCCATATGGATGAGGGCAAAGGCGAAGATCGAAACGATGAAGAGGACGAGCAAGGTCTGTAGTAACCTTTTTCCTATGTACTTCAGCAAAACATATCCCTCCTTGTAGGAGCGGAGCAGCCAAAAGCTTGGCTGCTCCGCCGCGGCGAATTAGGATCCGCTCGTACTTCTCGCGAGATCAAAAGCTGGACAGCGCAGCATAGTCAGGGCCACGGAACGTCGTTGCGTCCGGATCATAGTCTACGAACGTGACGTCCAGCATGCCGTCTTTGTACAGGTCCAGGCCCACCACGCCGTAGTCGATCGCATAGTTGGCATAGGGAGAATACAGCGCAGTATGCGGTGCAGAGACCTCACGCAGCCGCTCGGCGGCCTTCTTGTAATATTCGGCGCGCTCATCGGCATCGATGGTCTGCAGGCCAGACAGGATGTAATTGTTCAGCTCCTCATCCACGAAATCGGACGAGTGGGCGTCCTGGACGATCCGCATGTTCATGATGGAACCAGGGTCACCGCCGCCGTGCATGGTGATGACCATGAACACATCATAGTCGCCGGTCGTGCGCATATCCAGCAGCGTCGCGTTCTCCACGATGGAGACGGAAGTATTGAAGCCCACTTCGTTCAGCATGCCGGAGATCGCCAACAGCTGCTCTTCTGCCTTGGCAGTGCTGGTGTTGGAGGAGAGGACGATCTCCTCACCGTTGTAGCTGCTCTTTGCCAGATACTCTTTGGCCAGTTCCGGATCATATTCATAATCCGGCAGGTTCTCATCATAGCCCAGAACGCCCTTGGGGATCACGGACTTGCAGACGACACCGCCGCCCATGATGCTGTCCAGGATGGACTGGCGGTCGATCGCACACTCGAACGCCTTGCGGACGTTGATATCAGCGAAGGGGCTGTCCTCTCCGCACTGGAAGCCCATGTAGTAATAAGAGAAGACTTCCACAGGGATGATCTCGATCCGGTCCTCGCTGCCGTTGTACAGAGCCAGCATGTCGGGGTTGATGCCGCCGGTCGTCAGGTTGGCGTTCAGATCGCCGGACAGATGGCCTGCCACTGCCGTGGAGCTCTCCAGGACATGGCGGACATACAGCTCTTCATAATAGCTGTCATAGTTGGGGTTCCAGTAGTCCTCGTTCTTGGTATAATGCGCGTACTGTCCATCGACCCACTCTTCCAGCTTCCACGGACCAGTGGCCACCAGGTTCTGCTGATAGAACATGTCAGCCCCCTCGGCCTCATAGACGCTCTTGGGGATGATCATGGTCTTGGCGAAGGAGAACAGCGCCACGGAATAGGGTCTGGCCAGCGTGATGACGACCGTATGCTCATCCGGCGCCTCGACGGACTGCAGCAGATGATCCGGGAACAGCTCCACCGCACGGCAGAGAGAATCATATTCGTCGATCAGGCGCTGATAGGTGCAGACCACATCTGCCGACGTCAGCGCTTCCCCATTGTTGAAGCGCACGTCATCCCGCAGGTGGAACGTCCATACGGTGCCGGTCTCGTCATACTCCCAATCCGTTGCGAGCCACGGATAATAGCCGCCCTCGTTGTCGGTCTGGATCAGCGGCTCGTAGACGCAGTCCGATACGATGAGGGACCCCTGGTTGTTCGCATTGTGAGGATCCAAGGTGATGCAGTTTTCTGAGATCGCGATATTGACCGTTTTGCTGGGTCCACCTTCGGCCCCCGCAGACGAGCCGCCTTCCTCTCCCTCCGTGGGAGAACCGCTGGAACCGCAACTGGTCAGCATCAAGACTGCCATGAGTAGAGACAACGCTGAAAGCATTCGCTTTTTCATAGGATCCTTCCCCCTTGATCGATATCTTATCTCTTTTTGGACTCAGCTGTGTACACAGATGCCTAAGAGTGGTCCCTTACAGCCACAGGCGGTCGAAGGCGTACCAATCGTCCCATTCATCCGTGTCGTGCCAGACCTTGTCCTTGTTCACTACGTGCAGATGCTCTGCCAGTACCTCGTCGTTCAGGCCCAGGATCCCCAGGCCCGGATCGTCGGGGACGCGGATATGACCGTCCTGGATGATGGGGTTGTCCCGGGTAATCACGAAATCAGACCAGAACGGATAGTCATTGTGATGGAATTCCTGTGCGAAGAAGTTCTCTGTGGCAGCGGCCACCTGCATGGCCGCCATGGCGCAGATCGGGGTCTCGTTCATGTGGATCGCCATGGGCACGCCATACTCCTGTGCCAGATCGCCCACTTTCTTCATCTCCAGCAGTCCGCCCACGCTGGCGATGTCGGGATGGATGATGGAGACTGCCCGCTTCTCCAGCAGAGGCTTGAAATTCTCCTTCAGATAGATATCCTCGCCGGTGCACAGCGGCGTGCGCACATTACGGGAGATCTCCGCCAGCTGGTCGGTCATCATCCAGGGCACCATGTCCTCCAGCCACGCCAGGTTGTACTTTTCCAGCCGGTTGCCCAGGCGGATGCAATCGCCTACGCCGATGGGGCCGAAGTGGTCGACTGCGATAGGGATCTCATACCCGACCACATCGCGGACGTCCTTCACATACTGCTCCAGGATATCCAGGCCCAGCTCCGTGATATGGATGCCGCGGGAAGGACCGGGGATATCGTCCCGCTTCATCAAGTTGTTGCGGCGCGCATATGCCTGCAGCTGCTCCTCCTTGGAGAGTTTGGGGTCATACGCCGGGACACCGTGGTAGCTGAATGCGCCATGCAGGCTCTCCATGTACTCCTTCAGTTCTCCCGTCGGATAGGTCAGAGCGCCCTCCACATCACAGAGCAGTTCCGTGATAGACAGGTCCATCTTCATGATGGTATATCCTCTGGTCCGGATGCGCTCTTTCAAGACTTCGCCCATCTTTTTCCCATCCGGCTTCCCATCGATGTCTGTGTCACAGTAGACGCGGATCTTATCGCGGAACTGGCCGCCCAGCATCTGATACACCGGAACGCCATAGGCCTTGCCGGCCAGATCCCACAGTGCCATCTCCACACCGCTGACGCCGCCGCCCTGATGGGAATGATATCCGAACTGCTTGATCCGGCGGAACAGCTTGTCCACGTTGCACGGATTCTCTCCCAGCAGCAGCCGTTTGAGCATCAACGCATATACCCGGCTGCCGCCCTCGCGGACCTGACCATATCCCTCCAAGCCCTGGTTCGTGATCAGCTTGATGATGGTGGCGCTGAACGGCGGCTCCAGATCGCAGACTTTCATATCGACGATCTTCAGCTCGGAAGGACAAGAGCTGCGTTTGACGTGCTGCAATGCTTCCTCGTACAAATGGTTGACTTTCATGGTCGATGTTCCCTTCTTTCCATAGCGGTCTAACTGATATGTCTGGGCCCCCTTCCCAGACTTCGATCCTGTTTAGATGTTCGCACCAATTTAATATAACCTGTATATACAAGATATATCTTATATATAAAGATTGTCAATACTAACTCATCAATTTCCTGTCGAACCATGGATTTTTGTATGAATAGCTAGATTTCGACATATTTTTTCTAATTTCTCACAATTTCTCTTTCTTGACAATGCGCAGCCCATGTTTTAAGATCGAATTGCACCATATCTAACCTGCTATATCATGGCCTTCAATATGTCCCTCTGTGGGAGCGCATGCCCCCTCCGGTCACGACCGCTCCCCTGTGGCCTGGCAGATAATATAAGGAGGTTCTTATGAAATTCGACTGTCGTGACGACATCATCCAATTGACCCCCCTTTGGAAGGGAGAACGTTTCCCAAACGGCCGTCCCCGCGTGCCGGATGATATCCTGCGCCGGATCGCGAATACGACCGTTGAGGAGATGTGGATGCCGCTCTATGTCCGCGGCTATAAATATCAGTTCGAGGGTCGCCTCAAACGAAGCAATCCGGATATGCCTGTGATGGTGGGCCGGGCAGTCACCGCAGTCTATATGCCCACGCGGCCAGATCTGGCCAATTATCTGTTGGAATACGCCCATAAAGAAGAAGGCCGCAAGGGCAACTTCAACCAGTGGCCGCTGGAAGACCTCGTTGAAGATGATGTGGTCATCTTGGACATGTATGATAAGGTCCGAGAGGGCTGCCCGCTGGGCGGGAACCTCTCCACGCTGATATCGAACAAGACGAAGCGGGGCGGAGCCATCGTGTGGGGCGGCGTCCGCGATCTCGACCAGATCCAAGGGATCAAGAATGCGCAGTTCTACTATCGGGATACGGATCCTACGCCGTTCTTGGAGAGCATGCTGGTGGGACTGAACGTCCCCTGCCACATCGGCATGGCTGTGTGCATGCCGGGCGATGTGGTGCTCGGTACGGCTTCCGGCGTCATCTTCATCCCCGCACACTTGGCGGAGACTTGCGTTATCGACGCTGAAAAATCCCATGCTCGGGATATCTGGGGCTTCCAGCGACTGCACGAAGGGAAGTACACTGCAGCGCAGATCGACTCTGCGTGGGAAGTCGGTATGTGGGAGGATTTCTATGATTGGTTCCACACTGCTCCGGAAGCGGAGCCCTACCGGCATCTGGATTTCGACAAAGAGCTGGACGATGCCCGTCATGGGATCATCCGCACTTTCGAAGATGAGATGAATGAGGGCCAGCGCCTCTCGCAGCCCTCCACTCGCTGGTAACACAGGAAAAAGCAGCGGCGGCACCATTGGAAGGCTCCATGGTGCCGCCGTCCTCTATTTCCCGTGGATGGCAGCCTGTCCATATGTGCTGCCGCGCTGGTCTCTTATACGCTGTGCTGCGGTGTGCTCGTACAAACAGAGGGCCTCCAATATCTGCTATACATCCCCACCTTTTTATGGTATAATATTTTTTTGGAAAAATATCCTTTTGCAAGGAGCGTGTACAGCATGAGCGACGAGATGCGGACTTTTGGCTATCTCTGCCCCGCATGTAAGCAGACCGTGATGGGCACCCGGTCCGTTTTTGCTTTAGAGGCATCCAATGCGGAGGTGGAGTGCGCCTGCGGAAAGTCTGCCCTACGGGCGGACTTCGATGGAGAACGGTATCGTTTGGCGGTCCCCTGCGGTCTGTGCGGAGAGACGCACGAAGCGGTTTGCCAGCCGGATCAGGTGCTCCACGGAGCCACCGCCCTGGCCTGCCCCAAGACGCGCCAGTTCTGCTGTTTCATCGGGCCGGAAGGCACAGTGGAGAAGCATCTGCGGGAACTGGCCATCCTGGCTGAGAAGGAACAGCAGCAGGCGGAACAAGAGGGCGAAGAGGCCTTCTTGGACAACGTCATCATGTACGAAGTCCTCTCCGAGCTCAAAGAGATCGCCGCCCGCCCCGGCGGAGTCACCTGTGCCTGCGGCAGCAGCCGGTACGGCGTCGAGATCCGCCGTTCCTCCGTGGATCTGATCTGCCGGGACTGCGGGGCCAAGCTGCGCATCCCTGCCGCTACAGACAGTGACCTGGATGATCTGTGCTGCCATTGGAAGCTGGTCATCCCCGGGAAGCGGGCGTGATCGTGCGGCTGGCGGCGGGGACATGGACAGTCCCCGCCGCCTCTTGGTGCCTGCATCCCGAACGGTCCAGAACAGAAAGGAGTTGACGCCATGATCTCTCTGTTGGCGCATATCTTCATCAAGGAGGAAGGTCAGGAGGAGGACGCTCTTCGCAGGGCCTATGGCACGCTCTGCGGTGCTGTGGGGATCCTTTTGAACGTTTTGCTCTTCGCTGGGAAAGCCTTCGCCGGTGTGGTATCCGGCTCTATCGCCATCACCGCGGACGCGTTCAATAACCTCTCTGACGCCGGATCCTCGTTCGTGACGCTGCTCGGCTTCCAATTGGCAGGTCAGAAGCCGGATCCTCAGCATCCCTTTGGCCACGGCCGCATAGAATATCTCTCCGGTCTCGGTGTGGCTGTGCTGATCTTACTGATGGGCCTGGAACTGGCCGGCTCCTCCATCGAGAAGATCTTACATCCCGCGCCTGTGGACTCCAGCCCCCTCGTGTTGGGCATCCTATGTGCCTCGATCGCAGTGAAGACCTATATGTGGGCCTACAACCGCCGTATCGGCAAACGGCTCCACTCCCCCGCCATGGAAGCCACCGCAGCGGACAGTCTCAGCGACTGTCTCGCCACCGCGGCGGTCCTCATCGCCACGGTGATCGGTCATTCCACAGGTCTGATGATCGATGGCTGGTGCGGCATCTTGGTGGCGGCCTTCATCCTCTGGTCCGGCTTCGGCGCTGTCAAGGATACGCTGGATCCACTGCTGGGCTCGCCGCCCACGGCGGAATTCGTCGGCCGCATCCGCCATCTGGTGATGGCCCATAAGAGCATCATCGGCATCCACGATCTCATCGTCCACGATTATGGACCGGGGCGGGTCATGATCTCCCTCCATGCCGAAGTCTCCGCAGCAGAAAACGTCATGGACATCCACGACGAGATCGACAACATCGAAAAAGAACTCAAGGAGAAGCTTGGCTGCGAGGCCGTCATCCACATGGATCCCATCGTCACTGACGACGGGATCACCGAGCAGACGCGGCAAAAGGTGACGGTCCTGGTCCATTGCATCGACGATGCCATCAGTATCCATGATTTCCGCATGGTCTCGGGCCCTTCTCACACCAATTTGATCTTCGACGCGGTGGTCCCCTTCAAGTTCCGCCTCTCTGACGCAGAGGTGGAGCAGAAGATCCAAGCGGCTGTGCGTACCCTGGACGGGAACTATTTCGCCGTCGTGAACGTGGAACGCTCTTATACATGATCGGTCAGGAACTGATCCTTGGACGGCGCGGGGATGCCCGCGCCGTCTTTTTTCGCCCAGGGCCTCGTGTCAAGCGTGCGATCGGCTCCGATGGCCGCCCCTTCCCAGATCGTCCCTGCTCCGCCTCCAGCTTGCAGCCGACATCATATTTCCCCTGTGTCTGGGCAAGCTATGGAAAATCCATCACGACGAGGTGGCACATCCATGAACGATAAGCATCTGGGCCGGCAGACCGTAGCCCTGCAGGACCCGCCCTCCGTCCTGGCTTTTTCCAACATCGGCGGGAAATTCGAGAGCCAAGGTCCCCTGGCCGGTTCCTTCGACGAGCTGGAGCAGGATTCCTTTTTCGGTCAAAAGACTTGGGAAAAAGCAGAGTCTGTCATGCAGAAGCGCGTACTCGAGCGCGCTCTCCAAAAGGCCGGGCTGCAGTCATCGGATCTTGATTATATCTTTGCCGGAGATCTTTTGAACCAATGCATCGGTTCCTCGTTCGGGCTCCGCGGCTCTGACATCCCGTTCTTTGGCCTGTACGGTGCCTGCTCCACCATGGGTGAGTCCCTGGCACTGGCAGCCCTCATCATCGACGGCGGTTTTGCCCGGAAGGCGGCCGCTGTGACCTCTTCCCACTTCTGCACCGCCGAGCGGCAGTACCGGATGCCTGTCCCCTATGGCAGCCAGCGTCCTCCCACCGCGCAATGGACTGCCACTGCAGCTGGCTGCACCATCCTGGGAGACAGCGGCCCCGGCCCCTATGTGACCCATGTGACCTGCGGCAAGATCGTGGACAAGGGCATCACGGACGCGAACAACATGGGCGCGGCCATGGCTCCCGCCGCCTATGATACGCTCTCCGCCTTTTTCCGGGACACAGGTACGGCGCCCGGCGACTATGATCTGATCATCACAGGTGACCTGGGCGAGCTGGGCCATTCCATCGTCCGGGACTTTTTCCATCAAGACGGTGTAGACCTGCCCGCTTTCCAAGACTGCGGGATGCTGCTCTACGACCGCAAAGCCCAAGATATGCACGCCGGAGCCTCTGGCTGCGGCTGCGCGGCCTCTGTGCTCAACGGATATCTGTTGTCCGGCCTGCGGCAGGGCACCTGGAAGCGGATCCTCTTCGCACCTACCGGCGCGCTCCTCTCCCCTGTCTCCTCCTGCCAGGGGGAATCCATCCCCGGCATCTGTCATGCGCTCTGCCTGTGCGCGGAGAAGTGACGCCACAGACGATGCATAGCTCCTGCCTCATTGGCAAATACTGACGAAAACGCAACGGGAGGCTTGTATGGAATATCTCAACGCGTTCCTCTGCGGCGGGCTCCTCTGTGCCGTCGGCCAAGTGCTCATCGATAAGACTACGCTCACGCCCGCTCGGATCTTGACCGGCTATGTGGTGGCCGGTGTGCTCCTGAGCGCCTTGGGCCTTTATGAGCCCATCGTCCAATGGGGCGGCGCAGGCGCCACGGTCCCCCTGACAGGTTTTGGCCATTCTCTGGCCAAAGGTGTGCGGAAAGCCGTGGCGGAACAGGGATGGCTGGGCGTCTTCACCGGAGGCCTGAGCGCTACCGCGGGCGGTATCGCCGCAGCTGTAGTGGCCGGCGTGCTGATGGCCATCTTTTTCCGCCCAGGCGATAAACGCTGACCACTTTTTCTATCCACGAGTCCGGGGCCCGTCTTCACGACAGGTCCCGGACTCGTGTTCGCTGGACCGTTTTCGTTTTGTCACCGTTTTGTTCTTCTTTCTCCGAAGGGGGACTGATATACTGGGTCCTACCAGAATCTTCGACAGAAAGGAACATCCTGTTATGCGCCGCATGACCACGTTGCTTCTCTCTCTGCTGTTGCTGCTCTCCCTGACCGCCTGCGGGCAGGGAGGACCCTCCGGTGGCCTGATCGGAGATGAGGCCGGCCCTCCGGCTGAGACGCCTCCGGAAGATGAGGCCCCGGAGGTACCAGACCCAGAGCCGTATCTCATCCTGGACCCCACCGTGATGCCAGAGGGCGGCGTCCGGGACGGCGTGACCTATGTGGCCTATAATGGCATCGTGGAGCATCTGTTCTTCCACCCAGTGGTGGCTTATCCGGAACTGGCCTTTGACGGGGATGCCCAGGACAACGGCATAGATGACTACATGGTGACCGCAGATGAATACCGCAAGATCCTCCAGAGCGTCTACGACAAAGGCTACGTACTGGTGGACATCGGCGATGTCTGGAGCGAGACCACCGGCGAGGATGGGCAGCCTAAGATGGTGAAGGACACCCTCTACCTGCCGGAGGGCAAAAAGCCCCTGATCCTCTCCTACGACGACACCAACTACTACGACTATATGCTGGCCAACGGCTTCACCTACAAGCTGATCCTCGGCGAGGACGGCAAGATCGCCTCCTGGGGCAAAGACCCCCAGGGCAACGAGGTGGTCAGCCGGGCCCTGGACGCCATCCCCATCCTGGACAAGTTCGTGGAGGAGCACCCGGATTTTTCCCCCTTCGGCGCCAAAGGCTGCCTGAGCCTGACAGGTTATGCGGGCATCCTGGGCTACCGCACCCAGACGGACACGAAGAGCTGGACTGCCGCCCAGGAAGCTGTCCGCCAGAAGGAGATCGACGCGGTGAAGCCCATCATCGCAGAGCTCAAGCGGACTGGCTGGACCTTCGGCAGCCACACCTGGGGCCACATCCGCCTGGGCAGCAAGAGCCTGGAGACCATCCAGGCGGACACCCAGCGGTGGTTCGACGAGGTGGGCAGTCTGGTGGGCCCCACTACCATATTGTTCTATCCTCACGGGGAGCGGCCTGACGGCAATGACTGGCAGGATACTGGTCCCGTGTTCCGGTATCTCCAGAGCCAGGGCTTCCGGGTGTTCTGCTCCGTGGGCATCGAGAGCTTCAGTTACATCAAGAAGGATATCTGTGGGGTCATCTGCGACCGGCTCCATCCGGACGGTATCACCCTGCGTTATGCGCGGGACCGGTACTTGCAATTTTACGACGCCAAGGATATCATGGATATGGACGTACGCCCCCAGCGGGGGACCAACTGGTCGTGAGCAGGAGCTGGAAGCGATCTGCCTGCGCTTGTTTCCATGAAAGGAGCCTGGACCTATGACCCGTGAAGAATTGAAGGCCACAGCCATCGCCATGCTGGACCGGGCCTATATCCCCTACTCGCACTTCCCTGTAGGCGCCGCGCTGGAGTGCAGTGACGGCACCGTATTCACCGGCTGCAACATCGAGAACGCTGCCTTCGGCCCTACCATCTGCGCCGAGCGGACGGCGGTGGCCAAAGCGGTCAGCGAGGGACATCGGGATCTCGTCCGCATCGTCATCGCCGGCCGCAGCAAGGACTTCTGTGTCCCCTGCGGCACCTGCCGCCAAGTCCTGCGGGAGTTCGCCCCAGACATGGAGATCATCTGTCTCAACAGTGCTGGGGAGGAACGGACCTTCACCCTATCGGAGCTGCTTCCCCACAGTTTCGGACCGGAGTATCTGCTGTGATGCCGACCCGGGATGAGATTGCCGCCTGCCTCGATGCCGCGCCAGAGGACGATTTGTACGTCCTGGAACTGGAGCCCATGGCATATGGATGCGGGGAGCTCCTGGACCCGCCCCGGGTATGGGTGTTGACGGAGGACCAGAGCGGGACGCGCTCCTCCTGCTGCATCGCCGCCGCCAGGGTCAAAGCCCTTGAGCTCGCTGCCGGCGGCACCTGCCAGCGCGCAGATCTGCACGACTTGAATGAAGGCCGCCGGTGCTGACGCACCGGCGGCCTTCGCCTTTTCATACCAGCTTTTCGAAATAGAAGAACGTCTCATCCTCGCCCTTTTTCCGCATGCAGGAAGAGAGCATCTTGAAAGACGCCTCGTTCTCCTTGTAACACTTGGCCACCACCCGGGATAGATGGACTTTGTACAAGCCCCAATCCGCCACGGCAGCGAAAGCCTCCGTGCCGTATCCTTGCCCGGCATAGGCCTTGTCGATGCGGCAGCCCAGTTCCGCGCTGCCCCGACAGTCGAAGCGGTAGAGGACCGCTTCTCCGATGAGCTTGCCCTCTGACCGGATCGCGAAATTCACTGCCTGCCGGTTCTGGAAATCCCGGCTGGCTACTTCGAAGAAGCTCCGCTCTTCCACAGGAGCGCCAAGGCCTCCCACATCGTCGTACCCCCACCAGCGGTTGCGGTCACTGTCCAGCACCAGCGCGTTATAGGCCGGGATGTCTGCTTCCGTGAGGGCGGAGAGCGTCAGCCGTTGGGTCTTGAGCTCTGGGATAGCCTGCACATGGCGCAGCAGCTCGTTCTGCGGCTCGAAGCAATACTTCGGCGCCAGCTTGGCAGGGCCGTATTGCAGCTTGGAGGTCCGAAGGCCCCGATCGGCCGCGTCATCCTCCCGGTCGATCCATTGGCAGCCTTCGCCGAACGCATCTGCGAACGCCTGGACCAGCGTCGGATATACGCCCGTATAAGAGTAGAGTGCTTTCTCGATATGGATGATCAAAGTCTCTCCGCATTTTTCGGCCAGTGAGAGGGCGATGAGCTTCTCCCCGTCGAACATGCCGCCCGTCAGGAAGTAGGGCTTGCCCACCAGGCGCAGCATCTCCTGCGCCAGCTTCAGCTCATCGCGGGCCTTGGCATTGTCCCCCTTCGGGAACTCCGCTTCATAATCCCGCCAGAAGGTCTCGATGACGTCCGCGTCTGCCGTGGTCAGGGCACGGAACGTGGCATCCGGCCACTTGGCGCGGAATTTGTTGATATGGTTGCGCTGCCCGGAGTAGCGCCGCCCAGCGAAGAACTGCAGATCCTCCCGATAATAGACGTAATCCTGCCAGGTCCGCACATTGCTCACCCGCACATACGGGTAGCGGGCCAGGAGCATCCCCGCCTTGCAGGCAGGTACCACAGACACCATCAGCGGGATCCCCTGCTCCAGGCAGTACGCCTCGATGGCGCTGAGCGCGGCGTCCTCGTCCCCCTCAGGGCCGGGGACCGGATAGTCGAATGCCACCCGGCCGTCGATCTCATTGCGCACCACCAGACAGCCTGCGATCTCGGCCCAGGCGGGATGGAGCGACTTGCGCCACATGAGTTTGGTCCCCACGGAATATTCACACAGTCCGTAATCACAATCTGCGTAGTATCTGCGCAGCCGCGCTGCGTCTTGTTTCGTCACTGCTTTGAATCCTTGCATACTTCACCTTATCCTTATCGATCCGGCCATCGGCCTCTTGGGAACGGCGGCCCTTCCACGGTCTCTCGCGTACTGCGCAACAGGACGATCCTATCCTCTACCAGGATACCCCCTGTCTGTCTCTCTATGCAGTTGCTTTTCCCACACCTTCCCAGACACGGTACACCATATCAAATCTCCCGGAAAAAAGCAAGCGTCAGCCGTTGACATCCCATCGCGATCCTGCTTTACTGGATAGCGATCACAACGACTGGTCCAGAAAGGAGCACACGCCATGACAGAGCGCGAACGGATGCTCTCCGGCAGACTGTATCACGCCGGAGATGCAGAACTGACGGCCGCACGGCTCCGAGCGAAGCGGGCGATCGAGCGGTTCAATACCATCGCCTTCGATGCCTATCAGGAGCGAGAATCCATCCTGCGGGAGCTGTTCGCCTCCCTGGGAAGAGGCTGCTGTATCGAGCCGCCGTTCCATTGTGATTACGGCAGCCAGATCGCCATAGGCGACCATTTCTTCGCCAACTATGACTGCATCTTCTTAGATGTGGCCCCCATCACCATCGGGAACTATGGGTTCTTCGGTCCCCGCGTGTGCCTGTACACGGCCGGGCACCCGACGGTCCCAGAAGTCCGAGACCTGGATCTGGAATTCGGCACGCCCATCACCATCGGGGACAGTGTCTGGATCGGCGGCAACACTGTGGTGCTCCCCGGCGTCACCATCGGCAGCGGCACGGTGGTTGCTGCGGGCTCTGTGGTGACGAAAGACCTGCCCGCAGGCGTCATCGCCGCCGGCTCCCCCTGCAAGGTCCTCCGCGCTCTGACGGACGAGGATCGGGCCAAGTGGGCACGGGCGCAGCAAGCTTATCGCGAGGACCGCTGAACACGCAGTGGGAGACTTAGAAAGGGTCCGGGCTTCCAGCCCGGACCCTTTCTCGCCGGCGGGATGCCCCGCCGGCGGTCGTTCAGTTCATCTGCTTGCGCCGGGAGAGGTTCATGGTGCCATCCTGCATGGCGTTCAGGGAATCCAGGCTCTTGCCTGTGCCCAGGGCCACACAAGAGATGGCATCCTCCGCGATGACGGTGTGGATACCCGTGCGCGCGGTGACCAGCTTGTCGAAGCCTGCCACCAAGCTGCCGCCGCCGGTCATCACGATGCCATTGGTGGAGATGTCCGCCACCAGCTCAGGGGGCGTGCGCTCCAGCACGGAGTGGATCGCCTCCATGATGCGCTCCACCGGCTCTTCGAAGGCGTCCATCATCTCCGTAGAGCTGACGGTGACCACACGGGGCAGGCCCGTCAGCAGGCAGCGCCCCTTCACATCCATGGTCTCTTCCTCATCTTTCGGGAACACGCAGCCGATCTGCTTCTTCATCTCCTCAGCGGTACGCTCACCTACTAGGAGGTTGTGCTTGCGGCGCATATATTTCACCACAGCCTCGTTGAGCTGATCGCCGGCGATCTTGATGGAGGCGCTCTCCACCACACCGGACAGAGAGATCACGGCGATATCCGCTGTGCCGCCGCCGATGTCCACCACCATATGGCCGTCCGGCTGCGTGATATCGATGCCCGCGCCGATGGCGGCGGCCACAGGCTCTTCGATCAGGTAGACTTTCCGTGCACCTGCCTGGATACCGGCATCGATGACCGCACGCTCCTCGACCTCCGTGATGCCGGAGGGCACGCAAATGATGACGCGGGGCTTGAAGAAAGACACCCCCGCCACCTTGTGGATGAACTCCTTGAGCATCCGCTCGGTCATATCATAATCGGAGATGACGCCCTCACGCAGAGGACGGATCGCGATGATATTGCCAGGCGTACGGCCCAGCATGGCCTGTGCCTCAGCGCCCACCTTCAGGAGCTTGCCGGTATTCTTGTCCAGCGCCACCACAGAGGGCTCGTTGAGCACGATCCCCTTGCCCTTCACATATACCAAGACTGACGCGGTACCCAGATCGATACCGATATCTTTTGCCATGGACATAAGATTCCACCTCATCGTTCTTTCTGTCAGGTATTATAAACGGTTTTCCCGCCTGCAATCACATATGTTCTATTATATCGGCCAATAGGAGGGATTTCAACCCTATTCTCTCCTGTTTTTCGGGGATATCTCCTACTTTTCTTGTGGATATCCTCCGTCCCGCTCTGCCGCATGTTCCGTTTTCGCCCGCGTCAGGGCCAAGGCCGCGCAAATCACATCTGCGGCACCAGCCTCCTGCAGCGTCCGGATACACTCGACGAGCGTGGCTCCAGTGGTGCAGATATCGTCGATCAGCAGGATATGCTTCCCTGCGGCCGCAGGCGACGCCGTATAGGCACCCAAAACGTTTGCCCGGCGCGCCGCAGCCTCCTGGAGACCGGATTGGGCCGGGTTATCCACCGTTTTTTCCAGCAGGGCCACAGGCCGCGTGTCCCAGGCCCTGCAGGCGGCCTGCGCCAGCAGCTGTGCCTGATCGTATCCCCGCTTGCGCAGACGCTGTCTGCTCACGGGGACCCACGTCACTGTATCGAACGCGCCGGAGAACTGCTCCGCCGCGCACTGGGCGATCAGCGCTCCCAGCGGACGGGCCGCGCCGGAAGCTCCGCTGAATTTGAACCGGAGGATCCCATCTCTGGCCAGTCCCTCATACCAGAGCGGCGCCGCACAGCGCAGTCCGCCGGGGCCGGTGCGCAGGGCTTCCGCTCCAACTGTCCAGGGCAAGTCCTCCTCACAGGCCGGACAGACGCCGGGATGGTCCAGGACGCGGCCGCAGAAGGGGCACTTGGGTGGGAACAGGATATCCAGGAAACGGTCGAAGAACTCCATCGTCATACCTCCGCCAAAGGGCCGCCATATGGCAGCGCACAGGATGGACGAGCCCCTTGGAGCCGGGATTTCTGGAGATGGGCCATCTCCCCTCCTCGCTGGAGCCCCTCGTTCGGTCCTGCAGCGCCGAGCCGCTAGAGTCCCTCTGTAAAAAGTTGGCGTCCCGTGTCATAAGGGATGCCGGACCTCCTGTCGTCTGCCAGCTCCGCTGCACAGACTAGCAGCCGCCCATCCTTCCTGCAGGGATATCCGATGGGCTGTGGTCTTCCGGCGGTTTCCCGTGCCACGCATCACTCCACTGCCGGGGACTGGGACGCTGCGTGGGTCAACCGCCATTTGAGCCCTGAATATCGCCGCTGCTGGCGGTCATTGGCTGCCATGGCCCGGATGGCCGCATCATCTCCCACCACTACCAGCAGTTCCCGCGCCCGGGTAAGCGCTGTATACAGCACGCCCCGCACCATCAGGGACTGGGCTGCCGGCATGGCCGCCAGCACCACGGCCCGGTATTCGCTGCCCTGCGCCTTGTGGATAGTCATCGCGTAGGCCAAGTCCACCTCATTGAGCATGTCCGCCGTGTAGATGGCAGAGCGGTCGTCGAAGCACACCTCCAGCCACTCGCCCGACGGGTCGATCTGCGTGATCTTCCCCACGTCTCCATTGAACATGCCGGTGCCCATGGTGCCATCCGCCTTCTCCCACACCACATCGTAGTCGTTGCGGGTCTGCATGATGCGGTCTCCCTCCCGGAACAGCCGGTCCCCCCACAGGAGCTCGCGCTTGTCCGCTCCTTTGGGGTTCAAGGCCTCCTGGAGCAGCCGGTTGAGGTTCTCCGTGCCCGCAGGCCCCTTCCTGGTAGGCGTGAGCACTTGGATCTGTTCCTGGGGGATGCCCATGTTCTCCGGCAGGCGCTGCCTGCACAGCTCCACCACCGTGGAGACGGCCCGTCCAGCATCCCGGCGGCAGAGGAAGAAGAAGTCCCCCTGGTCGTTGGTCAGGCGGGGAGGCTGGCCCAGGTTCACCGCATGGGCATTGCGGATGATGGCAGACTGCTCCGCTTGGCGGAACACCTCCCGCAGAGACACCGTCTCCGCCCGACGGCTGCGGATAAGGTCAGAGAACACGTTCCCCGCGCCCACCGAGGGGAGCTGGTCCGCGTCGCCCACCAGCACCAGACGGGTCCCAGGCCGCAGGGCCCGCAGCAAGGCGGAGAACAGTGTCAGGTCCACCATGCTCATCTCATCCACGATGACCGCGTCCGCCTCGATCGGCTCCTTTTCCGTTTTCTGGAACGTCACCTGATGAGATGTCTCGTTCCAGCTCACTCCCAGCAGCCGGTGGATCGTTTGTGCCTCCATGCCCGTCAACTCGCTCATGCGCTTGGCGGCGCGGCCTGTGGGCGCCGCCAGCACGACATCCGCCCCCATCTTCCGCAGCAGCGCCACGATGCCCCGGACAGCGGTGGTCTTGCCAGTACCGGGGCCGCCCGTCAGGATCAGCACCCCCGCGCGTGCCGCCAGCTCCACCGCCCGGCGCTGCTGAGGGGCATAGGTGATGCCCAGCTCCCGTTCGATCTCATCCGCAGCCTGATCTGCCTGCCGGCTCTCGTCCACTTTCGTCCGCAGGAGGACGTCCAGCCGCATCGATGCGCTGACCTCCGCCTCCCACAAGCGCCGCAGATAACAGGCCTCCACGTTGGCCACCTGCTCCTGGACCACTGCGCCGCGCTCGATCGAACGGTCCAGAGCCCCCTCCACCAACGGCATGTCGCAGCCTAGGAGCTGAGCCGTGGCGGCGATCAGCTTCTCCCTGGGGAGGAACACATGCCCGTTGTTGGCATTGTGGCTCAGCTCGAAGGCCGCCGCGGCTTGCAGCCGCTCATCGCCCTCCGGATCCAAGCCCATGGAGAGCGCGATTGTATCCGTCACAGAGAAGTCCACTCCGCACGCATCGCTGGAAAGGAGGTACGGATTCGCCTTCACCGTCTCCAGCGCGTGGTCACCGAAGCGCCTGCGCAGGTCCATCGCCAGCACCGGCGGCAGCTCATAGCGGGCCAAGAACTCCATGAGCCGCCGCAGTCCCATATGCTGCCGGAACCCCTGTGCGATCTCCTGGGCTTTCCGGGCGGTGATGCCCTTGAGCGTGGTGAGCCGTTCCGGCTCGCGTTCCAGGATATCCAGCGTCTCCGCGCCGAAGCGGTCTACGATCCGTCTGGCTATGGCAGGCCCCACGCCTTTGCAGATGCCGGAGGCGAGATAGCTGAAGATCTCCTCCTCATCCTCCGGCAGCGTCCGTTCCAGCTCCACGGCGCGGAGCTGTTCCCCGTGCTGAGGATGCGTCTCCAGGGCCCCATAGACCGTCAGATGCTCTCCCGGCGCCACGCATGGGATGCATCCCACCACCGTGACCACCTCCCCCTCCTCGGTGAGGAGGCGGAGGACCGTATAGCCGTTCTCTGGATTTTGGAAAATGACGCTATGTACAGTCCCCTCATAGGTGGTCCGTTCTTCCATTTCCTTCGTTGCCTCTATTCCAGTCGAATTTGCGCCCCATCTGCAAGAGCCGTGCCCTCCGTCCGATCTGCCAGATAGGCCGCCAATGCCCTGGCATCATCGTTCAGTCCGCAGTCCGCCAACAGGATCTTCGCGCCGGGCAACTGCCTGCGCAGCCGTCGCAGCTCCCGCAGGTCCGCTTCCATGGCCGGGGCATCGCCGCGCAGGGGCAGTACCAGCAGCACGCCCGGGACCATGGGCCGGCCGGCGTGCAGGAACGCCCCTGCCACCAGCCAGACGATCGCCGTCAGGCCGACAGCAGAGAGGAACGCGATGACACCGTCTTGTAACAATAGCATCCTGATCACCTCGGGATAGCCTATGCTGGGAAGCTGTCCGGAGTGATCGCCCTTGCGGAAGGCCTGCTGCTCCTCCTGCCAGCGCTCCACTCGGTCCACCCGATGCCGCGGATGTCAGTCTCCGCTTCCCCAGTACTGCGCCCGATCCCTGCAAGTCCTCTCGGAAGAGCCCTCCTGCACGGTCCCGTCTCCATATAGACAGCACGGTCCATCTCCCGCTGCGGGATGTCTCCCGTTCCTCTGTGGAGCGCCCGTCAGCGGCCGATGCCCAGCTCCGAGAGGATCGCCTCTTCCCGTGCGCGCATCTGCTGCTTCTCCGGCCCCTCGTCCAAATGGTCATACCCCAGCAAGTGCAGTACAGAGTGGACTACCAGATAGGCCAGCTCCCGGCGGTTCGAATGGCCGTATTCCTTGGCTTGGGCGGCCACGCGCTCCATGGAGATCACCATGTCGCCCAGAGGCACCAGTCCGGTCCCGGGGTCCGCGTCCTCCTCCCCCGGCAGTTCCCCGGGGGCCAAGTCGAATTCCGGGAAGCTCAGTACGTCCGTGGGACGGTCCACGTCCCGCATCTCCCGGTTGATGACATGGATGCCCGCGTCGCTGGTGAGGAGCACGTCCACTTCGCAGGGGAAATGCACCTCCTCCGCCGCCAGTGCGGTCCGGATGACTTTGCGGATCAGGGCGCAGTTGCCCTCGCTGGCGGCGCCAGGCACGTCTGCAGTGACAGGGATATAGTGGCGTTTCGCCATCACTTCCGCCCCCTTCCGCCGCTCTTGGCCTCCTCATACCGTTCATATGCCTCCACGATCCGCTGGACCATCACATGGCGCACCACGTCCGCGTTGGTCAGCTCGCAGATGCCGATCCCCTCCACCCGGCGCAGGACCCGCATGGCCTCCTTGAGGCCGGAGGGCTTCCCGTCGGGCAGGTCGATCTGTGTGACATCGCCGGTGATGACGATCTTGGAACCGAATCCAAGGCGGGTCAAGAACATCTTCATCTGTTCCCGTGAGGTGTTCTGCGCCTCGTCCAGGATGATGAAGCTGTCGTCCAGGGTGCGGCCGCGCATATAAGCCAGAGGCGCTACCTCGATATTGCCCCGCTCCAGGTATTTCTGGTACGTCTCCGCTCCCAGCATGTCGAAGAGGGCATCGTACAGCGGCCGCAGGTAGGGGTCCACTTTGCTCTGGAGGTCTCCGGGCAAAAAGCCCAGCCGCTCTCCCGCCTCCACCGCCGGCCGTGTGAGGATGATCCGGTTGACCTGCTTGTCCCGGAAAGCCGCCACGGCGGCGGCCACGGCCAGGTACGTCTTTCCCGTGCCCGCGGGCCCCACGCCGATGGTGACCGTGTTCTTCAGGACCGATCTGATATATTCTTTCTGCCCGATGGTCTTCGGCCGCACAGGACGGCCCTTGGCTGTGATACACAGCACGTCGCCGGTGAGTTCTGCCACCTGCGCCTCTTTGCCGCTGCGCACCAGGCCGATGACATAGCGCACGTTCTGCTCCCCGATCGACTCTCCCCGCGAGGAGAGCGTCAACAGGGCCTGGATGGCCTTGCAGGCCAACATGGTATCCTCCGGCTCTCCTTCCACCCGCAGTTCTCCGTCCCGATTCACCACCGTGACGGAGAACTCCTGCTCCAGCAAGCGGATGTTCTCATCGAAAGATCCGAAGATGTTCACGGCCTGTTCCAGCCGCTCGATACTAATCCTCTGTTCCAAGATGTCGTTCACTCCTGCGTTCCCCGGGCATCACGCGTCCGGTGTCTGTGTATAGATGGGCGCAGTCTCTCCGATCTGCTCTTCACACTCCGCGGCCAGCGTCACCATCAGGACCTCCCCCTCGCGGCGGGACGTACACAGGGTGGAGCCCACTGTACCATAGGGGTCCACCAGGGTGTGGAGATAGTCCGTCAAGATCTCCTCGCCGACCGCTTCTGCCTGAATGGCGGAGCGCTCCTGCGGCACCGTCTCGTAGAAGCGGTAGACCTCTTTCACGAGCGTGACAGGCAGGCGCAAGCCAAAGAAAGAAAGCGGCGTCCTGTTCGTTATTTTATCATATCCTCTCCCTTCGATGCTACTGTTTGAGAAGAATTTTACACGTTGGGTGCCGAACACCAGGGACCAGCCTGTCTTTTCCTCCCCGGTGTATCGCTTCGCCTGTGTCTGGAGCGGTATCGCAGCCGAGAGCGAATACCACGTCCGGGCCGTCACGGTCCCTCGTCCTGCCAAGATCCGGGCGCCGAAGGTATCCGTATCCTCCACGCCGGAGATCAATATCTGCCCCTCTTCCACAGACGTGCCCGGCAGGACGCAGGCCACTCCGTCCAGCGCCCGGACCTGACGCACCAGCCCCGCACGACGAGCCACCACATTAGAGGGCGTCCGCTCATCCACCCGTTCGGGTACCGGTACCCGCTCCCGTACCTGCACATAGGCCCTGCAGCCGGATACGTTCACGCTGATCCAGCTCAGCTCGGGGATCTCCAAGAGCACATGGTTGCGGATGTCCTCACCATCCAGCGAGAAGCCAAAGGTCCCGATGCTCACGCCGTTCTTTTCCAGAGCTCTCAGGATCCGTTCTTCTGTGACGGTCTCGTTCCCCTCCACCGTGAGGTCCCAAATGAAAAAGGAACCGAAGAAGAGGGCAGCCGCACTCAGTGCAAGGCCCGCCAGCAGCACATACCGCCGCCGGAACCGTCCCAGGAAGAATGGCACGCCTTCTTTCCGCACCACCGTCACTGTACAGTCTTTCCCCTTCACGGACCGCCGGAGCGCAGACAAGTCCCGGCGGCCGAGACGACAGGTGAACGTGGTCGGGCTCTTCCACTCCAGGTCCCAGAAGGCCAGCCCTCTGGCAGCGCACAGGTTCAATACCCGCTCCGGGAACGCTGTCTCTACTTGGATGTGTACCTGCCCTTGGAGGCGGTTCACGAGCTGCTTGAGCATACAGGCGCCCTCCTCTCCTCACCTCATCCACTCCACACTGGAGATGCTGCCGCTGATCCGCAGCTCCTCACCGGTCATGGCCACCAATGTCAGGCCCTCCCCCTTGACACGCAATACCCCGCCGGACGTGTTCACGTCGATCAGCTCCTGGCTGTAGGACAATATCCCCGTATGCCGTTCCACATACAGCTGCCGGCTGCCCACCATCTCCAGCCTGGGCAGACCTGCCACCACGTCTGCGGGCAGGTCGAACAGCTCTGCCACGGTCTCCAGGACGCCCCCGTCCCGCTCTCTCCGGTTTCGTTCCATGTGCCGTCTCACCTCTCCCCCGACTGTATGCGCGAGCCGGGGCGAACTTGCCTGTCCCGTGGCATACCACGCTTCCATCCGGCATAGCGTCTAGGGGTGATGGATCATGAAGCGTTGGCAGCTCCCCGTTTGTTGGATCTTGTGCGGGGTCCTGGTCTGGTTCCTGGCAGACGCGGCGGCGGTGCGGACAGCTGTGGAAGAGGCCCTGCGCCTATGCGCACGGTCCGTGATACCGGCCCTGTTCCCCTTCTTAGTAGTCTCTTCTCTGCTGTTGTCCCTGGGGTTCGGAGAGCTGACGGCACCATGGCTGGCAGGGCTGATGGAGCCGCTGTTCCGAGTCAGCGGCTCTGGGAGCGCCGCGCTGCTGCTGGGGGTGGTAGGCGGCTATCCCATCGGCGCCAAAACGGCGGCAGATCTCTACCGGCAGGGACTGCTGGAGCGCGGCGAAGCGGAGCGGCTGCTGACGTTCGCCAATACGTCCAATCCGGTGTTCCTCATCAGCGTCCTGGGCGTGGGCGTCTTCGGCAGTGTGCGCGTCGGTGTCTGGCTATGGCTCATCCACCTGTTGTCGGCCCTGTTGACCGGGCTCCTTTTCCGGCGCTGTGGCCATGCGTCCTCCGCCACCCATCTGAGCCGGACGCCGGTGCGGGCCATCCGGTTGGCCACGACCTTCGTGGAAGCGGTCCGCTCCTCTCTATCGGGTATCCTCTCCGTATGCGCCTTCGTCACCCTTTTCTACGTGCTCACCCGCCCGCTGGTCAGCCTGGGCAGCCGGCTGGCTGCGTGCCTCGTGGGCCTGTTGGAGCTCTTCTCACTGACGCCCCTCCTCACCGCCGACACGTTCGGCTTCATCCTGGCCGCCGCCGCTGCTGGCTGGGGCGGAGCGTCCGTCTTGTGTCAAACGGCGGCCGTACTGGACGGCAGCGGCCTGCGTCTTTGGCCCTGCCTTGCCGGGAAAGCCTGCCAGGGACTTTTCTCTGCCCTCTTGGCCGCGCTCCTGGCCGGCTATGTGCTGGGCTGAAAACAGGAGATACCCTCCGCTGTCACTGCATGGAGTGACAACGGAGGGTATTTTTTCGACAAGATATTCCTTTTCGTTATGCCGTCAGCGCTGTCCTTTGTCGTAAGGGACGCCCTCCGCCTTGGGAGCGCGGGACTTGCGGGAGGTGAACGCCAGGACGACCAGCGTAATGATATAGGGCAGCATCCGGTAGAAATGGGGACTGATCCCGATCTCCGCCAGGAGGAAAGCGCCGTCACCATTGATATCGATGCTGGCATAGGAGGCGGCGATGCACTTGAACAGGCCGAACAGCAATGCCGCGCCAGCGATGTTCAAGGGCTTCCAGTTGCCGAAGATCATGACGGCCAGGGCCAGGAACCCGAACCCCGCCACATCGCCGGTCGAAGCACAGTTCGCGGTGGTCAACGCGTACACGAAACCGCCCATCCCCGCTAGAGCACCGGAGATCGTGGTGCCGGCATAGCGCATCCGATAGACGTTGATCCCCAGCGAATCCGCGGCCTGCGGGTTCTCGCCGCAGGAACGCAGGCGCAGACCGAAGCGCGTCTTATACAAGATGATCGAGAGCACGATGAACAGCAGGATACAGATGTAAGTGGCCAAGTACACCCGGTTGATGAACGTCTCGCCCAGGAACCCCAGATCCGTGCTGCGGTCGATGCCGAGCGTGGATTTGCGGATCATGAACCAGCTGGCGGCATCCCCCTCAGCCATCTGCAGCGTGTTCTGGTTTGCGATGACCCGGATGAGGAACAGCACCAGGGCGGGGGCCAACAGGTTCAGCGCCGTGCCGCCGATGGTCTGGTCCGCTTTCAGGTTCACAGAAGCGAAGCTCAGCAGCAGGGAGAACAGCGCGCCCACGAGAGCCGCCACCAGCATGGCCAGCAGTTCGAAGCCCTGGAGCGCCACCCAGTTCCCGGCCTCCTTGGCACCCGCGAACACGCCCGCCTGCTGGGTCAGGTTGACGAACAGGACGCCCGCGAACGCGCCGAAGATCATGATGCCTTCCAGCGCCAGGTTGATGATGCCGCTGCGTTCGGCGAACACGCCGGCCAAGGCCACGATCATCAGGGGGACCGCGTAGATCAGCGTCTGCTGGATCAAGAACGTCATGTGGCCTCGCCTCCTTTCTCCTCCGTCCCGTCCGTCTCCGGCCCGCCGGCCTCTGCCGGAGGAGCCGCCTCCGCCGGGACCGGGCCGGCAGCGGACGCTGTCTCCACAGAGACAGCGGTCTTGTGCTTCTTCCGCCCGCTCAGCAGCATCCGGATCACCAGCGAGAACGCGCTCAAATACACGATGGTGGCGATGATGACATCCGTGATATACTCGTTATATGCGGTCAGGTTCGTCAGCTGCAGGCCCACGATGTCCAGCATGGACATGAAGCAGCCGGTGAACACCACCCCGATGGGGTTACTGGCCGCCAGCAGCGCGACGGGGATGCCGTTGAAGCCGATGGCAGGGAGCGTCTGGTATGTAGACCAGAAGAACTCCGTATTGCCGGAGAGATAGTACAGCGCGGCCGCCGCCCCCGACAGGCCGCCGGCGATGGCCATGGACAGCACGATGTTCCGTTTGTCCCGGATGCCGGCATATCGGGCCGCGTGACGGTTGGACCCGCAGGCCTTCAATTCATAGCCCAGCGTGGTCTTCGTCATGAGGATATAGACCAGGATCGCCATCACGATGGCGATCACGATGCCGCCGTTGACCTGAGAATTGGGGAACAGCTTGTCCAGTCCCAACTTGGCGGTCTCCACACCGTTGTAGGACGTCTTGTAGATATAGCCGCTCTTCGTGTTCTCCACCAAGTTGCGGAAATCACTGCCGTCGAACATCCAGGTGACCAGATTGGCCGCGATCCAGTTGGTCATGATGCAGGCCAGCACTTCGTTGATGTTCAGCAGGGCCTTCACCAGTCCAGGGATACAGCCCCAGATCGCGCCGGCCAGGATGCCGCCCAGGAACGCGATGCACCAGATGAGCCCCGTTGGCACGGTCTCCGACGGGATGCCCAAGGCCAGCATCAGGGATGCGGCGGTCCCCATCAGATATTGGCCCGGGGCACCGATATTGAACAGGCCCGTCTTGAACGCCACCGCCACAGAGAGGCCCGTCAGGATCAGGGGCGTGGCGCGGAAAAGCATATTGCCCACATTGGTGGGGTTGAAGCCGAACGTCAGCGCGCCCGCGGCGTCCCGCCCAGTGCTGAGGAGGCCGCCGAACACCAGGCGGATCCCCTCCCAAGCGCTGGAGAGGCTCAGGTCCGGATCAGCCAGCCCCACCAACAGGATGATGACGCTGCCCACCACCAGGCCGATCAGAATCGAGATCAGGGACGCCAGCACGGTCTTGGTGCTGTCTCGGCTCAAAAGTCCGTTCGCTGACTGCTTCATGCGCTCTCCCCTCCTTCCGCCGCTCGCTTGGCGCCAGCCATATACAGGCCCAGCTCTTGGACCGAGGTCTTTTTGGGGTCCAGCTCTCCCACGATCTCGCCCTCGTACATCACCAAGATGCGGTCGCTCAGACTCATGACCTCATCCAGCTCCAGGCTCACCAGCAGTACGGCGCGTCCCCGGTCCCGTTCGGCCACCAGCTGTTTGTGGATATACTCGATGGCGCCCACGTCCAGTCCGCGGGTGGGCTGGACCGCCACGATCAGCGGCAGCTCCCGATCGATCTCCCGGGCGATGATGGCTTTCTGCTGGTTCCCGCCGGACATGCTGCGCGCAACAGTGATCGGGCCCTGTCCGCTCCGGACATCGTATTGCTCGATGAGCTGCTGGGCGTAAGCCCGGACTTCTCCTTCTTTGATGAATCCAAGATGCTGGAAACGGGGCTCACGGTATTTCTGGAGCACCATGTTCTGCTCCAATGTGAAATCCAGGATCAGACCGTGCTTGTGGCGGTCCTCCGGGATATGGCTGAGATAGCGGTTGCGCTGGCGGATGGAGGCATGGGAGATGTCGTGGCCGCAGAGCGTCACTGTGCCTCCGCTGGTCTTCTCCAGACCGGTGAGCCCGTAGACCAGCTCTGTCTGCCCGTTCCCGTCGATGCCGGCCACACAGACGATCTCGCCCGCCCGGACGTCGAAGGAGACGTCGTTGACGGCGCTGCGCTTGCGATGGGTGCGGGACGGCACGCTCATCCCGTCCACATGGAGCACCACCTCACCGGGCTTTGCCGGTCCCTTCTCCACCTCCAACTGCACCGGACGGCCCACCATCATGTTCGATAGGCTCTGTTTGTCGGTATCCTTCGTCTCTACCGTACCGATGCACTTGCCTTTGCGCAGGACAGTGACCCGGTCGGCCACGGCCATGATCTCGTTGAGCTTATGCGAGATGAACAAGATGGATTTTCCTTCTTTAGCGAACTCCCGCATAGTGGCCATCAGCTCGTCGATCTCCTGAGGCGTCAGCACTGCGGTGGGCTCATCGAAGATCAATATCTCATTGTCGCGGCAGAGCATCTTCAATATCTCCACCCGCTGCTGCATGCCAACGGTGATATCCTCCACCTTGGCATCCAGGTCCACCTTCAAGCCGTAGCGTTCGGAGAGCTCTTCCACCTTCCGCCGGGCCTCCCGCTTTTGCAGGAACCCCATCCGCGTGGTCTCAGCACCCAGGATGATGTTGTCCAGGACCGTGAAGACCTCGATCAGTTTGAAATGCTGATGCACCATACCGATCCCCAGGGCAGTGGCATCGTTTGGGTCGTCGATCCGCACGGTCTTCCCATTTTTTCGGATCTCCCCCGCCTCTGGCTGATAGAGGCCGAAGAGGACGCTCATCAGCGTAGATTTGCCCGCGCCATTCTCCCCCAACAACGCATGGATCTCCCCTTTGCGGAGCTGGAGCGTGATATCATCGTTGGCGATGATGCCCGGGAACTCTTTCGTGATATGGAGCATCTCGATGATGTTCTCAGCTTGCATGTTCCTCATCCCGCCTCCTCGTTCAGAATATGTATATTATATAATACCGTACTGGAAAACACAAGCGCCATCCCAGTCCCTTCCAAAAAGAAAACGAGGAGGGACGCATGATATGCGTCCCTCCCCGTCCAAATAAGCGGTCCTTCGATCAGATCACGTTCAGGTTCACGTTGCTCCACTCCGTGCTCTCCAGCTTGGAGAAGTCGTTGTCCACGACCAGAGTGCCATCCAGTACCTGCTGATAGAGAGCCTCATACTCCTCCACAGTGAAGGTATCGAAGCGCCAAGCCTCATCAGAGGTGGGCAGGCCCACAGAGTTCTCATTGACACCCAGGGAGGTGCCCACGCCGCCGATCTCAGAGAACGTGCCGTCATAGACCTTGGCGACTGCCCACTGCACGGCGTCGGACAGGCCCTTCATGGCAGAGGTGATGACCGCGTCAGACTCGCCGGACTGGTCCACGTCCACGCCGATCACATAGCCGTCATTGGCGGAAGCCGCGGCAGAGATGGACTGGAACATCGAACCACCGCAGGCGAACACGATCTCCGTGCCGTTGGCGTACCAGCCGTTGATCATGGTCTGGAGCTCCGGGGAAGCAGAGAAGCTGGCGCCGTACTCCCAGGAATAGTTCATATCCACCGTGATGCCCAGCTCTTCCGCAGCGGCGTTGGCGCCCTGGACATAGCCATAGCCGAACCGGCAGCAAGCATCATTGGTGCCGCCACCGCCGCCGGAGAAGCCCAGCTTCGTGAAGCCGTCCTTCACCGCGGCATAGCCGGCGAAGTAACCGCACTGCTCCTCCTTGAAGGAGATGCCTGCCACGTTGGTCAGCACAGCGCTGTTGGGATCGTCGGGGTCCTCCGTCAGGGGATAGCCGTCGATGAAGACGAACGGCGTATCGGGGAACTCCATCGCTGCGCGGCGCAGCGCGGCCTCCTGGAGGAACCCGGCGCACACCACCACGTCAGCGCCAGCCTCCACGGCGGCCTTCATGGCGTCATAGCGGTCGTCGTCCGTGGCCTCGTTGCCGTTCGCGGGCTGATAATACTTGTAGCTCAGGCCGTTGGCATCAGCATACAGCTTCACGCCGTCGAACGTGCCCTGGTTGAAGGACTTGTCCTTGAGTTGGCCGACATCGGTGACGAACGCCACCTGATATTGCCCGTCATCAGAGGTCATGCTGTCGTTGATGTCGTCAGCGCTGACTGCAACCTCTTCCGTGGTGTCGCTCTGCTGGCTGTCCTCCGGGGGAGTCTCAGAAGCAGGCTCGCTGCCGCATGCCACCAGAGACAGGGACATGACCAATGCAAGGACCGCTGCAAGAAACTTCTTCATTGGTATCATACCTTCCTTCGATTTTTTGACAGTGGGGCAATAAATGGGAACCCTGTACTGTCAGCGCCATTATAGCAATTCTTTGCATCGATTTCAACCGGATGTCATGAATGTTTTGCATTTTGCGGCATTTTTGGTAAAAATAGAAAGATCGCCGCCGCGCCGCTGACATATCGGTCCACCCACAGCGTGCAGAGAGGGGACCGGCCGGTCCCCTCTCTCTTGCCGTGCAGCTGCGCGGTCCTCTCACGCCCTTCGTCCCGCCATCTGCACAGCCACGCCCAGCGCGATCTCCATCATGCCGGTGAACGTGGTCTGGCGGGCGGCGGGCGGCAGCTCCTCGCCGGTCACCAGGCTGTCAGACACGGTGCAGATGGTCAGCGCCCGCTTGCCGGCCTCGGCCGCATTGCAGTAGAGGGCGGCGGTCTCCATCTCTATCGCCAGGACGCCCATCCTGCCCCAGTCCAAGGTGTTTCCCGCCTGGTTGTAGAACACATCGGAAGAGAGCACGTTCCCCACCGGAGGCTCCACGCCCATCCGGCGGGCCACGGCCACCGCGGTCTCCAGCAGCGTGAAATCCGCGATGGGCGCGAACGTTCCGGGCAGTCCATATTGGTGGGCATAATTGGAGTCCGTGCAGGCGCCTTGCGCCAAGATCACGTCACGCAGCTCCAGCTTGGGCGAGATGGCGCCCGCGCTGCCCACGCGGATGATGTTGTCCACATCATAGGTGTGGAACAGCTCATGGGAATAGATACCGATCGACGGCATCCCCATCCCGGAGGCCATGACCGAGACCGGTACCCCCTGGTACGTCCCGGTCCATCCTTGGATGCCCCGGACATCGTTGACCAGCTTGGCGCCCTGGAGGAACGTCTGGGCAATGAACTTTGCCCGGAGCGGGTCGCCCGGCATGAGGACGGTCTTGGCGAACGCCCCCTGCGGCGCTTCATTGTGCGGCGTACCCATCATCAGCCCTCCATGGCCTTCACGGCTTTGACGATGCGGCTGGTGCCCAAACGGGACGCCCCCAGTGCGATGAAGTCCTCGGCATCCTTCAGATCGGCGGTGCCGCCGGCCGCCTTGATCTTCACATGGGGCCCCACGTGCTTGGCGAACAGAGCCACGTCCTCCCGCGTGGCGCCGCCTCCGCCAAAACCGGTGGACGTCTTGATATACTCCGCGCCAGAGGCTGTGACGATCTCACACATCTTGATCTTCTCCTCATCCGTGAGGAAGCAGCACTCGATGATGACTTTCAGCAGTCTGCCCTTGCAGGCGGCTTTCACGGCCCGGATCTCCGCCAGCAGCTCGTCCCATCTCCGGTCTTTCACCCATCCGATATTGATGACCATGTCCACTTCCGCAGCTCCATCCGCCACAGCGTCCGTGGCCATGAAGCACTTGGCTGCGGTGGTGTCGTAACCGTTGGGGAAGCCGATGACGGTGCAGATGGGCAGCTTCCCCTCCACATAAGCCGCCGCCTGCCGGACATAGCTGGCCGGGATGCACACGCTGGCACAGCCGTACCGCATCCCATCGTCGCACAGGGCGCGGATCTCATCCCAAGTCGCCGTCTGTGCCAGCAGCGTGTGATCGCATCTGCTGAGGATCTCTTTCACTTCCATGTTAGGGACCTCCTTCGATAACTCCATATTCGATAACCATTCGCCTCTCAGGCGTGATAGACATGTTTGCCGTCCTCCTCCCAGCGCTGCACTTGGCCGCGGACCTCCAGATAGTCCAGATGGGCCAGCGCTTCACCGACAGCGAAGAACTTCTGCTGGAGCGGGAAATCCTCCCAACTGCGGCAGCGGATGCTCCAGGCCATCTGTCCGGCGATGTCATAAGCCGTCTGGCCCGGCCGCCGGCGGACGATCGACAGCGTGCTGGCGATGCGGCGGGCATGGTGGTCCTGCAGCTCCGCCACCCGCGCCTGCAGATCGCCGGTCTCTGTCCGGTGCGCCGGGAACAGCTGCCTCACCTGCAGATCTGCCACCTGCTCCAGGCTGTGGAGATACTCTCCCAGCGCGTCTTCCACGCCGCTCCAGCGGCAGATGTTGGGCGTGATGTGGAAGAGGACATGGTCCCCGCAGAAGAGCCAGCCGGCCTCCTCGTCATATAGGCACATGTGGCCTGGGGTATGGCCCGGCGTCAGCACACACCGCAGGCGGTGGTCCCCACAGGTCAGCACGTCCCCATCGTCCAGGAACGTGTAGCCCTCCCAATGGGGCGGAGCAGCCACTTTGGCAGGGTTCGTCTCCCAGAGCTCCGCCATCTCCGCTGGGGAGAACCCCTCTCGCACATAGGCCTCGGAGAGGGCCCGCCAGCTTTCCTCTCGCCCCTCTCTCAGCAGGCGCAGGCCGTCGGTCCGGCCGATGGATATCTGACAGCCCGGCCGGATCAGCTCCGGTGCCAAGCCCGTGTGGTCACTGTGGAGATGGGTGAGGAAGATATCCATCCGGTCCCGGTCCACGCCCAACTCACGGAGCTGCCGCTCCATGGCCTCCTGGCAGGGAGCCTGGCGGAAGCCTGTATCGATCAGCAGGGCCCGCTCGCCGGTGATGAGATAGCTGTTGAGTTCCTTCAGCGGGTTCCCCACCAAGGGGATCTCCAGCCGCCAGAGGTCTTTCCCGATCTGTTCCGCCATCATGCGCTCCTTCTCGTTGATAGGGCCAGTATAGCAGGTTTTCTCCGGCGTGTCCAGCAGCCGCCCTTGCCAGTTCTGGTGTGGGGTGTTAGAATGGTGGCATCTTGACGATCGGAGGTATGCCCGAATATGAGACATCGTTTCCTCGCGCTAATGTGCGCGCTGACATTGCTGGTGGCCGCGGTCCCCACCGCCGCCGCACTGGAAGGAGAGGCGCTCCGGGCCGCAGATGCCCTGGCCACCCTGGGCCTGGTGGATGGCACCGGGGACGGCTATGCACTGGACGCCCCCGCCACACGGGGACAAGCCGCAGTGCTGCTGGTGCGCCTGGCAGGCGCGCAGGAGGCCGCAACGGCGGACTCCTGGTTCGCCGGTTTCCGCGATGTGCCCGCTTGGGCGCAGGAAGCTGTGGACTATGCCGTCCACCAGGGATGGATGACGGGCGTCACAGCATTGGACTTCCAGCCAGACGCTCCCATCACCGCGGATGCTTGGTGCGCTGCCTTGCTGCGGATGCTGGGCTATGCGGAGGGATACGGCCCCATCGCTGAAGACGGCGCCGCCACCTTTGCCCAGCACATCGGTCTGGTGTCCCGGAGCTGGTCCGGGACGCTGTGCCGGGGCGATCTGTTCCAAATCATGCTGGAGGCGGCGACCTTCCCCTATCAGGACGGTGACGGCACTCCGATCCGCCGTCTGGTGGAGGCCGGGAGATGCTCCCGCGCCGCTGCCAACGCCCTTGGGCTCATGACGGATGAGCTCTCTGCCCGGCAGGTGGCGGAGCGCTGCATGGCAGCCGTGTTCCAGCTCGACGGCTACAAGCGGCCGGTGGAGATCGACGCTCAGCTCCCCTCCACCGGCGCCAGCGGGTTCTTCATCAGTGCCGATGGCCTGGCCGTCACCAACTATCATTCCATCCAGGACCTCATCCATGCCACCGTCACGCTCTCTACTGGGGAGACGTACCCTGTGGAGTCCGTGGTCTGGTATGACACGGAGATGGATCTGGCGGTCCTGCGCATCTCCCGGACTGCGGTGGATCACCGCACCACCCCTGCTTTCGCCTATCTGGAACTGGCAGGCTCGGAGGACCTCCACCTGGGCGAGCAGGTCTACGCCCTCGGCAGCCCGCTCAGTGAGGGCCTGGCAGTGAGCCAAGGCGTGGTCAGCGCCATCGGGCGGGTAGTAGAGCGCTATTCCATCCCCTGCGTCATGAACACCGCAGATATCTCGCAAGGCAGCAGCGGCGGGGCGCTGCTCAATGTCTATGGACAGGTGGTGGGCGTCACCGCCGGCGCCTATACATACGGGAACGGCATGTATCTGGCCGTCCCTGTGGATCCTCTCTTCTCCCTCGATCTGAGCGCCCAGGGACAGACCCTGCGGGAGGTCCGGGATGCTGAGGAACGCGCCTCCTGATACGCAGGCGAAAAGGCCTCACGCCTCCCTGTCTGTATATCCCATCTTGGCCAAAAGGCGGCCGCCGGGAGACATCTCCTCCCGACGGCTATCCTTCACGATCTCCTGTTCGAGACTCCCGGGCGGCTGGATGGCTGTCCTCTCCATGCAAAAGGAAGCCCCCTGGTGCGGCACAGCTGTGCCGCACCAGAGGGCTTCTCGATATCTCTTGCTCAGGATGTGCGCGCCACACCCCATGGGCCATCGCTCACAGGCCCGCCGGCCCCTGGGGCTGCGGCCGCTTCGCCGGCAGCTTCCGCTTCCAGATGGACGGTGCGAACAGCAACAGCATGGGGAATATCTCCAGTCTGCCCACCAGCATGTCGAACGACAGCAGCAGTTTCGAGGCGGCGGAGAACGCGGAGAAGTTGCCCATCGGACCCACCATCTCTAGACCCGGTCCTACATTGTTGATACAAGTCGTCACTGCAGTGAAGGTCGTGACCAGATCGAACTCGTCCAGAGAGACCAACAAGCAGGAGAGCGCGAACACCAGCAGATAGACCGTCAGGAACAGGTGGACGCTG
This sequence comes from uncultured Oscillospiraceae bacterium, assembly GCA_944387055.1. Classification (GTDB taxonomy): domain Bacteria; phylum Bacillota; class Clostridia; order Oscillospirales; family Oscillospiraceae; genus Oscillibacter. Next base: position 43,602 of record CALXDL010000063.1, read on the forward strand.
CGGACGTTCTTCTCGCCCAGAGGCTTCCCCTCGAACCGGACCGTGGAGATCGCATTGGGGTGGAGCATCTTACGCATATCGCTCAAAGACGCCTTGCCCAAGATCACCAGCCGCGCCACCTTGATGCCGCCGGCCGTGGAACCGGCGGACGCACCGATGAACATCAGGACCACCAGGACCGTCTTCGAGAACGTGGGCCAGAGGTTGAAGTCCGTTGTGGCATATCCAGTGGTGGTGATGATGGAAGAGACTTGGAAGAACGCGTAGCGCAGGCTTTCAGCAAAGGAGTCATAGAGGTGGAGGATATTGATGGCGATGCAGAGCACCGCCACTGCCACGATGCCCAGATAGACCCGCAGTTCCTCGGAATGGAACACGTCCCGGAACCGCCGCACCAGCAGGAAGTAATACAGGTTGAAGTTGACGCCGAACAGCAGCATGAACACACCGATCACGATGTCGAAATACGCGTTGTCATAGGCGCCCACACTCAAGTTCCGGTTACTGAAACCGCCCGTACCGGCGGAGCCGAACGAATGGATGAGGGAGTCGAACAAAGGCATCCCTCCCGCCACCAGCAGCACGACCTCGATGATGGTCATCACCAGGTAGATGCTGTAGAGGATCTTCGCCGTATCGCCCATCCGGCTCACCAGCTTCCCGACGGAAGGGCCAGGCACCTCCGCCCGCAGCAGGTGCATCCCGTGACCGTCGGACATCGGCAGGATGGCCATGACGAACATCAGGACGCCCATGCCGCCCACCCAGTGGGTGAAGCTGCGCCAGAACAGGATGCTCCGATCCAGAGACTCTACCTCCGTCAGGATGGTGGCGCCTGTGGTAGTGAAGCCGGAGACCGTCTCGAAGATGCAGTCCACGAAGCTCTCCATGGAGCCGGAGAGATAGAACGGCAGGGCGCCGAACACAGACAGGAGGATCCAGGCCAAGGCCACGACCGCCATACCGTCACGGGCGTAGATGGACGTCTGCCGGGGCCTGCACAGGCCCATCACGGATCCCACGGCCAAGAGCAATATGGTCGGGATCAAGAACGGCTGCACGGCCTCCCCATAGATGAGCGCGACCACCATGGGCAGCAGCAGCAGTGCGCCTTCCACCAGCAATATCCTGCTGATGACGAATAGGATCATCCGATAATTCATCTGTATCCCCTCGCTCTCATCTCAGGATGCCGCGGATGTCTTGGAGCGTACTGTCGGTGGTGACCACGATCACATCGTCCCCCAGGCTGATGGCATTCTCGCCCGAAGGGACGATCAGCTGTCCACTGGGACGGACGATCCCGGCTATCAGGACGTTGTCTTTGATCGGCAGGTCCCGCAGCGGCACGCCGATCAGAGGGGAATCCGCCGTCACGCCGAACTCCACCGCCTCCACCCGGCCGTCCACCAGGCGGTGCAGCGTCTTGACCTTGGAGCCGGAGGCGTTCTGCATGGTCCGCACATATTGGATGATCAGCTCCGTGGTGACGCTGCTGGCAGACACGACGCTGTCGATCATCTCCTCCGAGGCCACCAGGTCCACTAGAGCCTTGCGGTTGATCTTGGCTACCACCTTGCAGTCTCCCGCCTGTCTGGCGGCGTTCATGGCCATGAGGATGTTGGCCTCATCCATGCCGGTGATGGCCACGAAAGCATCCGTCTGGCTCACGCCCTCCTCCTGGAGCAACTCACTGTCGGTCCCGTCACCTACGATCACCAGGGCCTTGGGCAGCAGCTCGCCGAAGTGGACGCAGCGCTCCTCATCCCGGTCGATGATCTTCACGCTCATGCCCATCTCCAGCAGCTGGGCAGCCAGATAATAGCCCATCTTGCTGGCGCCCACGATCATGACGGAGGAGACCCGCCGCTTGAACACGCCCAGATGCCGGAAAAACAGCTCCAGCTCGGCCGGAGCGGCAGTCAGATATATCTTGTCCCCTGCCCGCAGCACGAAATCGCCGGAAGGGATGATGGTCTCTTCCTTCCGTGCCACAGCGCAGATCAGCACCCTGGCCCGCACATTGCGGTACAGATCGGACAGGCGCGCCCCGTCCAGACTGGTGTGTTCTGCCACACGGTATTCCACCAGCTCCAAGCGCCCCTTCGAGAATGGCTCCAGCTTCATAGCGTTGGGGAAACGGAGCACCCGGGCGATCTCCCGGGCTGCGACTTTCTCCGGATTGATGGCCATAGACAGTCCCAGATCGCCCCGCATGAAGCGCAGCTGCTTTTCATACTCCGGGTTCCGGATCCGTGCGATCGTATGCTGCACGCCCAGTTTCTTGGCCACCAGGCACGCCAGGATGTTGATCTCGTCACTGGAGGTCGTGGCGATGAGGAGGTCTGCATGGGGCACGTCGGCCTCCTTTTGCACCAGGTACGCCGCGCCGTTCCCGCACACGCTCATCACGTCATGGATGTTGATGATGTTCTCCACGATCTGGGGGTTCTGCTCGATGACCGTCACCTTGTGTTTCTCGGCCGACAACTGCTGCGTCAGGGCTGACCCCACTTTACCAGCGCCAACGATAACGATTTTCATAACTCCCGCCCTCGCTCTATGATGTACTAACTACTTTTATTATTGCTATTGCTGACAGCTTACAGCCTCGCGGCCATCTGTGGCCCGGCAGCTCCTATCCCGCCGCGCAGCTCGCGCCGTTGGGCGGGCCTGCCGGAAATGTACAAAGGGATTATAAAGGAAGTTCGTTGAAAAGGGAATATTTATTTTTCGTCAAGAAGCTGAAATCTCAAGTTTTTTTCAAACCGGATAGGCGCGTCTTCCCGGATCTTCCTTTTTTGACCAGATCTCTTCCAAATTTCTCTTGACAAATCTAGCCTGAACGCATACAATCAGGCTGAATTATTTTATTTAAAAATTTTTAACTAAAATAATTTTACAATTCTACATGGATCGACAAGGAGTATCGCAAATGGAATTCGAGAAAGTGCGCGACATCATCGTGGAGACCCTGGGCTGTGAAGCCGATCAGGTGACTCTGGAGGCGAACCTGGCAGACGATCTGGATGCCGATTCTCTGGCTTCCGTGGAGCTGGTGATGGCTCTGGAAGAGGCCACCGGTATCCACATCGACGACGCGGACGTGGCGGACCTCAAGACCGTCGGCGACATCATGAACTATCTGGAAGCCCACAAGCAGTGAGGCTACTCGCCCCGCCGGAGGGGATATGCTCTCCGGCGGGACAACTTTCCACTGAGAAAGGAGCCAATATGATCGATCGAGATATCTTTGACCTGATGGATCGCTTCGAGCGCAGTTCGCTCCAGGCCATGAAGCTGTCCAACGACGGGTTCACTATAGAATTGACGCGTGCTGTGGCAGCCCCTGCAGCACCGGTAGCCGTCTCTGTGCCGGCTGCACCAGCCGCCGCTCCTGCACCGGAGCAGACCACCCAGGGCGACGTCATCACCGCCCCCTTGGTCGGCACATATTACGCCACGCCCGCACCGGACCAAGCGCCTTTCGTCTCTGTCGGCGATCGGGTGAGCAAGGGCCAGACTGTGTGCCTCATCGAGGCCATGAAGATGATGAGCGAAGTCCCCGCCCCCTGTGACTGCGTCATCGAGGAAGTGCTCAAAGCCAGCGGTGAATTGGTGGCCTTCGGAGAACCGCTGTTCCGTTATCGGGCGGTGTGAACCATGCTGAAGCGTGTTTTGATCGCCAACCGGGGCGAGATCGCTCTGCGGATCCTCCGCGCTTGCCGGGAGCTTGGGATCGAGACGGTGGCCGTCTACTCCGAAGCTGACCAGGAAGCGCTCCACGTCCAATTGGCTGGGCAGGCCGTATGCATCGGTCCCGCTCGGGCCGCAGATAGCTATTTGAATCAAGAGGCCCTCCTGACCGTGGCACAGGCCACTGGCTGCGATGGCATCCACCCCGGCTATGGCTTTTTGTCTGAAAATGCCGATTTCGCGGATGCCTGCGCTCAGGCGGGCCTCACCTTCATCGGTCCCTCTGGGGACGCGATCCGCAAGGCCGGTTCCAAATCCGCCGCGCGGAGCCTGATGCAGGCAGCCGGAGTCCCCGTGACTCCTGGTTCGGATGGTCCAGTCGCCTCTGTGGAGGCGGCCCTGGCAGCAGCTGAGTCCGTGGGGTATCCGGTGCTGCTGAAAGCCAGTGCCGGAGGCGGCGGCCGCGGGATCCGGCGGGTGGAGCAGCCCGAGGACCTGCCTGGCGCCTACGCCGAGGCAAAGGCCGAGGCTAAGGCCTGCTTCGGCGATGACGAGATGTATCTGGAGAAGCTGGTGCTCCGTCCCCGGCATATCGAATTCCAAGTGCTGGCAGACCGTTGCGGTCATACCATCCATCTGGGAGATCGAGACTGTTCCGTGCAGCGGCGCAACCAAAAGCTCATCGAGGAGGCGCCCGCCTGGTGCCTGACACCTGCACTGCGGGCACGGATGGGCGACGCTGCTGTCCGGGCAGCACAGGCCGTCGGCTATGAGAATGCCGGTACGGTGGAGTTCCTGCTGGACAGTGACGGGGAACACTTCTATTTCATGGAGATGAATACCCGCATCCAGGTGGAGCACGGAGTCACCGAACTGGTGACCGGGGTGGATCTGGTGCGTGAGCAGCTCCGCATCGCTTCCGGCCTCTCGCTGGACATCCGTCAGGAGGATGTAGTCCTCCATGGCCATGCCATCGAGTGCCGCATCAATGCGGAGGATCCCCTCCATGGGTTCCGTCCCTGTCCCGGCAAAGTGGATTTCCTACACTTCCCCGGCGGCAACGGGGTCCGGGTGGACTCCTGCCTGTACAATGGCTGCACCCTCTCTCCCTACTATGACTCTATGGCGGCCAAGCTCCTGGCCCATGCTCCCACTCGGGTGCAGGCCATCCGCAAGATGCGCCGCTGTCTGGAGGAATTCTGCCTGGAGGGCTTCCCCACCAATGCGGAGCTCTCCTATCAGATCCTCTATCACCCCGAGTTCATCCTGAGCCAGTGCACCACCGCTTTCCTGGACGAACATCTGGAGGAGCTGCTGGCCTTCAACCGGAAGCTCGATGAAAGCGAGGCGAGCCTGTGAACAGCATCTTTGCCAAACGCCGGGCCAGGCTCCTGGCCATGAAAGCCATCCGGGACAACCGGACCCTGGCCGACGCCACCATCGAATGCCCCAAGTGTGGCCAGTCCAGTGAGCGCAAGCTGGTGGCCCAAGGGCTGAGCGTGTGCCCAAAATGTGGCTATCACTTCCCTATCGGCGGCTATTACCGCCTGAGCACTATCTTGGACCCCGGCTCTTTCCGTGAGCTCAACGCGAAGTATCCTGCGGGCGACCCTCTGTCTTTTCCCGGATACCGGGCCAAGCTGGAGGCCACGCAGCGCAAGACCGGCCTGGCAGAGGCCGTCGTCACCGCCACTGGTACCATCGGTGGCCGCAAGTGCGTGGTGGGCGTGCTGGACAGCCGCTTCTTCATGGGATCCATGAGCGCCGCCGTGGGGGAGAAGATCACTCTGGCCATCGAATACGCCGCCAAGAACCGCCTGCCCTTGATCTTGTTCGCCGCCAGCGGCGGCGCCCGCATGCAGGAGGGCATCCTCTCTCTGATGCAGATGGCCAAGACCAGCGCGGCCCTGGCTCGCTTCTCGGAAAAGGGCCTGCTCTATATCTCCGTTTTCACAGATCCCACCACAGGCGGTGTCACCGCCAGTTTCGCCTCCCTGGGAGACATCATCCTGGCGGAGCCGGGCGCCCTGATCGGCTTTGCCGGCCCGCGAGTGATCCAGCAGACCATCGGTGAGACACTTCCCGAGGGCTTCCAGCGGGCGGAATTCCAGGAGGAGCACGGCTTCGTGGACGCGGTGGTCCCCCGCATCCGTATGCGGGAGACGCTTGCCCAGCTCCTGCGTCTCCATGAGAAAGGAGGCCGCGCATGAACCAGACACTGACCGCCGCGCAGCGGGTCGCCATCGCCCGAGACCCTCAGCGGCCCGGCATCACAGATTATATCTCCGCTCTGTTCACCGATTTCTTCGAACAGAAGGGCGACCGCCTCTGCGGTGAGGACGCCGCCATCTTAGGCGGTGTAGCATTGTTCCACGGCCGGCCTGTCACCGTCATCGGTACCCGAAAGGGCAAGACGCTGGAGGAGAACCTCAAGTGCAACTTCGGCATGCCCAATCCGGAGGGATACCGCAAAGCTTTGCGGCTGATGCGCCAGGCGGAGAAGTTCCGCCGCCCGGTGCTCACGTTCATCGACACCTCCGGCGCCTATCCCGGCTTGGAAGCTGAAGCCCGGGGCCAAGGTGAGGCCATCGCCCGCAACCTGATGGAAATGAGCCGCTTGACGGTCCCCATCATCGCCACGATCACCGGTGAGGGCAACAGCGGCGGCGCGTTGGCGCTGGGCGTGGCCGACCGGGTCCTCATGTTGGAGAACGCGGTGTACGCCATCTTGTCCCCGGAGGGCTTCGCTTCCATCTTGTGGAAAGATGCCTCCCGCAGCAGCGAGGCCTGCGACTTGATGAAGCTGACGGCTCCAGATCTCAAGGCCCTTGGCGTCATCGACGATATCATCCCGGAACCTGAGGGAGGCGCGCACCAAGCTCCTGCCATCGCCATGCGCCAGGTGGACCTGTACCTGAGCCGCTGCCTGGCTGAGCTGGAAAAAGAGAAGGGTCCCGCCCTGGCCGCTGCCCGGTACCAGAAATTCAGAAAGATGGGAGCGGCCGCTCCCGAGAAGGAGGAGCAATGAACGGGATCAAGATCAGGGGCACCGGGCGCGGTGTCCCCTCTAAAGTCGTCACCAATGACGATATGGCCAAGATCGTGGAGACCAACGACGAATGGATCACCACACGCACCGGCATCACCCACCGCCATCACCTGGCGGAGGGCGAGACCATCACCGGTATGACCGTGACGGCCGCCCGGCGGGCTCTGGAGAACGCCGGCATCAGAGCGGAGCAGATCGGCGTGTGCATCGTGGCCACGCTGACGCCGGATACCCTGGTGCCCTCCGCCGCCTGTGTGCTCCAGCGGGAGCTGGGCCTGCCGCACGACACCGTGTGCTTCGACCTCAACGCCGCCTGCACTGGCTTCCTATATGCTCTTCATACCATGGAGTGCCTGCTGGCCGCTTCCGAGCGCAAGTACGGCCTGGTGATCGGCGCGGAGAACCTCAGCCGCATCACCAACTGGGAGGACCGCAGCACCTGCATCCTCTTCGGTGACGGCGCCGGTGCCGTCGTGGTGGAGTCTCGTGCGGAATGGCCCTCCATCTCCGCCGTCCTGGGCTGCCATGGCACCGATCAGGTGCTGCGGGTCCCCGGCGTGGAAAAAGGCGTGCCCAGTCTCATCTACATGGAGGGTACGAAGGTCTTCAAATTCGCCGTGGAGGCCGTGCCCTACTGCATCGACCAGGTGCTGACCAAAGCGGGAAAGACCATGGATGATGTGGATTTCTTCGTCTTCCATCAGGCCAATGCCCGGATCATCGATCTGGCCGTGAGGAAATATCACATCCCCCAGGAGAAATACTACAAGAACATCGGTGAATACGGCAACACCTCCGCCGCCAGTATCCCTCTGGTCATCAGCGAGCTCCACGAACTGGGGAAAGTGGGACCCGGTTCTCGAGTCTTAGTGGTGGGCTTCGGCGGAGGCCTCACCTGGGGCGGCGCCTACGTGGAATTCGCCTGATCCTCTGGGTCCCAAACCGTTCTTCCGGACAAGGTTCCATACAGTGCCGGACTTCTGGCGGAGATGGTGGGGATCCCCCACTTCGCCGGAGAAAATTTCAGTTCGATTCGTACCGCGTATCGCGGTGGATGGGAGATGTTTATGAAAAAGCTCAATGAGATCTTGGGGACAGAGTTCCCCTTCATCCAGGGCGGCATGGCCAACATCGCCACCGGTGAATTCGCCGCCGCCTGTTCCAACGCCGGTGCACTGGGCATGATCGCCACTGGCGGATGGGATGGCGACCGGCTGCGCCAGGAGATCCGCCGGGCCAAAGAACTGACGGACAAGCCCTTCGGTGTCAACTTGATGCTGATGAGCCCCTATGCCGATGATATCGCCCGTGTCATCTTGGAAGAGGGCGTCAAGGTGGTCACCACCGGCGCAGGCAATCCCGGCAAATACATCCCTGCCTGGAAAGAGGCCGGGATCAAGGTCCTGCCCGTGGTGGCGGCGGCGGTCCTGGCCAAGCGGCTGGTCCGCTACGGCGTGGACGCCATTATCGCCGAGGGCACAGAGTCCGGCGGCCATGTAGGTGAGATGACCACTATGGCCCTGGTGCCGCAGGTCATCGATGCGGTGGACGTACCAGTGGTGGCCGCTGGCGGCGTGGCCGATGGCCGCCAGGCTGCGGCCGCTTTCGCTTTGGGCGCCTGCGGCATCCAGGTAGGCACCTGCCTGCTGGCCAGCGTGGAGTGCCCCATCCATGACAATTACAAGCAGGCCATCCTCAAGGCCAAGGACAGCGACACCGTGGTGACGGGCCGCTCTGTCGGTGGTCCCGTGCGCTGCCTCAAGAACAAGATGACCCGGGAGTATCTGGAGCTGGAGAAGCGGGGCGCCTCCCTGGACGAGCTGGAACATGTGACTCTGGGCGGCCTGCGCCGCGCCGTGCTGGAAGGCGACGTGGAGCACGGCAGCGTCATGAGCGGGCAAGTGGCCGGGATGCTCCATGAGATCAAGCCCGTGCGCCAGATCTTCGAGGAGCTCTATGCCGGCAGCAAGTCTGTCCTGTCGGCTGTCTGCGCGGAATGGGGCGGTGAAGCATGAAGCTCGGCTTTCTCTTCGCCGGACAGGGCAGTCAGCATCCCGGCATGGGGGCGGATCTCTATGAGGCATATCCCACTTTCCGTACAGTGTTGGATGCGGCCGCCGCACAGGTGGATTTCGATCTCAAAAAGATATCCTTCGAGGATCCGGACGGTGTCCTGGTCCAGACCCGTTACACCCAGCCCTGCATGGTGGCCTTCGCTGCCGGCCTGACGGCCCTGCTGCGGGAGCGAGACATCGTCCCTGCGGTGGCCGCCGGCCTGTCTCTGGGGGAATACTCCGCTCTCCATGCCGCTGGTGTGTTCGATGCCGCGACGGCCGTGGAGCTGGTGGCTTTCCGCGGCAAGGCCATGGAAGCGGCCGCCGCTGGGCGGGAAAGCGCCATGATGGCAGTGCTGAACCTGGACCGAGCGCCTCTGCAAGAGGCCTGCGATATCGCTTCGGACCTGGGCTGCGTGGTGATCGCCAACTACAACTGCCCCGGCCAGCTGGTCATCGGCGGCGAGAAAGCCGCCGTGGAGAAGGCCGCCGCCCTCGCCAAGGAGAAGGGTGCCCGCCGCTGCCTCCCTCTGAAGGTCAGCGGTCCCTTCCATACCCCGCTCATGGCCCCTGCCGGGGACGCCCTGCGGGAGCGTTTCCAAAGCGTCGTTTTCGCTGAGCCCTCCATCCCCGTGATCTTCAACTGCCTGGGAGATGTGAAGGACGCGCGAACGACGATCCCGGACCTGTTGGTCAAGCAGGTGCAAAGCAGCGTGTTCATGGAGGATTCCATCCGCAAGATGGCAGCTATGGGCGTGGACGCTATCGTGGAGATCGGCCCGGGCAAGGCTCTCAGCGGATTCGTGAAGAAGACTGTCCCCGGCCTACCTGTCTGCGCGGTGGAGACTGCAGCAGATGTGGAGGGCCTGCCGGAGACGTTGGAACAACTGATGGAGGAGAAAGCATGATGGATCTTGCTGGAAAGACCGCCGTCGTCACCGGCGGCAGCCGTGGCATCGGCCGAGCCGTATGCCTGGAGCTGGCCCGTCACGGAGCCAATGTGGTATTGTGTTATGCCGGGAACGAGGCGGCGGCCAATGAGACCGTAGCCGCCTGTGAGGCGCTGGGAGCCAAGGCACTGGCTGTCCAGTGCGATGTGTCTGACGCCGCTCAGGTCCAAGCTTTGATGGATGCGGCAGCCAAGGCGTTCGGCGCTATCCATATCCTGGTGAACAACGCCGGCATCACCCGGGACGGCCTGCTCATGACCATGAAAGAGGCCGACTTCGATGCCGTCCTCGCCGCCAATCTCAAGGGCACGTTCCTCTGCATGAAGGCGGTCTCCCGCCCCATGATGAAGCAGCGTTACGGCCGGATCGTAAATCTCTCCAGCGTAGTGGGCCTGCGGGGCAACGCCGGTCAAGTGAACTATGCTGCCAGTAAGGCCGGCGTCATCGGTATGACCAAGTCTCTGGCAAAGGAGCTGGCCAGCCGGGGCGTGACGGTGAACGCCGTGGCCCCCGGCTTCATCGAAACGGACATGACGGCCGCCATGCCGGAGGCCGCCAAGACCGCTACCCTCTCCGCCATCCCCATGAGCCGGCTGGGCGCGCCCGAGGACGTGGCCCGGGCCGTGGCTTTCCTGGCCAGTGACGAAGCCGCCTATATCACCGGTCAGGTGCTGGCTGTGGACGGCGGGATGAGCATGTGATCGACCGCCTGGAGGGACTCGTGTCCCTCCAGGCGATCGGCCGGGATATCCCGGCCTTCTCCCCCCAACGTCCGCAGTGCGGACGTGTCTCTGCTGCGGCGGACAAGCGCATCTCGCAGAGGCGCAGGAGGCGGCCTCGCACGGCGTCTCCTGGATCCGCCGTCATATCTCGAATGCAATTGGAGGTACACTATGGAACGACGCAGAGTCGTCATCACCGGCATCGGAGCCGTCACGCCCGTGGGCCTTACCGCGCAAGAGAGCTGGCAGGCCGTGAAAGATGGCGTTTGCGGCATCGCACCGATCACCCAGTTCGATCCCTCCAGCCAGAAAGTCAAGCTGGCTGCAGAAGTGAAAGGGTTCGTCCCCGAGAACTATCTGCCCAAGCCGGAAGTCAAGCGCATGGGGCGCTTCACACAGTTCGCCGTGGTCTCCGCCAAGGAAGCCATGACTGACGCAGACTTCACCCTGGATGAGGCCGAGGCGGACCGCTGCGGCGTCATCGTCTCCAGCGGCATCGGCGGTCTCGCCATCACGGAGGCGGAGCATGATCGCGGCCGTGAGCGCGGCTGGGATCGGGTCTCCCCCTTCTATATCCCCACGGGCATCTGCAATATGGCGGCCGGCCAGATCGCCATCCACACCGGCTTCCGGGGGATGTGTTCCTGTCCTGTCACCGCCTGTACTGGCGGCACCAACGCCGTGGGCGATGCTTTCCACTATATCCGGGACGGATATGCTGATGTGATGCTCTGCGGCGGCACGGAGTCCGCCGTGACGCCCTTGGCCATCGGCGGCTTCACCTCTATGAAAGCCCTGAGTCAGGAGCCCGACCCCGCACGCGCATCCATCCCCTTCGACGCGGAGCGCAGCGGCTTCGTCCTGGGCGAGGGCGCCGGTATCCTGCTGCTGGAGGAGCTGGAACACGCGAAGCGGCGCGGTGCTAAGATCTATGCCGAGGTCGCAGGCTATGGCGCTACCTGTGACGCTTATCACATGACTGCGCCTCGGCCTGACGGCAGCGGTGCCGCCAAGGCCATGGCGATGGCCGTCGCAGATGGCGGAGCCAAGCCGGAGGATGTTGACTATATCAACGCCCACGGCACCTCCACGCCTCTGAATGACGCCGGTGAGACCGCCGCTGTCAAGACATTGTTCGGTGACCACGCCTATCAGCTGGCCATGAGCTCCACCAAGTCTATGACCGGCCATATGCTGGGTGCGGCAGGCGCGGTCGAGGCCATCTTCTCCGCTCTGGCCCTCCGGGACGGATATCTCCCCGCCACCATCCATTATCAAGTACCCGATCCTGCCTGCGATCTGGATGTGGTCCCCAACCAGGGCCGGTCTGCGGACATCCGCTATGCTCTCTCCAACTCGCTGGGCTTTGGCGGGCATAACGGCAGCTTGCTGTTCAAGAAATGGGAGGCGTGAACCATGGAACTCAATTCCAATCAGATCGCCCAGATCCTGCCACACCGGTTCCCCTTCGCGCTGGTGGATCGGATCACCGATTATGAACCCGGCCAGTGGGCCAAGGGCATCAAGTGTGTCAGCGTCAACGAGCAGTTCTTCTGCGGGCATTTCCCGCAGGAGCATGTCATGCCTGGTGTGCTGATCCTGGAGGCCATGGCTCAGGTCGGCGCTGTGGCGATCTTGTCTCTGCCGGAGAACCAGGGCAAACTCGCCCTGTTCGGCGGTGTGAAGAATGCCCGCTTCCGCCGGAAGGTGACGCCCGGCGATGTGCTGGAGATGGAGTGCGTCCTCACCAAGCGCCGGGGCCCGGTCGGGGTCGGCGAGTGCAAGGCCACTGTCAACGGCAAGGTGGCCTGCACAGCGGAGTTGACCTTTGCCATCGGTGCGGAATGACGGCCGCTGGTTTTCCCTCTGGATGGGTGATCCATGGAAAAGAGGGCTTTTGACATGCTGAAAGATCGATTCCTGGATGTATATACCAAGTTCAAACTGCATTTTTACCAAGAGATCTTCAGGCGCTTCCAGGACCGGGAGGCCAGTCTGACCACAGTGGAGACCTTCTGCATGGAGGCCATCCAAGCTCTGGGCCGTCCCTCGGTGAACGAGTTCGCAACTTTCATGTGCATCTCACCGCCCAACGCCGCTTATAAGGTCAACAGTCTTATCAAAAAGGGTTATCTCCGCAAGGTCCAATCCCCAGATGACCGGCGAGAGTATCATTTGGAGGTCACCCAGAAGTATGTGGATTACTACAACATCAGCATCTCCTATATGATGGAGGTCATGGACCGCATCGCAGCCCGCTTCTCTCCGGAAGATCGCACCAAACTGGAGGATATGCTCACCATCATCAGCCGGGAGCTGATGCCAGAGGTACAGCTCCCTCCGGAACGACCAGAGGAGACGTGACGCAGTACGAAGTCTCGATGTGAAAAAGCTGACAGGTATCTTCTGATACCTGTCAGCTTTTTGTATCGCGCATGGCGTCCGCCCCATCAGAACAGTCCCTCTGGGATCCGGATATCGGACTGGGGGACCTTGTCCCAAGCAAAGTCCTGCAGCAGCGCCTCCGCCGTCTGCGGCCGGGCGGATGGATTGAACCCAGCCAGATATGCCAGCTTGCCCAAGATCTCCGCAGCCGTGGCGCGATCGTGCAGGACCTCAAGTCCCGCGTCTGCGTCCCGCTTGGAGAGCCTCCGCCCATCCGCGGCCAGCAGGAGGGGGAAGTGGAAGAACCTCGGAGCGGACAAGCCCAGCAGATCATACAGCAGTAGCTGACGCGGCGTGGAAGCGAGCAGATCCGCGCCGCGGACGACCTCCGTCACTCCCATGGCGGCATCATCCACCACTACCGCCAGCTGATAGGCGAACATGCCATCGGAGCGGCATAGGAGGAAATCCCCACAATCACGCGGCAGATATTCGCTGTAGGGGCCCATATGGCCGTCTGTGAAGGATATCTCCCGGTCCGGCACCCGCAGCCGCAGGGCAGGGCTGCGTCCCGTCTGCCGGGCCCGTTCTGCCGCCTGTGCGGCCGTCAGATCCCGGCAGGTACCGGGATAGAGCACTTGTCCATCCTCCCGGTGCGGGGCACTGGCCGCGTGGAGCTCTGCACGGGTGCAGAAGCAGGGATACACCATCCCCATGGCCTCCAGGCGCTCTAACGCCGCCCGGTATCTGCTGGTGCGCTGGCTCTGGTAGTATGGTCCGTGTCCACCTTCTTTTCCCGGGCCGTCGTCCCAGTCCAGGCCCAGCCAGTGCAGATCTGCTTCCATCTGGTCTGCATAGCGCCGTGGGCAACGGGCAGTATCCAGATCCTCGATCCGCAGGACCACCCGTCCGCCCTGCTGGCGGGCACTGAGCCAGGCCAGCAGACAGCAAAGGATGTTGCCCAGATGGATCCGTCCGCTGGGGGAAGGCGCGAACCGTCCCACCACCATATCTGCCGCTCCCTCCTTTTTCGATCGTCCCCTGCGGGGGCCGGAGCGGCGAGGCCTTCCTTCCCCGCCGCTCCGGCGATATCATGCTATATCATGTGCTCCGGTGTGTGACGCCGGAAAAGCTGAACCAGCCTCTGGCATCACGGCAGAGTCCCGTGAGCGTATCTCTCAGCTCCCAGTCCGTCACTGTCGTATACAGCGGAGAGAGCGCGCTGTCCTCCAGCAGCAGCACCTCCGCGTCATGGAGACATCCCATCCGCGCAGCGGCGTCAGAGGCGCTGGCGATGACCGCCATCAGCGTATCATAGGCGCTGTTCTCATAGCCCGTGATGCTCTCGCCGCTCTGAGAGGACCATGGCAGTAAGAAGCACTCAGCGTCATTGCCCATGGCACTCAACTGTACGCCCACCAGCGTATAGGTACCACTCTCCAACGCTGCCTGCAGCTCTTCTTCCGTCACGCCCCGCGGCGTCACGGTGATGCCAAGGACCTCCCTCCAGGTGTCCGCCAGGACCTGCGCCACCGCCTGATCGCTACCGATATCTGCATACAGATACTCCAGCTCGCCCAGTTCTTGGCCCTGATACCCAGCTTCCGTAAGGATCTGACGGGCCTCTTGGCAGCGCTCCTGGAAATGTGCCGGCTCATTGTCCAGCAGCGCATTGTCTGTGCGGAAGTCTCCCTCTCCCTCACCGCCGGGCACACCGGGTGGAACGAGTCCTTCCGCAGGACGGGCCGTCGCGCCCGCCGCCGCAGCCACTGCGTTTCGGTCTATCGCAAGCGCCATGGCCCGGCGCACCGCCGGGTCGGCCAATATCGTCTCATCGGAGCGATAGAGCACTGCATAGGTGCCCAGCTCCGTGGTCAAAGCAGCTGCCTCGTCCTCCGCCGCGGCCTCCAGCTGCTCCTGAGGCAGTTCCCAGACGAAGTCTACCTCTTTTTGCTCATAGAGGGCCCAGGCCTCCTCTGCCGTGTCGGCAAATCGGAACACGATGTGGGAGGGACCGACCGCACTGTGATAGTCCTCGAACGCCGTCACGGTCAGAGAGGCCCCATCTGTATGGTCTTCCACCGTATATGGTCCATTCGTCACCAGCCCCTCCAGGTCTGCCCACCAGGGCTCCACCGTCTCCGCCGGTCCCGCTTCGCCGCTCTCCTGTTCCTCCGCTGCTGTCTCTTGCGCGGCAGCGGCCGTCTCCCACGCCTCGATCACATCCTGCCGCACAGGCAGAGTCGCCGTCGCAGTACAGACCTCGTCCAGGAACCAGTCGTATTTCCCGTTCAAGACTACCACCAGCGTAGTATCGTTTTCGGCGGAGACCTGCAGCAGACTCACGTCGCCGGTCTCCTGCACCTGGTCGTAGCCGGCCACCACTGAGAGCATGTCCGCATAGGGAGAGGCATTGGCGGGATCGGCCAGCCGTTGCCAGGCGTATACGAAATCATTCGCCCGTACCCGGCGGCCATCGGACCAGCGGGCGCTGCGCAGGCGGAAGGTCCATGTATAGGTCCCATCGTAGTTGTCCTCCTGCTCCACGCTCTTGGCCAAGCCATTGGTGACCGTGGTCCCGCCAGAGACGTCCACGGTCTTGCGCATGAGGTTCTCATATAGATGCACCAGGATAGTCTGGTCCCCTGTCTGCGTTGCATAGATGGGATCCAGGTCCTCCGGTGTGCTCCCTGCGCATACTGCCAGAGAGACGTCGGCCCCCTCGCCGGCACAGCCGCTCAGCACGATCAGGCTCAGTGCCACTGCTGCTGCCAGCGCGGTCCACCGTTTCCAAACGTTCATGGTATCGCTCCTTTGTCCGGGATAAGAAAACGACGCTGCGCAGGCTGGCAGCGCCGGACGTCCTGTCGAGAACGATATCATTATAGAGAGTTTTCTCCGCCTTGTAAAGGAGCCAGGCAAAAATAGTAACAAAATAGTGACAAAATTCAAGGTCTATTCACGATCCTGGTATGTCTCGAGGAAGGCTCCTCCCAGAGAGGAGCCTCTCCTATGGAAGCTGGGGGAACACGCCCCGGAGACCTGTCCTCCGCAGCGCCTTTGTAAAGGGGCGGACGATCCACGATGGGGGATGCGCAGCCCCATGCTTTTCAAGGGACTGTCCTCGCCTCCCATCTCTGCTCCTCCCGGATCCCTCATGCAGCCACCTGGGGATGATGCCTGTCACATCCACAGCTTAAACAGGGGGCATCGACGCTCGTCTCTCCGCACGTCAGGTGGTCTCCGATCAAAAAGGCCGCCCTGCCGGACGGCCTCTTCCCGCTCTCGAGTCTTTGCGCTGCCCCTGCCTGTCTCTTTGTCAGCTCTGGATCAGCTCCAACTTCCCATCCTCACCGAAGCGCACGGGGAGGATCTCATTGCGTGTGTTCTTCGCGATGTCATCGATACGCATCTTGGAGGGATAGTCCGCCACGAACGTCACCGCCACACCTTGGCGTTTGGCGCGGCCGGTACGGCCGATGCGGTGCACATAGTCCTGGTTCTCATCCGGCACGTCGCAGTTGAACACGATGTCCACATCGTCCACATCGATGCCCCGGGCCGCCACGTCCGTGGAGACGAACACCTGCAGCTCTCCGCGGCGGAACTTTTCCATCACCTGCTCCCGTTTCTTTTGGGGGATATCTCCATGGATGCACTCGGCATCGATGCCCTGCATCTGCAGGAATTTGGTGATGCGCTCCGTAGAACCCTTCGTATTGCAGAAGGCCATGCACCGGTCGAACCCCGTCTCCCGCAGGATGCTGGCGATGGCGTCTGCCTTCCCATTGAACGAGACGTCCATGCGGAACTGCTTGATGTCCGGTTTGTTCTGCTCGTCCTCTCGGACTGTGATCTCCGCCGCGTCTCGCTGGTACACCCAAGCGATATCCATCACCTCCCGGGAGATGGTGGCCGAAAAGAGTCCCAGGTTCTTCCGCTTGTCCATCCGGTCCAGCAGCCGGGTGACGTCATGGATGAACCCCATATCCAGCATCCGGTCCGCTTCGTCCAGCACCACCGTCTTCGCCGTATCCACTCGGACCGTACGCCGCTTCATGTGGTCCGCCAGCCGTCCCGGCGTCGCCACCACGATCTGCGGGCGCTTTTTCAGCATGTCGATCTGTTTCCCGATGGGTTGTCCGCCATAAAGACACACACTGCGTACACCGGCCTTGAACGCCGCGATGTCCCGCAGTTCCCCGGTGATCTGGATGGCCAGCTCCCGCGTGGGGGCCAGCACCACCGCCTGGACGCTCTCATCCTCCGGGTCGATGTGCTCCACGATCGGGATCCCATATGCGAACGTCTTTCCGGTGCCCGTGGGTGCCTTGGCGATAACGTCCTGCCAGTCCATCATCGGCGGGATGCAGCCTGCCTGGACAGGAGTGGATATCTCGATCCCTCGTTTCTCGATGGCGCGCATGATCTCCGGTGACAGGCCCAAGCTGTCGAACCGGACGCCTTGTGTATATTCCATAGCCGTCTTTCCTCTTCCTCATTCCGCGGCCGCTCCTCCAATAGACCGCGGCCGACAACATTCCAGTTTTTTATTATACCCAGAACGCGTCTACTTGTAAAGCGTGCCCTTTTCCTCCTGTTTTTGGAAAATCTTTCCGATGTTTTCAAATCTTTACATTTTTGCCAATTTAATCTTATTTTTTGATTTTTTTGTAGTAAAATTTTGTGTTTTCCGTTTCATACGTGCTCTCTTTTATGTTAAATTATCTTCGTTGAGTTCATCAGCGGACACGCATATGGAGGGTGGAAAGTGAACGGAATGGACTATGTACGTATTTTGCGGGATCTGCGGGAAGATGCGGACAAGACCCAGACGCAGATCGCAGAGGTCCTGGGGACATCGCAGACGATGTATGCCCGGTACGAACGAGGAGCCAATGAGCTGCCCATCCATCATCTGATCACCCTGAGCAAGTACTATGGAGTCAGTACGGATTATCTGCTTGGTCTGAGTAAAGAGCGGTGAGCGGCCATCTGTGATCCGCCATCCACCGCTTGGATGATCATGGGCCGCTGGTCGGCAGCTGATGCCTGAGGCGGACAGGGCTTGTCCCTGTCCGCCTCAGGCGTTTCGCTATGCCACTCGGCCGCCGGCACCGCGCTTCCCAGGCCCTGTTCTGCCTGGCGGCGGACCCGCGCTCCATCTGGAGCGAACGTCTCCTGGCTGCCGCCGTCTCCTGTCATGTGCACAGCAGGAAGGCGCCTGCCCTTCCAGTTGGTCTTGTCTTGGCCGCACCGGGCGCCGCATCGCTTGGCATCGCAGTGCCGCTCGCTCAGTCTGCTGCAGCGCCGGCCGATGGCCCTTCTCTCGTGCCTGTGCCCAGGGCGATATCGACCTCTTCCACTTCGTCCTCTGTTCCGACGAGCGTATATGCCGTTCCATCGCCGTTGTCCTGGGTAACGGTCCACTGGTCGGTCCCGCCCGTGACATCGATCGTGACGGTCCGGATCTCCTCGCTGCCGTCCTCATGGACGACGGTCATCTCATATGCATAGTGGTACCCCCCATCTCGCTCCATGGCTTCGGTGATGTCGATCTTTTTCCCATCGGCGGATAAGAACAGCCGCCCGTCCTCCTTCGTCACCAACTCGCTGCCTGCCATCGTGACCATCACCTCATTGCCCGCAGTGTCCACGGCTCGCAGCCGGTCCTCCCCGGCCCAGACGATGGTGAAGCGCTGGAACAGTTCGCCGCCAGTGGCGGCGTTGACAGCACCCGCCGTCACGCACAGTACGGCCACCACTGCGGCCGCAAGGCCCAGGGTCCGCAGTGGGCGGCGCTTGTATGTTTTTGTCTGTGTAGTCATCCGTTCTATGATCTCCCGTTTCGCTTCCTCGGAAGCACATAGTTTGGAAAAGGTCTCACGATACATACGCTGATCGATCATCCGCTCTCTGCCTCCTTCAAGATCGTTTGCAACCTCCCCCTGGCCCGCATGAGCCAAGTCTGGACTGTGGAGGGCTTGGCGCCCATGATCTGGGCGATCTCCTGGATGGGATAGTCCTCATAATAGTAGAGATAGATGGCTACCCGGTATCTGGGCGGCAGCGCCATCACGTGCTGGAACAGCTCACTTTGCGCTGGTGCGTCGAATACCGCCGCCTCCTGCAGCTCCTCCATGGGACTGACCCGCCGCCGCCACGGAGAGCGGAGCAGCTTCCTGCACTCGTTCACCGCCACGCGGACCACCCAATACCGCTCATGGTCCACAGAGCGGAATGGGCCGGACGCCGTATAGAGTTTGAGCAATGTCTCCTGCATCACATCTTCCGCATCCGCCCGGCACTTCAGATAGCTGAACGACAAGCGGAAGACCATGTCGCCGTACCGTTCCACCGCCTGTTCGAATTCCACATCCGTCAACTTGTCTCACCTCGTTCGTCTCAGGGTCGAAAGGCCTTTCTATAGGGAACATGCATCAGGTGGGCAAAAGATCCCATTTTATCTGAAGGATCTGCCACAAAAAAGAGAGGGCCGGACAGCCCTCTCTCTTCCGCACCTCAGCGGTGCGGCACATGCCAGATATGATCTGCGTATTCTGCGACGGCCCGATCTGCGGCAAATATCCCGCTGCGGGCGATGTTGTGGAGGCTCATCCGGTTCCATGCCTCCTGGTCGGCGTAAGTCCGCACCATGCGCTTTTCTGCCTGACAGTAGCTCTCGAAGTCTGCCAGCAGCAGATACTCGTCTGCAGGGCTGCCGCCGCTGCCGAAGAGCAGCCGCTGATACAGATCGTCATAGCGTACACCGTCCCGGAAGCCAGTACGCAGGGCGTCCAGGCAGCGGCGCAGCGTCTCATCCTTGCTGTAGAGCCGCTGGGGCACATATCCATCCCGTTTGAGACGGTCCACCTCATCTGCCCGCAGGCCGAAGAGGAACATGTTCTCGTCCCCCAACACCTCGTTCATCTCTACGTTGGCGCCATCCAGCGTGCCGACGGTCAGAGCGCCGTTCATCATGAACTTCATGTTGCCTGTACCGCTGGCCTCTTTCCCTGCAGTGGAGATCTGCTGGCTGACCTCACTGGCGGGCATGAGCTGTTCCGCCAAGGAGACCCGATAGTTCTCCAGGAACACCACCTGGAGTTTGTCCTTGCACACAGGGTCATGGTCGATCTGATCGGCCAGGGAGTTGATGAGTCGGATGATCCTCTTGGCCACTGCGTAGCCCGGTGCAGCCTTTGCGCCGAAAATGAACGTGTGCGGCTGGGTGATATAGCCGGGCGCGTCCCGCAGCGTCTGATAAAGCGTGATGATATGCAGTACGTTCAGCAGCTGCCGTTTGTATTCATGCAGGCGCTTCACCTGTACATCGAAGATCGCGTCCGGATTCAGGATCACGCCGCGGGACCGCTTGGCATGCGCGGCGAACATCTCCTTATTGGCCCGCTTGATATCTGCCAGGCGCTCCAGCACGCTCTTGTCGTCGGCATAGGCGTCCAGTTTCTGGAGCACCTCCGGATGGAGCAGATAGGCGTCTCCGCCCGTCAGGTCCCGGATGAGGCCATCCAGGCCTGGATTGATCTCGCTGAGCCAGCGGCGGTGATCGATACCGTTGGTGACGTTTTGGAACTTCCAGGGCTCCATCCCATAGGCGCTCTTGAATACATCCTTTTTCAGTATCTCGGAGTGGAGGCCGCTGACACCATTGACCGCCATGCCTCCGGCGATACACAGGTTCGCCATGCGGACCTCACCATCCCAGATGATCGCCATCTTCTCCGTCTTGGCACCGTCATGGTAGAACGCTTCCACCTTCTCCTGCCACCGCCGGGCGATCTCCATGGTGATCTGCCAGATGCGGGGCAGGAAATGCTCGAACAGGTTCTGCGGCCAGCGCTCCAGCGCCTCTGCCAAGACAGTGTGGTTCGTATAGGCCACAGAGTGGGTCGTGATATACCATGCCTCGTCCCAGTCCATCCCCGCATCATCGATGAAGATGCGCATCAGCTCCGGGATCACCAGCGCCGGGTGCGTGTCATTGATCTGGATGACGTTCTTCTCGTGGAAGTTGCGCAGCGTCCCATAGGTCTCCAGGTGCTTGGCGGCGATGGACTGTGCCGTGGCGGAGACGAAGAAATACTGCTGCTTCAGCCGCAGGGACTTGCCCTCCAGGTGGTTGTCCTCAGGATAGAGGATCTTGGCGATGGTCTTGGCCATGGCCTCGTCCTCAGATGCCTTGAGATACTCCCCCCGGGAAAACAGGGTCATGTCCACCGGCTGTGTGGACCGAGCGTCCCACAACCGCAGGACGTTCATATGCTCTGTGCCATATCCGGCGATCTCCATATCGCAGGGGATGGCCTGGACGACCGTGGCATTCTCGTTGACGATGTGGAGATGTCCATCGTCCCAGAACTCCCGCAGGGTACCGCCGAAGCGGACCTCCTGCGCCTCAGCAGGCTTTGGCATCAGCCAGGCTGCGCCCAGATCCTTCCAGTCGTCAGGCAGCTCCACCTGCTGGCCTTCCACGATCTTCTGCCGGAAGATGCCCAGCTCATAGCAGATAGAATATCCGGTGGCAGGGATCTCCAGCGTGGACATGGAGTCCAGATAGCACGCAGCCAGGCGGCCCAGACCGCCATTCCCAAGCGCTGCATCCGGCTCGATCTCGAAGATGTCCGCCGCCTTGAAGCCAAGGTGGTCCAGTGCCTCCCGCAGCTGGGGCAGGACTTCCAGGTTATAAGCGTTCTTCATGAGGCTGCGCCCCATCAAAAACTCCAGGGATAGATAGTGGACCTGCTTCTTGTGGTCCTTGCGGGTCTTTTTGCGGGTCTCCACCTCTCGGAGCGCCATCACGTCCCGCAGCACGAGCGCGCAGGTACGCATCATCTCTCCGTCGGTAGCCTCCTCAGGCGCCTTGCCGAAATTTTGCATCAGCTTTGCGGTGAGGGCTTTTTCTAAAGTTTTTGTGGTAAATGGTGTCATGAGCCTTCCTTACTCCGCCGCGTCTTCTTTTTCTTTCGCGGCGGTCTTGTTTTTCGATGGATCTATTTTTGCAGAGGATCTCCCCCCTGTTTTGACAGCGGACTTCCTGGCTACCGCAGGCTTTTTGCTCGTCCCTTTCGCCGTGCGCTTTCTTGCCGGCGCTTTCTTGCCGGGCTCTTCCGCAGCAGGCACAGGCTCCTCCGCGACAGACGCGGGCGCTTCCGCATCAGGCGCGGGCTCCTCCGTGACAGGTGCAGGCGCTTCCGCATCAGGCGCGGACTCCTCCGCGACAGGTGCAGGCGCTTCCGCATCAGGTACGGACTCCTCCGCGACAGGTGCAGGCACTTCCACCACAGGCGCGGGCGCTTCCGCGGCGGGTGCAGGCCACGGCTGTCCTGTAACGTTGCTGTAGATCCGCAGATACTCTTTCGCGCTGCGTCCCCAGCTGAAGTCACAGGCCATAGCCCGCTGGCGCAGGCGGCCGAAGGCATCTGGATAATCCTTGTAGAGATAGACGGCCTCACGGATCACGTGCAGCATATCCCCGCTGGAATAGCTGGCAAAGGTGAAGCCGTTCCCGGCGTCCCGCCAGGCCTCATAAGGATGGACCGTATCTTTGAGGCCGCCGGTCTCCCGCACGATGGGGACGGTGCCATAGCGCATGGCGATCATCTGGGAGAGTCCGCACGGCTCACTCTTGGACGGCATCAGGAACAAGTCCGCGCCTGCATAGATGGCCATGGACAAGTCTTCATTGTAATCTAAACGCACGGCCATACGGCCAGAGTACTGCTGGGCGGCCCAGCGGAAGAACTCCTCGTACTTCCTGTCGCCCTTTCCAAGTATGACCAACTGCAACGGGAGTTCCATCATATCATGAAGGACTTCACAAATCAAGTCCAGCCCCTTGTGTGCCACCAGACGGCTGACGATGCCGACGATGGGGACGTATGGCTCTTGCTGCAGTCCCATGATCTTTTGGAGTTCCGCTTTGTCCGCGGCCTTGCCGGAGAGATCGGCGGCGGAATAGCGGGCCGCGATGTGGCTATCCGTCTCCGGATCATAGCGCTCCATATCGATCCCATTGAGCACACCAGAGAGCTTATACCCGCACCTGCGCATGATGCCATCCAGTCCATGAGCGAAATAGGGCATCTTCAGCTCATTGGCATAGGAGGGAGAGACCGCGTTCACTGCATCCGCACAGAGGATGGCACCTTTGAGCAGGTCTACGTCTCCGTCCATCAGGATGGTGCCGTCGTCTGCCCAACCGTGATCCAGTCCGAACAGATCGCCCAGCGTCTGCCGTCCATAACGGCCCTGGTATTCGATATTGTGGATGGATAGGACCGTCTTGATGCTCCGGAACCGATCCTCCCGCACGCCGTCATCTTTCAGATAGATGGGGACGAGGGCGGTCTGCCAGTCATTGCAGTGGATGACATCGGGCCAGAACTTGAGATGCGGCAGCATCCGCACCACGGCCCGAGAGAAGAATCCGAACCGCTCTCCGTCGTCCATATAGCCATACAGGTCCGGCCGGTCGAAATACTGCTCATTGTCCAGGAAATACCAAGTGACTCCGTCCCGCTCTAAAGAGAAGAGTCCGCAGTAACTATGCCGCCAGGCCAGATCCACATAATCATAGCACAGGAAGGTGAGCTGTTGGCCGAAATTCGCTTTCACTTTTTGGTAGAGGGGCAGTACCACCGCCACCTCGGCTCCCTCCGCCGCCAGAGCCGCAGGCAGAGAGCCTGCCACGTCCGCAAGACCGCCCGTCTTGCAAAAGGGCACGGCCTCGCTCGTCGCATAGAGTATCTTCATCGGTAAGTCTCCTTTCTCACACGATCTCGCCTTGGAGAGCCAGAGGGCTTCTCCTTCTTCCTTGCGTCCGCCGTCTAGGAGCAGACCGGGAAAGCTCTCCGGCAGGTCGCAGACCCGCCAGAGAGCCAGATATCCAACGGTCTTCTACCAGCGCGGGCTCGGCTCCATGCCAGAGGAGCTCTCTGGTAGCCTCTCGCTCAGATCACACTGCCTTTGGCCAACACGATAGGATAAGAGCTGTGCCCCATCAGTGTCCGTCCTGCAAGGACATCCACGTTCTTGTCCGCAATGACATAAGCCAGCTCTGCGTCCTTGCCGATCGCCGTCTCCTTAAAAAGGATGCAGTTGCGCACCGTAGCGCCCGGTCCTACCACCACACCGGGGAAGAGGATGGAATTCTCCACCGTGCCCTCGATGTTGCACCCGTCTGCCACCAGGGAGTTCAGGCAGCGGCCGTCCGGACCGACGTAGGCCGAGGATTTATCCGCGCCCTTGGCGCGGATGGGACGCTCCCGGCAAAAGAGATCCGCTCGGATGGCCGGATCCAACAGCTGCATGCTGCGGTCGTAGTATTCCTGGACCGAACGGATCTGGGCAGCGAAGCCATTCCAGATGTAGCAGCGCAGATCCAGAGGTCCCCTGCGGGCCTGCAGCACATCCTTGCGCCAGCTGTACTGATCATGGCTGGTGCAGTCATCCACCAGCTCTTTCAAGAGCTGGACCGAGAGGATGTATACCTCCAGTCCCCGATAGCCTCTTGGGACATTGAGATGATAGAGCACATCTGTCACACGCCCCTCGTGGTCCGCTTCGAAATAGGTGCCGTTCTCTGTCTGGAAACTGTCGTTCCCGCAGACGACGGTGATATCCGCACCAGAGCGGAGATGGTTCTCATAGATGTCTGACAGAGGCAGGTTCACCACCAGGTCGCCCTCCATCAAGACCACGTGGTCCTGACGGATGGTGTCCAGGTACGAACGGATACCAGCCAGGGCCTCCATCTTGCCCCGGAATGCGCTCGGACCGCCCCACCTCTTCTGATAGTCGAACAGCGGCAGCACCTTCAATCCGCCGCGCTTGCGGCTCAGGTCCCAATCCTTGCCTGTCCCCAGATGGTCCAGCAGGCTCTGATACGGACCGTGGAGCACCACGCCCACGTCCGAGACGCCGGCGTTCACCAGGTTGGACAGGGCAAAATCCACCGCCCGGTACCGGCCGCCGAAGGGGATGGAGGAGGCCGAGCGGATCTCCCCCAGCTCCCGCAGGTCATTGCGCTTTTCATAGGAGAATACGATCCCGTGCAGTCCTTTCATTTGGACACCTCCTCACCGTTCTTGCCCAGCATGGTGCCAGGGCGCACCCTTGTCCCTTCCGCTAGATGGCAGTCTGGCGCCAACACAGTCAGGCCCCAGTCCTCCGGCGCGGTCTCCTCCGGCGTACCTCCCACATGGCAGTCACGGCTGACGACACTGCGCTCGCCCAAGATCGCATACTCCACCACCGCACCAGGTTCCACCACTGCGCCAGGCATCAGCACTGAGTAGCTGACGCGGGCGCCCTCGCCCACCGTCACCAGGGGCGAGAGGACGGAGTTCTCCACCGTGCCCTCGATGTCACTGCCGCGGTTGAAGGCGCTGTGAGATACGTGAGAGCGGCCTCCCAGGAAGGCGGGCGGCGCATTGACAGAGCGGGCATAGATGGGCCAGGTCTCATCCAGCAGATCCAGACCGGACTCCGGCAGCAGCATGTCCATATTGGCGTCCCACAGGGACTCCAGCGTGCCCACGTCCTTCCAGTAGCCGGAGAAGCGGTAGGCTGCCATCTTCTCGCCCGCCGCCAGCATAGCAGGGATCACGTTCTTACCAAAGTCGTTCTCCGAGGCAGGATCCGCCTCATCTTCCTCCAAGAACTTGCGCAGCACCCGCCAGGAGAAGACATAGATGCCCATCGAGGCCAGATTGCTCTTGGGCTCCTTGGGCTTCTCGGCGAACTCAGTGATCATGTCGCCCTCATCCACGCTCATGATACCGAACCGAGACGCCTCGCTCCAGGGCACCTCCATGACAGAGATGGTGCAGGCGGCGCCCGTCTTCTTGTGGCGCTCCACCATGCTGGCGTAATCCATCTTGTAGATGTGGTCGCCGGAGAGGATCACCACATAGTCCGGATCGTAGAGATCGATGAAGCCCATGTTCTGATAGATGGCGTTGGCCGTCCCCTTGTACCAGGTCCCGCCTTTGCTGCCCATGTACGGCGGCAGGATGTGGACACCGCCGGTGCTGGCATCCAAGTCCCAAGGCTGGCCGCTGCCGATGTAGCTGTTGAGCTCCAGCGGCCGGTACTGCGTCAGCACGCCCACGGTGTCGATGCCGGAATTGGTGCAGTTGGACAGCGGGAAGTCGATGATCCGGTACTTGCCGCCGAATGCCACCGCAGGTTTGGCCATGTCACTGGTCAGAACATACAGACGGCTTCCCTGGCCGCCTGCGAGCAGCATCGCGATACACTCTTTTTTCATGTTTTCTCCAGCTCCTTTGCCTTACTTTTCTTCCGGGGCCGAGGGAAGGTCCCCTCGCCGCGCAGGAACACCGCGCCGAAAGCGGGGATGCGGATGGCCGCGGAACACGCTTTGCCGTGGGAGGGGATATCCTCCACCGGCACCGGCTCCGTGTCGCCGAACCCATCTCCGCCGTAGGCGGGATCATCCGTATTGAACACCGGGACATACCGCCTGCGGGGCGGCACGCCCATCCGGTACCCCTCATAGGTGTTGGGCGAGAAATTCACTGCGCACAGGAGGTCTCGTCCCTTCTTGTCCCTGCGCAGGAACACCACTACGTTGTCATGTTCGTCATCGGATACCAGCCACTCGAAGCCGGCCCAATCGAAATCGATCTGCCACAGAGCGGGGGTCTTCTGATAAAAGGCGTTGGCATCCCGGAAAAAGTCATGGATCCGGCGGTTCTCATCCTCCTCCAGCAGATACCAGTCCAGCTGGCCATTGGAGTCCCACTCGTGCCATTGGCCCAGCTCCGCCCCCATGAACATCAGCTTCTTGCCGGGATGCGCCAGGAGGTAGGCATAGAACCCCCGCAGGCACCGGAGCTGATTGGTGTAGTCTCCGGGCATTTTCCCCACCAGGGACCCCTTCATATGGACCACTTCGTCATGGGACATCGGCAGTACGAAATTCTCCGAAAAGGCGTACATCATGGAGAAGGTGATGTCCTTGTGATGGAACTGACGGAACCAGGGGTCCAGCTTGAGGTAGTGACACATGTCGTTCATCCAGCCCATGTTCCACTTCAGGTTGAATCCCAGTCCCCCCACATCTGGCGGGCGGGTCACCAGGGGCCATGCCGTGGACTCCTCCGCCACCATCAGCGCGTGGGGCGCCACGGAGAACGCCATGCGGTTGAGGTCTCGGAGGAACTCGATGGCCTCCAGGTTCTCGTGCCCGCCATACTGATTGGGCGTCCATGCGCCGCCCTGGCGGTCATAATCTAAGTACAGCATGGAGGCCACCGCATCCACCCGCAGGCCATCCACGTGGTATTCCTCCAGCCAGAAGCGTGCGGAGGAGAGGAGGAAGCTCTTCACCTCCGGACGGCCATAGTCGAACACCCGCGTGCCCCAGGAGGCGTGCTCCCACTTATTGGGGTCGCTATATTCATAGCAGCAGGTCCCATCGAACTGGTACAGGCCCTGCTCGTCCTTGCAGAAGTGAGCGGGCACCCAGTCCAGGATGACGGCGATGCCGTTCTTATGCATATGGTCCACGAACCACATGAAGTCCTTGGGTCCTCCGAATCGGGAAGTAGGTGCGAAGTATCCCGTACATTGATAGCCCCAAGAGTCATCCAAAGGATGTTCCGTCACCGGCAGCAGCTCGATGGCATTATACCCCATCTCTTTCACGTAGGCCGCCAGATCTTTGCCAAGGTCCCGATAATCCACGAAATCGCCGTTGTCCCGCTTTTTCCAGGAGCCAAGATGGACCTCATAGATATTGAGCGGCGAATCGTAGACAGGATGTTTTGCCTGCCTCTCCCGGAACTTGGCGTCGCCCCAGCGGAAGCCGGAGATATCATAGAGCTTGCTGGCAGTGGCAGGCCGTGTCTCCGTGTGGAAGCCATAGGGATCCGCTTTCAGGTGGAGCTTGCCGTCCGCACCGGAAACAGCATATTTATACGCCGTATAGGGCCTGAGTCCGGGGATGAACCCCTCCCAGATCTCTCCTTTCCGGGTGAGACGGTCCGCTGTCTCATCCCAGTCATTGAAATCGCCCACCACAGAGACCGCGGTCGCATGCGGGGCCCAGACGCGGAACGTCCAGCCCGCCTTCCCCCGCTTTTCTGCCGGGTGGGCGCCAAACCAATGCCATCCATCTGTGAGTGTCCCCGCATGGAAGCGGGCAGCTTGTTCGTTTCTAGCCATGGTCGTTGCTCCTCTCCCTGCGCCCCTTTCCTCCATAGGACGCGGGCCGTCATTCGAGTCTCAAGCAGTCGGATGCCTGAGCCGCGGTTATTTTCTGTCTTTTCAGGGCATGTTGTCTAGTGTCTTCATTATACGTCTTTCCAAAAATACCGTCAAGGACGGCCCTGTCGAAAAGGTCCGGTGGTTTTGGTTCGATCCGCCAGTTTTATCTCTTTTTGTCACGAGATCGTTTGTTGGTTTTTGGCAAGATATTCAAATTTTATCCATTGTTTACCGTGTTTTCCCATCCGCCCAGTTCCCTTAACGATCATACCAGTCCGCCGTGCCGAAAAGGGGCGGTCTTTGACAGTACGAAAAATTTCGGCGGCCATGCTGCCGCCGGATCCGTTCAGGAGGGACAGTCCATGGATCGAAAGATCCCTTTCCCCATGCAGATATTCATCGCCCTGGCCGCCGGCATCGCGACGGGCCTCCTCTGCCACACCATCGGAGCAGAGGCTTTTGCCACGCTCTGTCTCAAACCTGTCGGCGACATCTTTATCGCTCTTCTCAAATTCGTGGTGGTGCCCATCGTGCTCTTGTCCATGATTGGCGGCGTCCTCTCCATGGGAGATCTGAAGACCGTGGGGGCCGTGGGCCTGCGGGCCGCAGTGTATTTTTTATGTACGACCACGGTGGCCTGTGTCATCGGCCTGAGCTTCGCCAGTCTCTTCCGCGCGGCGGGCTTCTTCCCCGCTCTGGCTCTGGATACGGGGACTTCCTGGGAGCCGTCTGCTTCTCCCGATCTCCTGGACACCTTGACCGGCATCTTCCCCTCCAACCTATGGGAGCCGCTCCTGGAAGCGGACATGCTGCAGATCATCGTCATCGCCCTGCTTCTCGGCAGCGCCATCATGGCCGCTGGCGACGCGGGCAGGCCCTGTCGGGAGCTGGCTGTCTCCGCGTATGAGGTCTTCAGCCGCCTCATGGGCTTCATCATCCGCCTTTCTCCCCTTGGGGTATTCGCGATGATGGCCTGGGTGGTGGCTGTCCAGGGGCCGCAGATCATGGGACCTCTGGCCATGGTCCTCCTATGCGCTTATCTGGCCTACGGGCTCCATGGGGCGCTGGTGTATGGTCTGAGCGTACGTCTGCTGGCCGGGCTCAGCCCCGTGCGGTTCTTCCGGGGCGCTTTCGCCGCCATGGCACTGGCGTTCACTTCCACGTCCTCGGCAGCTGCCCTGCCGGTGTCGCGCAAGTGTGCTGGAGAGCTGGGGGCCGACGCAGGTGTCTGCGCCTTCGTCCTGCCCCTGGGTGCCACCATCCACATGGATGGCACCGCCATCTATCAGTGCGTGGCTGCCGTGTTCCTGGCCGCCTGCGCTGGAGTAGAGCTGACCCTTGGTCAGATGGTCATCATCATCTCCACAACGATCTTGGCATCGGTGGGCACCGCCGGTACCCCCGGTGCCGGCACGGTCATGCTGGCCATGACACTGACGGCCCTGGGCATCGACGCGGAGGCGATCATGATCTTGTACGGCGTGGACCGTCTGTTCGACATGGGCCGCACGTGCCTGAACGTGACAGGCGATATCGCCTGCGCCCTGTGCATCTCCAGGCGGTCGCCCCATGATCGGGCCCCATGACCGCCGCCGGTCAGCTGTTTTGCCAAATGAAACCACCCTCTCCGACTGCATAGGCAAACAAATCCTGCGGATACTATCTTTTGCCAAGCATCCAACTACACCATGACAAAGGAGTTTTCGATATGAAGGCAACTGGAATCGTGCGGCGGATCGATGATCTGGGCCGGGTCGTGATCCCGAAGGAGATCCGCCGCACTATGCGTATCCGCGAAGGGGACCCGCTGGAGATCTATACCAGCCGGGAGGGTGAGGTGATCTTCAAGAAGTACTCTCTCCTTGGCGGTGTGGAGGATTTCGCCTCTGAACTGTGCGAGACCATGAGCCGGTCCACCGGCTGCATCTGTGCCGTCACAGACCGGGACACGGTCATCGCTGTGGCGGGCGGCGGCAAGCGGGAGCTCTTGGGCAAGCGTATCACTCCGGAGTTGGAGCAGATCATGGAAGGCCGGAAGATCTATCAGCGTACCGGAGAGGACCGGGTCATCCATGTCTCTGAGAGCAATGACAAGCTCATCGCCTCCCTGGCAGCGCCGATCCTGGCCGAGGGCGACCTGTTGGGCCTCGTGCTGTTCGTCTCCACCGACGACGCATCGCCCACCGGCGAGGCCGAATACAAGCTGGCGCAGACCATCGCCGCCTTCCTGGGCCGCCATATGGAGAGCTGATCCACCGCGGACGCCCGATCGGGCGTCCGCGGCTCGTTTCCATAGGCCCTATCCGCCTGTCCAAGCTGTAAATTTTTCGTGATAGCGTTGCTTTTTCCGTTTTTGATGGTATAGTATTCCTGTTGAAACAAGCGCGGCTTCGCTCCGTGCAATCTGAAAAAAGGACTTGATAGCATGACCAAGATCGACATCGTCTCCGGCTTCCTGGGGGCCGGCAAGACCACCCTCATCAAGAAGCTGCTGGCGGAGGCCTTCCCCGGCGAGAAGCTGGTGCTCATCGAGAACGAGTTCGGCGAGATCAGCATCGACGGTGGCTTTCTGAAAGAGTCCGGCGTCCAGATCTCCGAGATGTCCTCCGGCTGCATCTGCTGCTCCCTGGTGGGCGATTTCGGCAAGGCGCTCAAAGACGTGAAGGCCCAGTTCCAGCCGGACCGCATCCTCATCGAACCCTCCGGTGTGGGCAAGCTCTCCGATGTGGTCGTGGCTGTGCAGAACACCATCGCCGAGGTCCCCGACATGGTGCTGGACAGCTTCGTCACCGTGGCGGACGCCACCAAAGTGAAGGTCTACATGAAGAACTTCGGCGAGTTCTATAACAACCAGATCGAGTCCGCGGGCACCATCATCCTCTCCCGGACCCAGAAGCTGAGCCAGGAGAAGCTGGAAGCGGCCGTGGCCATGCTGCGGGAGAAGAACCCGGATGCCGCCATCCTCACCACCCCCTGGGACCAGCTGGACGGGAAGACCATCCTGGCGGCTATGGAGAAGGTGTCCCTGGCGGACGAGCTGCTGGCGAAGATGCGGGCCGAGCACGCCGCGGACGAGGCGGAGCATGAGCATCATCACCATGACCATGACCACGAACACGAACATCATGATCACGAGCATCACCATGACGACCATGAGCATGACGGGCACGAGCATCATCACGATCATGGCCACGAATGCGATGACCCCAACTGTTCCTGCCACCACCATCACCATGCCGACGAGGTGTTCACCTCCTGGGGGCGTGAGACCCCCAAGGTCTTCCTCCAGGCGGACATCGAGCGTATCTTGATCGCGCTGGACTCCGGGGACTACGGCAAGATCCTCCGGGCCAAAGGCATCGTGCGCGGTGCCGACGGCGCGTGGATCGAATTCGACTTCGTGCCGGAGGAGCACGACATCCGGGCAGGCCATCCTGACTATACCGGCCGGCTGTGCGTCATCGGCGCAGAGCTGGAGGAGGACAAGCTGGCGGAGCTGTTCGGCCTGTGATCACGGAAAAAGGAACGGACGATAACCATGGCAGATATTCCTGTTTATCTGGTAGCCGGCTTTCTGGATGCCGGTAAGACCAATTTCATCAATGGCATCCTGGAGGACGGTTTTGCCCGCCAGGATCGGACGCTCCTCCTCTGCTGCGAAGAGGGCGAGGAGGAATATGAGAAGAATGCCCTGGACAATGTAAGCGTCATCACCATCGAGGATGAGGAGGACCTGAAGTGCTCCTATCTCAAGGAGCTGGAAAAGCAGTACCATCCCAAGCAGGTGCTGATCGAATACAACGGCATGTGGCAGATGGAGCGGCTGTACCGGGAGGTGCTGCCGGCCAACTGGGTGCTTTATCAGATCATGACCTTCGTATATGCGCCTACGTTCGAGACGTATGCCAAGAACATGGGCCAGCTGATGATGGAGAAGATCACCAATGCAGACATGCTGGTGTTCAACCGCTGTACCCCGGAGCTGCGAGACGCGCTGCGCAAGCGGAACCTGCGCATGGTGAACCGCCGGGCCGACATCTATCTGGAGAACGTGGATGGCAGCAGTGAAGACTATCTGACGGGAGACGAGTGCCCCTTCGACTTGGAGCAAGACGTCATCGACGTTCCGGACGACGACTACGGTGTCTGGTATGTGGACGTGATGGATCATCCCGACCGCTATGACGGTAAGCTGGTCCATATGAAGCTGGTGATGTGCCATTCCAAGAAGTATCCGGGCATCCACTGCCCCGGCCGCTTCGCCATGGTGTGCTGTGAGAACGACATCACCTTCTATGGCCTCATCGCCCGGGGCGAAGGGCTCGATCAGTATGAGAACCGGGATTGGATCGAGGTCACGGCGCGGATGGGCGTGGAAGAGCACAAGGCCTATCGCGGCAGGGGACCTGTGATGAACATCCTCTCGATCGCCCCCTGTGAGAAGGCGGCCCAGGAAGTCGTCACCTTTTAAATCTTATACGGATCGTAGGATCTTGTCGAAATATGTCTCTCTGTATTGAGACGGCTGGTTTTGTCCCCAGCTAGTATTTGCCAAATCTCTACTGCGATCCGCACTTGTAGAAGAAGCCGTGAGAGGCACGTTCAAATTTGAACGTGCCTCTCACATTTTGCCGAGCCTCTCGTTCTGGCAGTCAATATGCCGGCGGTACCGGTCGGGCACTGCCGTCGTATAGGGCAGCGCTTTGCCAAAAAGGCCCATAGAGGATGACTCCCCCGCGTCCATATATCAAATACGGTAAAGGCGCAGCTGGCGGCCCGTCCACCATCTCGGTCAGTCCCTGAAATATGGCATCTCTGTGGGATACTTCTCTTTGACGTATTCCAGGATGAGTTTGAGTGTGGCAGAGACAGAGAACGTCTGATGGGCACTAGGCAGCGTGGCGATCCCGATCACCCGGTAAGGCGCGCTTTCGATCGGATAGACGTTGATCTCTCCCTTGTTCTTTTGCAGGACCAGCTCCGGCATTATGCTCACGCCCAGGCCGCTTTCCACGAGCGCGATGATGGAGCTGTCTTCACATATACTATGCACAGTCTTGGCGTCGAGTCCATTGGCCTCCATGAAAGCGATCGCGTCAAAGTCTGAGCCGGGCCCAGGGATAATGAGTTCGAACCGCTTGATCTCTTCGACCGTGACGTAAGAAACATTAGACGGCACGAAGCTGCGCGGTGCGATACAAAGCAGTCTATCATGCAGCAGAGGGATCGCCATAAGGTTTTTCCGCGTTGGCAAGCTGACAAAAGCGAGATCCAGTGAGCCGTCTAAAAGAGCACTTTCCAGCTCGTCATAGCCCCCCTGATAGATCTTGATCACGACATCTGGCATATTTTGACGCATCCTCTGCAATATCGCAGGCATCCACGTACAGCAGACACTGTTTATGGTCCCGATGCGCACCATGCCGTCCATGTTTCCCTTGATCCGCTCAAGTTCTGCATGCAGCCGTGCATCGGCCGTAAGTGTGGAGCGGATATGCGGGAGCAGGGCTTTTGCGTATCGTGTGAGCTCCATGCCGCCGCGGCCGCGCACCAGCAGCGGCAGGCCAAATTCTTTTTCCAGCTTGGCCAACGAATGGCTCACTGCGGCAGGGGTGAGATGCATGATCTCTGCTGCTTTCCTTAGATTGCCTTCCTGGATGATCAAATCTAATATTTTATAGTCCCATAGAGACATATTGGCTGCCCCCTTCGATATGTATGTATCGATCATACAACACAATGCTCCAAAAATCTATGGTTCCTTTCGGATCGTTGAGTACTTTTTACTAAAGCGGCCAAAAAGATTTGACCTATCTATGCGATGCGCTTAACTTTTGTCGTTCCTCATCTGGTCAAATACTGGGAGCAGGTCGTTATTTGTACGTATATATTAAATGATGCCGCCTATTTTTGGCATTTTGCCTGAAGCAAGCACATCCGGACATGCAACAGGTCATTAACTATAACTTGATTTACATGGATCAGAAAATATCCTAAAATCAAAATAGCCCCTTTGGATCTGATTTATGGAAGGAGACGCGATCATGGCTAAGAAGAAGTCTATACTTGACCTGTATAAGATGAAGGAGAACGGCGAAAAGGCCTGTTGGATCGTTCTCTACGACAGCGTGTTTGCCTCTTATGCGGAGGAGGCAGGCGTGGACATGATCCTGTGCGGCGATTCCATGGGTATGATCGTCTACGGTTGGCCGGGTACGGTCCCTGTCACGATGGACATGAGCATCGCCCATTGCCAAGGTGTCCGCCGCGGCGCGCCGAACACCTATCTGATCGGAGATCTTCCCTTTGGCGCCTATCATGCAAGTGCGGAGGATGCGGTACGAAACGCACTGCGTTTCTACAAGGAGGCCGATGTCGATGCTGTCAAGCTCGAAGGCGGCGTGGCCGTGGCCGATAAGATCCGCGCCATCGTCAACGCCGGCATGGTCGTCTTCGGCCATATCGGTCTTACTCCGCAGTCGAGTGCCAGTATGGGTGGATTCAAGGCCCAGGGGCGAACGACTGACTCCGCCCGTGCCGTCATCGAGGATGCGATAGCCGTCTATGAAGCGGGAGCTCGCACGCTGCTGCTCGAGGGCGTCCCGGAAGAGGTCTGTTCTTTTGTCCACGACATGCTCCCCATCCCAGTCTACGGCATCGGTGCCGGCGCCAAATGTGACGGACAGGTGCTGCTCTCTGCCGACCTGCTGGGCATGTACAAAAACTTTACACCAAAGTTCACGAAGAAGTATGCAGATGTGGGTGCTCTCGCTACTCAGGGCATGATGGATTACGTTAAGGAAGTAAAGGACGGCTCCTTCCCAGCGCCTGAGCACAAATATAAGATCAGCGGCGATATCGCTGAATTCGAAAAGCTTTTCGATGAGATGGCGCCGCGCTTCAAAAGGTGAGCAGGGTGTCTCCCGCTCGTCTCCTCTGCGCCGCTTCTATGCCCCAGCAGTGGAGCGGGGCGTATATCGGAATATAGTTGCAATGGGCTGAAAAAGGAGATGCATCGATGCGCAAAAAAGCGACCCTCGTCTGGTGCATCGGCCTGCTGGACGGCGTCTACTGTATCA
Source organism: uncultured Oscillospiraceae bacterium (assembly GCA_944387055.1). Taxonomy (GTDB): domain Bacteria; phylum Bacillota; class Clostridia; order Oscillospirales; family Oscillospiraceae; genus Oscillibacter. The sequence continues at coordinate 78,789 of CALXDL010000063.1, forward strand.
TCTGTTCCGCCATACCCTATGTACAGAACTATATGGGGATAGGTCCCATCTCGCTGCCGAGCTATTTTGCGGCGGCGCTAAGCTCAAGGAGCTGCCGCGTTATCCCTGCTGCGCAGCAAGCGGTGTAGGCTGGGACGCGCTTCCCCTGCCGGGCCTTGGCCTCGGGATATCCGCCAACAGCAACGCCAACATGCTTATCGCGGTAACGGTCGTTGTGACCATCTTCTGTTTCGTTCCCCTTGGCCTGCTTACCGAGGATAACTCGGAGGGCTATTCAGCGATTGCCCCATGGTCTTTGGCGGATCTGCCGCTATTTTCTCGCAGGGGACCGGCGAAGCCCTTTGGGTCATATCGACGCTCGCGCTCGGCCTCATCCTCGGCTGGATCATGGGTGTGATAAGCGCGCCCATCAGGAAACGCATCGACAACGGCAGACTTTAATCAAAGGAGGTACTGACATGCCGGCATTTGCTCAGAGGATCTATGATATGGAGGGCTCGGCAAAGATCATCCGTGCTCTCTTCGGTGCTATGGGGGATCCCAGCATCATTTCTCTCGGCGGAGGAGCTCCCGCCAGCGACGCTTTACCCGTGGAGGCCGTGCGCGAGATCTGCGCCGATGTGCTCACCCGAGACAAACGGGGAGTCGAGGCGCTGCAATACGGCTCTGTCCTCGGTGTGCCTGATCTGAGGCAAGCCGTGGCAGATATCCTGCTCAAGCCTAAGGGCCTGCACGCCGACCTTGATGAGCTCATCATCGTCAACGGCGGTCTCGAGACGATGAACCTGCTGTGTCAGGTCTACATCGACCCAGGTGACGTTATCCTAGTGGAATCGCCGACCTTCGTCCACTGCGTAGAGATCTTCGAGATGTTCCAGGCCAAATGCGTAGGGGTGGAGTGTGACGATCACGGCATGGTGCTAGAGGATGTGGAGCGGAAAATAAAAGAACTGCATCCCAAGTTCGTCTACATCATCCCCACCTTCCAGAACCCGACTGGCAAGACCTTCCCGCTCGAAAGGCGCAAAAAGCTGGCGGAGCTCGGCAGCCAGTATGATGTCATCATCCTTGAGGATGACCCCTACCGCGAACTCAGATACAGCGGAGAGGATATCGCTCCCATCAAGTGTTTCGATAAGACCGGACACACGGTCTACGCCAACAGCTTCTCGAAGATATTCTCGCCCGGTTCTCGTCTTGGCTTCTGTTATGCGAGCAAAGAGATCGTCGCACGCCTATTCGATGCCAAGACCGCCACGAATTCCCACACCTCCAACTTCGGCCAGGTGGTCTGTGCGGAATTCTTCAACCGCGGCTTATATCCGGAGCACCTCAAAAAAATGCGTGAGATCCACCGCGAACGCCGTGATGCGATGATGGAACACCTGGCCAAATACATGCCGGACGGGACCAAGTGGGTACATCCAGACGGCGGGCTGTTCACCTGGGTCGAACTGCCCGGAGGCATCGATACGACTGCGCTGCTGCCTGAGGCGAACGCAGCCGGTATCCACTATATCGCCGGCGCCGGCTTCTATGTACAAAGGGGCATGGGCTCCAACGCCATGCGCGTAAGCTTTGGCAACGTCACGCCTGAGAAGATCGACATCGCTGTCCAGCGCCTTGCTGCGCTGGTCAAGAGCAAGCTGTGAGAACATCGAGCAAGGAGGAACATATGGCTGATCTTAAACTCTGGGAGGATCTCAAGCGCTGGAAAGAGCGCTGTGACTTCGTCGAACTCTCTTACGAGTTCTCCCCTATGACACCGCATTGGTCAGGTTTCCCGGCTATGGATGCAGAGATGATCTTCGACTATCCCCAGGGCTTCCGCGTCCACAAAGTGCAGACGGCCACGCAGTACGGCACACATGTCGATGCCCCCGCGCACTTCGTGCCCGGCAAGCGTATGCTCAACGAACTGCGCGCCGACGAGCTGGTGCTGCCGCTGTGTGTCGTCGATCTCAGCAGCAAGGTCGCGGCCAACTCCGACTACGTTTTTACCGCAGACGACCTGCGTGAGTGGGAAGAAGTCCACGGCAAGATCCCGGAAGGCAGCTTCGTGGCTGTGCGCACAGATTGGAGCAAGCGCGCAGATCTCGACAACATGGATGAGGATGGACAGAAACACTATCCTGGTTGGGGCATCGATGCCCTCAAGTTCCTTGTGGAGGAACGTGATGTGGCTGCTGTCGGCCATGAGACCAGTGATACTGACGCCGCTGTCAGCTCGGCGAAGATCGGTTATATCGGCGAGTATTACATCCTAGAGCAGGAGCGATATCAGATAGAGCTGCTCCATGATCTGGACAGGGTCCCCCCCACAGGCGCGATCATCATCTGTGGATTCCCGCGGGGCGTCGAACTCACAGGCTTTACAGCCAGATGCATCGCCATCTGCCCCAAAAACTAGAGCACAGCAAGGGGGAAAGGGCGCGCTTCCAGCGCGCCCTTTTTCGGAGACGATAGAAGGCGCGATATGGAGCGTAAGACCGGCGTCGAGATCACACAGGCGTGCGAGGGAGAAAAGATGACCGTGGTCGCGAGCGGGCGGGGATATCTGCGGAGTCCCTGGAGCTCTATGGCAATTATAAGGCGAAAGCGGACCTCCGCTAAAGGAGCTGGGCGTGAACGTCGCGCTGAGCGAGGTCTGGGCGAAGGGCGGCAAAGCGCCGGCTGCAGAAGTCGTTGGCCCATGCAGTGAGCCGAATACCTTCCGCTGCGGGAGAGCAGTATCATGGACAAATTGACTGCGATCTGCACGAAGAGCTATCACGCGGACGGTGTACAGCTGGTGGGCAATGCCGTCAAGCAGATGGAGCAGCTGGAAGCACTGGGCCTTGGCGGGCTTGCCCATCTGCATGGCTAAGACGCAGGAGCCTTTCTCCGATGACCCGACTCTGCCGGGAGCACCGAGCGGTCTCATCGTCACAGTACGTGACCTCAAAGTCTGCGCAGGTACCGGCTTCATCGTGGCGCCCACCGGCGACGTCATGACGATGCCCGGTCTGCCCAAAGCTTCTTCTGCCGAGAAGATAGACATAGACGAAAACGGCGTCATTTCCGGACTGTTTTGATCGTACAGCTGCAGGGCCTGTCTTATCAGGCCCTGTGATATGAGACAGAGGGGGCCGCGGATATGGATCTACTTGCCAAAAGAGGCTGCACCAGTTTTACCGCTCTGCTGGCATCGAAGGCACCGGTACCGGGCGCCGATGGGCGCACGGTCTGCGAAGCGCTCGATGTCCGCAAGGACATGGACTGTATGCCAGAGCGCTCACTTTGCGGCGTGTTCACCGGCTCTGGCGCAGGGTCCGCGCCCCGCACTGCGCAGTCCTGCATGGAGATCCTCAAATACTACGGCTATGATCCCGCCGGGAATCGTGCCGCTGTCATCGGACGCAGCCTGGTCATCGGCAGGTCCGTATCCATGCTGCTCATGCGCGCCAACGCCACAGTCACCATGTGCCACACAAAGACTGCGGATCTGCCCGGCGTCTGTCGGGCAGCGGATATCCCCATCGTGGCTGCAGGCCGTCCGGGGACAGTGGACCGGCAATATGTCCATCCCGGTCAAATAGTCATCGATGTGGGCATCAACTTGGATGCTGCGGGCAAGCTCTGCGGCGACGTCAAGTGCGACGAGATCTTGCCGTATGTGCGCGCCATAACGCCTGTGCCCAGCGGTGTGGGCAATGTGACGACCGCCGTGCTTTGCAGCCACGTCATAGAAGCGGCGGAGAGGGGGGCAACATGAGGACGCTCAAGGTCTTTGTCTCCGGTGTGTTGGCCGGCATGAGCATAGGCTTCGGCGGTCTGGTGTTCCTCTCGCTGGAGGACCGGGTCGTAGGAGCGGCGCTCTTCACCATCGGGCTGTTCACAGTCTGTACGTTCGGGTTCGATCTCTTCACCGGTAAGGTATGCTACGCACTTGAGAATGGCCGGCACTACTGTCTCGCGCTGCCTGTCATTTGGATGGGGAACCTCGCAGGTACCGGTATAACAGCGCTCGTGGTGCGCCTGAGCCGCATCACAGTGTCCGCCAAGGCAGCGGCACTGTGTGTCACAAAGCTAGACGACTCGTTCGTGAGCCTCTTCCTCCTTGGCCTGCTGTGCAATATCTTCATCTATATCGCCGTGGAGGGCTATAAAAATGCTCCTCACGATCTGGGGAAGTATCTATCGCTCTTTTTCGGTGTGATGGCTTTTATCCTGGCCGGAACTGAACACTGCGTGGCGGACATGTTCTATTTCTGGCTTTCCGGCTGGAGCACAGACGCTGTGGCATGCCTGCTCATAGTCACTTTGGGCAATGCCGCCGGAGGCATGCTCTTCCGCGCGCTGCACAGGTGGATCTTCGTCAAAATGGATCACAAGGCAACATAGCTGGGCATGCGTCCGCATGCCCAGCTATGGAACGTCCCGATCTGCGGGGCCGCCGCGTCCGCTCGACCGTCTGTGCGTGGAAAACAGCTCGCTCCTGCTTTTTCGGCGGGACCATTCCAATATCAGTCGATATCTTAACGATGTGCTATCCGTCGGGAACGCCTAGATATGAGCCTGCCGGGGCTGCTCTCCTCTGCGCTGCAGATGGGCATCCCCGTCCTGCTTTCTAGTGATCTGGCGGAAGATCAGCTCACAGGAGGAAATATGAAACGAACGCACTTCTTTATCTGTCCCGTCTGTGGGAGCCTGTCCTTTTGTACGGGCGATATGGCCGTCTCCTGCTGCGGCCGTCCTTTGGAGCCTTTGGTCCCCCAAAAAGCAGCGCCGGGGAAAGCGCTGCGGGTGACGGAGAGCGACGGAGACTGGTACGTGGAGAGCGATCACCCGGCCAGCAAAGAGGACTATATCTCCTTTCTGGCCCTGGTGACCGGGGAGATGCTGCTGGTGCTGCGGCAATATCCAGAGTGGGACATCCATGCCCGTATCCCCGGCAGGCCCCACGGGACGCTGGTGTGGTACTCTACTTCTCAGGGGCTTTTTTATCAATTGGTGTAAAGGAAGTTCCTCTCTACATGAGCGCGGAGGGGAACTCTCCCGTTTTCCGTTCTTGGCAGATGGGCTGATGGTCTGCTCTGTTCTGCTCCTCTGCAGTCCCCTGTGCATTGTCTGACTGCGCCCTCGATGTGGCCCCCATATACCGGTCCGCCTCGCCCTATCTTAATCATAGGACATCCCTGGAGCTTGCTTTTTCTCGTCGGATCTATTAATATCCAATAAGATCCGATCTTTGTTTGGCCCCTTTCATGATCAGGAGAACCGCATAGTGGAGGTGGATCTCGCGCGGACTGTTTCGGACAGATACGACTGCAGTCCTCGCAGGTCCGGGAAAAGGAGGAAGTTTTTTATGGAGCAGCATCCAAAATTCGTGCGGACCCGCGGACTTCCTGGGACCACGGGCCCACTGCTGCCGATAGCATTGGTGTTGCTGGCGGCGGGGTCGATCCTGGTAGTCGTCGAAGACCTGCTGGCTGAGTACCCATCCGGGACCGGGGTCTGGTGCATCATCTTGACCTTGGCCAGCTGCGCGCTGCTGTTTTTCGGGCGCAGATCACCGGCCGCATCCATCTGCGCTGGGGCCTTGTTGTTCTTTGGCACAGGCTATGCAGGGAGCAGTCCGCTGCCCTTTGCCATGCTGGCCTGGCTGATCTCCGCCATCGGTGTGCCTTTCAATCCGGCTCCAGCCATGCTGCCAAAGCCCATTCGCCTGCCGGTGTGGAACCTGGTCTCCGCAGTATTGGATATCCTGTTCCTGCCAGGAGCGCTGCGCATGCTGATCCAGAGCTTTGATGCGGCGGGCAGTCTCACGGTGCAGGCATTGGCGCTGCTGGCCATGGCCCTTGGCGTCCTGCTGCTGGATCTGTCTGTCCAGGTCAGTGTCGTGAGCCCAGTGGGAGATCGCCCGCCCAGGATGCGGGTCCAGTCTATTCCTCAGCCTGTCGTTATCCTGCGCGTCGGCACAGTATGTTTGATGGCCCACGCGATCCGGACGCTTTATTCCTATCTGCGGATGATGGTATCTTTCGATATCCCGCTCACCGATCTCCTCTGGCCGCTGTTGGTCCTGGCGGCGGGCGTCCTGCTTTTCCTGAAAGATCAGTGGGTGCTCCACTGCCGCCTCTCTCTGATCCTGCTGCTGGTCGTCAAGCTGCGGGACGTGCTGGCCATGCGCGAGATGCAGATGTATCTGGAGGACCCTCCGGCCGATCCAAGCGGTGTGCTGTTCGTGGCGCTGCTGCTGATGCTGATCGGCCTGCTGGGTGTACGGTGGAACACGCCGGTCCGAGTTAAGGCCCGGACGATCCCCCTGCTGAGCCTCATCGCCGCTCTGCTGGCCCTGGCGGGCTGCATCCAGGTCATCCAGGGCGCTTTGGACTCCGTCTCGATGATGTCCGAGGGTGCGTCGGGAGCGGTCATCTCCAGTTTCCTCCGGCAGGCTGTCTGGGGGCTCCTGTTCCCCCTGGGCCTGGTGTTGCTGGATCTATCCGTCCGTCCGGTGGAAGTGCCCAATAGCGCTCGGACTGCCCGGCCACAGTACCAGAAGGGCCTGGGCGGCCTGATACAGCGCTTCTACGGCAATGTGGGCGGTCATCTGCAGATGTTGGCGAAGATCCAGGGGATCATCTGCCTGGTCTGCGGGCTGCTGTCTTTGGTGGTGGCCCTGCTGGGCGCGCTGTTGTTCCTGCTGCAGCTGGTGGGACTCGTCCCCATAGTGGTGGACGGCTTGTCTATCGTCCTGGCGGGGCTGTTGAGCGCCGTTGCCTGCGTGCTGTTGGCGGTCTTCACCTGGCCGCTGTACGCCTTCGGTCAGATCACCGCTGATGTCCACACCATCAAAGAGGGCGGCCAACGCCCGGAGACCGGGGAACGGCCCCTGTCTCTGCAGAAGGCCCCGCAGCCCGCTGCCCGGCCAGACGATCCCGACGAGCTGCCGGAGCTGTGACGGGGAGGCGGATATATGGAACAGCGCTATATCCAGCGATACCGGCTGCCGGACCGCCTCTATTGCCCTGGTGCGCCAGTGGTGCTGGCCGCAGGCCGGGTGCTGGAAGATAGGAAGCTCCCCCGTCTGGTGGCGCAGCTGAAATTCAAGAGCATCGATCCACGGCCCATCGCGGCCCTGTCCATCACACTGCAATGCCTGGATGACAGTGGTGTACTGGGCAGTGTCCCCTTTACTTACAAGGATCTCTCCGTCCAGCGCGGGGATGTGTTCGGCCAATACACCGCCATCGTCCTACCCTGGGAGGATATCCGCTCCGTCCGGTTGGAGGCCCTGGAGATCTGCTTCATGGATGGCTCCGCCTGGACCGCCTCCGTGGAGGCCGTGTGGACCGAGCTGCCGCCCTTCCAGACTTTGGAGACAGCGGTGCCGGATCCAGAGCGATTGGCTCTCAGCCGCCGGGAGCTGCCCGGCGGGAGATATGCTTATGTTGCCCGAGACGGGCTATGGTACTGCACCTGCGGCGCCGTGGACCGGGACGAGGAATCCCGCTGCCACCGCTGCGGCCGGGACCGGGCGTTATCGGCCCGGTATGCCGAGCCGGAAGGCCTGGCCGCCCTCCTGCAGGAGCGGCGGGAGGCGGAAGCCCGCCGGGCCGCGGCCCGCGAGCAGGCTCGCCAGGAAGCGGAGGCCCAGGCAGCTGCGGTCAAAGCCGCCGTGGGCGAGCGGGCACAGCAGCTGAAAGCCCGCTTTTCCAAAAAACAGCAGGAGGACACGGCGTTCCCATCCACCGCACCGGCGAGACCTGTACCGGTCCCCGCAGCGGACACGGCAGGAGACCGTGCTGTACCGGCGACCCCAGTGTCCGGGCGCCACGCCCATGCCGGAAGATCCAAAAGAAAGATCCTGGCGGGGATCGCCGCCCTGGCCGCGGTAGTCGCGCTGGCAGCAGTCTTCCTGCCCCGCCTGACCGGCGGCAGCAGGGAGCTGAACGTCTCTACTCCTGGGGACACCGGGGAGACCGTGACCTTACGGGTCCGAGAGGACGAGGACGGTATCTGCGCCGTCACCCCGGAGCTGGTGCAGGAACTCGTGCCCCAGACGGCGTCTATCAGCTTTGATGGCGTACCGGACATGGGCGATGATATCGGCCCCTATCTCATCAACAGCTATCAGATGGCCTGCCTGGTCACCTCCCACGGGGAGGTGGGTGCCGGCTACGACTGGGGCAGTTTCGACGCTGATAGGGACTCGGACAGCCCCTGCTGTCTGCTCGTCTTTGCAGATGACCCCACCCGTCTGGTGGGCCACGCCATCGGCGTGCCGCAGGAGGCGGAAGCGGGTATCTGGGAGTTGGAGATCACCTTGTGCGACTATGACTTCGGCAGCCTGGTGGAAGAACAGATCGATGCCTTCGAGTCCCAGCGGGACGAGGTCTTCGCCCGCCGCATCGCGCCGGAGGACATCTCGGGTTCCGGGGCAGAGTGGTTCCTGCCCGGATACAACACCGGCCGTGGTCCCACCCTGCTCGACGACGATCCCCAGGCTTATCATCTCTGGGCCCAATATACCTCCCAGGACCTGGATAAGCACGTCCGGGAAATGGACCGGCTGCCGGACAGCTTGCCCCGCAGCGACAGCTGGCGCTGTTTCCTGCTGCTGGACCGTGACATGGACTTACTGGGCTACACCGTGATGGACTCCACCGGGAGCGGCGGCCCGGCTGCCTCCAGTGGAGAGCTCCAGTCCCTGGGCACTGTGGACCTCTATCTGGAGGAGAACGACAGGGGCCAGGTCTACATCGACGATCAGGTCCTGCGTGAGGTCGTTCCTGAGGAGGCCTTCTTCAACTTTGAGGGCTATGTCCCTGACCTGAATGGAAACGTGGAAGCCTATCTGACGGACAGTCTCCATATGGCCTGGCTGGTGTCCTCCCAGGGCCGGGAGCGGGGCGGCCACTCCAGCGCCACTTGGAACTTTTCAGAAGGCGGGCTCTTCACTCTGCTGCTCTACCGGGACTTTACGGACCTGTGCGGCTACTTCATCGGTACGCCGGAGGATCTGGGCGGCGGCCGGTGGCGCCTGGAGATCACCCTGTGCGACTATGACTTCACCGCCCTCTACGAGGAGCAGGCGGCAGGCTATGACGCCGCCCCCCAGTTGACGGAGATCCCAGAGAGCCAGTTGGAACACTGCGGCGCGGCTTGGTATATCGAGCCGATCTCTCAACTGGGCGGCGAAGAGGACGCCTTCTCTGATCGGGTGCGCCTCCAGAGCCTGTGGAGCCGGACCACCTCCCCCGATCTCCGTCAGTTCGTCCGCCCCATGATGGATCTCGCCGGTGCTGTCCGCCAAGCCTCCACGGATCGTCCCCTGCACTTCATGCTGCTGGACACGGACCTGCAGTATATCGGCTATGTCCGGATAACGGATGGAGCGCGGGTGCAGGCTATGACCTTTGACAGCCCATCCAGCGTCGACCTGGCCGCGCCAGATACCGTGGCCCTAGACCTGACCGCCTCCGACGGGCGCTGCCGGCTGACCCTCGAGCAGCTCCAGGCTCTGATCCCCCAGGCCACCCGGATGGAGTTTCGGGGCACCGCCGATCTGGGGGCGATAGAAGAGTATCTGAAGATATCCGATAATATGGCCTGGCTGGCTGCCTATGGTGAGACGCTGGAGCAGACCAGCGGTCAGTTCTCTGTGGAGGGCGGCCGGGCGTCCTTCCGTTCCCTGCTGATCTTCAGCGGTCCCACCCGCCTGTGCGGTTATTTCATCGGTACGCCGGAGAATGTGGGCGGAGACCGCTGGCGGCTGGAGATCACCCTGTACGACTACGACTTCTCAGAACTCCTGGAGCAGCAGAAGCAGGCGTTCGCGCAGTGGGAAGTGCCGCCTTTCATCGCCCCGGAGCAGGCGGCCTCCTCCGGCGCCAAATATGTGCTCACCGGCTTTTATACCTCCAGCCAGGACCCCAGCGACATGGAGAGCGACCAGACTATGCAGCTCTACTCCCTGTGGAGCGAGTCTCAGTCTATTGGTGTGGGACGGCTGTGCCAAGCTGCTGCGGATCTGGAGCGCCTCCGTCCCCAGTCCTTTGGCGAGGAGTCTGCCTGGGTCTATTGTCTGCTGCTGGATGACGACCACCAGCCTGTGGCTTACACGATCTTGACCAATTGAGGCGCTCGGCTCGCGCCCGCTGGATGGCTGTGGGGACCGCCGGAGCAGTGATAAAGGTTTATTCTGTATCCGATCTCGTGCATGATGCGATTTAAGAAGGATATGTATCTCCTATGAAAGGATCTGTGGATTTGAAGATTCGGGACCGTTTTACGACCATCCAGCTGCCCCTGTGGGCCTCATTTTTGATCGCGGTGCTGCTCTCCGGCGCCATCACGCTGCTGGCACTGTGGTGCCAGCCCAATGCTCTCCGGACCATCGTGGCCGGGTTCACGGCGCAGCCTCTGCTGATCGTCCTCAACGCCCTGCCCATCGGGCTGCTGCTGCTGGTGTTCGCCTTCCTCTTCCGCAACGTCTTTTGGGGGGCGGCACTGACGAATTTTGCCGTGTGCGCTCTGTCCATCGCGAACCGCATCAAACTGGAAGTCCGGGACGAGCCGGTCTTCCCGCGGGACTTCGCCCTCCTCAAAGAGGTCGGGAGCGCGGTGGGCACGTACGATATCCGCTTTCCCTGGAGCGTCATCGCCGTAGTGGCGGTGTTCTCTCTGGTGCTGTTGGCCGCCGGCTTCTTCTTGCGCAGCCGTCCCTTCCCCATCGCCAGGCTCCGCGGCTGGGCAGGCCGCCTCCTGGGGGCCGCCGCCAGCTTCGGCGTGCTGACCGTGCTGATCTTGACGGTATACGCCTCCAACGATCTGTACGACTCCTTCCGCGTGTCCAACGCCTATTATATCCCCTCGGTATTCAACGAGCTGGGCTTCCCCTACTGCTTCTGCCACCAGTTCACCACCTATCCCATCGACCGGCCGGACGGCTTCGACCGTGCGGAGGCAGAGAGCTGGGAGACCGGCGATGTCTCTGGCCTGGGCGAGGACGTCCATGTGATCATGGTGATGGACGAAGCCTTCTCTGACATCACGGACGACCCAGCCTTCGCCTACACCGCGGCGGACGATCCTCTGCCCAATCTCCATGCCCTGCAGGCGGACAGCCATGCCATCACCGGTCATGTGGTGGTGCCCGGCTTCGCCGGCGGCACTGCCAACACAGAGTTCGACGTGCTGACGGAGATGCAGACCAATGCCATCTCCGCCACCACCACTTCTTCCTTCCGGGTGGTGAACCGCGATCTGGACAGTCTCTTCCGTGTGTTCGGCCAAGATGGCTATCACACGTCTTTCTTCCACCCCGGGGACGACTGGTTCTATAACCGTGAAAACGTCTATCGCTGGCTGGGCGCGGAGGAGACAGTCTTCGCCGATCAGATGCACGACATCGAATACAAGGGGCGCTGGGTCACAGACGACTATATGGCGGGGCTGATCGAGGAGGCCTTCGCAGACGCGGTGGCCAGCGGAGAGACATTGTTCCACTACACCACCGCCATCCAGAACCACATGTCCTATACGGCTGATAAATATGGTGCAGGATACGCATATCCGGACGTTCCTTTGAACGTAGAGGTCTCCGAAGCGGTAGAGACCCTGCTGAAAGTCTATGTGGAGGGTGCCCGAGATGCAGACGCCATGCTGGGCCGCCTGGTGACATATTTCTCCGCCACGCAAGAGCCAGTCCTCTTAGTTTTCTGGGGCGACCATCTCCCCTACCTGGGCGATGACCAACTGGCCTACGCGGAACTGGGGATGGAGATCGCCATCGACGAAGACGACCGGATGGATCCTCTCTCCTCATACGAGACGCCCTACGTCATCTGGGCCAATGACGCGGCGGCCCAGGTGCTGGACTGGGAGAACACCGTGGCCAGCCTGGAGCTGCCGGAAAACGGCATGCTTTCCGCCAGCTTCCTGGGCGCCACCGTCCTGGAACTGACCGGCCGGACCGGAGAGAGCCCCTGGTTCGATTTCCTCAACCAGCTGCGGCGGGAACTGCCCGTCGTGCAGAAGCGGACATATATGCTACCGGACGGCACTTTCACCAAGGAGATCAGCCAAGAGCAGTCCGCGCTGGTCCAAAAATGGCGCCAGTGGAGTTATTATAAGCTCCGCTATAAGGATGTGGGCTGATGTAGGCGCGACGGATGGCCCTGGGCGGATCGCTCTCAGCCCTGGCTGCAGCAGTCTTGTTCCTCGGCAGTTTCTTGCCTCTGGCCACATTCTGTGCTCCTGTGCTGGCCATGGTGATCCTGCTGCCCATCCAAGAGGAGTGCGGCCCACGTTTTGCGTGGGCCGCATGGGGTGCGGTGTCTGTGCTGGCGCTTTTGCTGGCAGCGGACCGGGAGATGGCCCTAGTGTATGGCTTCTTCGGCTGGTATCCCATCCTGCGGCCTCAAATCGTCCGACTCCGCTCTCGCCTGCTGCGGCTCATCTGCCGCCTCGCGGTGTGTGATGGGCTCATCGTGCTGCTCTACGGGGCTGTCCTCGCACTGTTGGCACCGGAGGCCGCCTTCTCTGGCAGCGGGCTCTTGACAGCAGGCACGCTGCTGTGCGGCAACGTCCTCTTCCTGCTGCTGGATCGGGTGCTGGGGCGTTTCACGCTGCTTTGGCGGCGGGCCCTGTGCCGCCTCTTTTGATCCACAAAAAAGAGACTTCCTCCCGGAAGTCTCTTTTTCTATGCGTCTGGGCCCCATCATCCTTTTCGTGCCGATACCTGCTGAGACAGCGGGAGGCTGCGGGTGCGGATGAGCTGCACGAACACTTCCGCCAAATGCGGGTCGAACTGTGTACCGGACCCCCGTTCGATCTCCTCCAACACATATTCCAGCGGCAGCCCCTTGCGATAGGGACGGTCAGTCGTCATGGCGTCAAAGGCATCTGCGATAGCCAGGCATCTGGCTGTTATGGGGAGTTCTTCCCCGGCGATCCCCCGGGGATAGCCTTTGCCGTCCCATCGCTCATGATGGCCCAGGACCGCCGGGATCAAGTAGTCCATCTCCGGCAGGTGGCGGATCATCTCGATGGAATTGTTCACATGGCTCTGCATGATCTGATACTCCTCCGGCTCCAGCTTCCCTGTCTTCCGGAGGATATTCTCCGGCACGGAGATCTTCCCGATATCATGGAGGAGGCCGGCGGCGTAGATGGTGCGCACCTGATCATCATTGAGGCCTGCCGCCACCGCCAGCGTGGCCGCGTATCGGGCCACGTTCTTGCTGTGGGCATAAGTATAGTGGTCCTTGGCATCGATGGCCGCTGTCAGAGCTGAGATCATGGACAGCGCTGTCCGGTATTCGCCCTCGCCCCGTTCGATCCGGTCCACGATGGCATCGGTCCGCTCGGCCAGATGCTGCGGCATCAGATCCGAGGCCCCCCGGAAGATCACGATCTGGTCCTTGCCGCCCTGTTTTGCGTTATATACCGCAAGATCTGCATTATCCATCAGCTCTTTGGCACTGGACGCAGCATACGGTGCAGAACAGATGCCCACGCTCACCGAGAGCTGCTTGAGCCTCCGGCGCTCGGGCGCTTCATTGATGTGTCCCACCCGCTCACAGATATCCCGCGCCAAGCTCCGGCCCCGCTGGGTGTCCTGGAGGGGCAAAAGGACCGCGAATACCTTCCCGCTGGTGCGGAACACCATGCCGCCATCACCCACAGCTTGGGTGATGGCCTCTTCGATACGGCACAGGGCAGCGTCGCCCTCTCCCACGCCGTAGAGCTGGTTATAGAGCTTGAAGTCGTCTACGTCGATATACAGGAGCGTCAGGCACTCCTTCCCGCAGGCGGCGAACTGTTCATCCAACTTCTCCACGAAGAACCGATAGTTATAAGCGCCGGTGAGCGGATCGATCCTGGCCTCCCGGAACATCTTCTCATACAGGGCCGCGTTCTTCATGGCGATGGAGGCGATGGACGTCACCGTCTCCAGAAAGTTGATCTCCGCCGCGCTGAACGTGTGCTCCCGCTCCTTGGCGGACAGCAGCACCAGACCGATGATCTCCGTCCCGTCCCGCATGGCAGCCACGCAGTCGATGTTCAGCCGGCGGAACAGCTCCTTCTCCTCCTCCCAGAGGGAGAGATATTTGGTGGTGGAACGGAATTCACTGAGGATCAGATAGCTCTCCTGCTCCCGCAGGTAAGATATCTGAGGACTTTCCTTGGAGATGGAGATCGACAGCGTGGCCAGCGGACTGGAACAATAGCGCGCCCGGTAGTACCCGTCTGCCGGCAGGCAGATATAGACCTGCTCGACGGGGATCTCGCTGGAGAGCACCGTCCCGATCTTCTCCATGATATCAGCCGTGCTCAAAGACTGGGAGACCTCGCTCGAGAACTTCTTGATGAGCTTGTTCTGCTGTTCCTCCCGGACGAAGACCACGTCCAACAGCCTTCGTACCAGGACATACGCCAGCACCAGTACGATGGCGGACGCCAGAGCCACTGACATGATGGCCCAGTCCGTGCTGAGCCCCAGCAGGCCCTCCACAAAATCCCGCATAGGCCCGACGAGATTGGCGGCAAACGTCAAGCAGATAGCGGCCATGACCACTGTCAGCAAGCTGCGGGACACCACCAGCGTCAGCCGGAACATCCGCCTCCGATACAGTGCGTACATCAGCAAGACGGCGAAGATCAGGCCGGCGACCATGTCGAAGGGGAAGGTGTTGCCCGGGATACCCACCTGGAGCAGGTTCCCTACCAGCATCACCAGGCCGCTGGCCACCAGCACCTGGATGCCCGGGGAATGGGTCCCCTCTTCCCGCATCACCTGCACCAGCAGTACCGCCGTGGCGGCGATGATACACACGAACATGATGCAGGGGATGACGATGTGCCAATCCAGATCATAGGTGAAGACCGTGGCGCCGTTTTCCAATGTCACGGCCGTCGGCGGAGCGAGATAGAAGCCGCTGACAGTCCCGGGGAGGATCAGCAGGTTCCACACGATGAATATCCCCAGCAAGAGCTTGCCCTTGCGGTGAGCGAAGGTGTGGGTGAAGACGTAGAAGAGCAGCTCCATGATGAACAGGGCCACTAGTGAGACCGTATACCAGAATTCCAAGCCCGGCCATATCTGCAGCCGCATCAGCACCGATCCGCCGGCCCACAGGATAGCGTCCAGCAACACTGCCAGGAACGCCCAGATCTCCGGCGTCTTCTTGACGGCCAGGACCGTCACGAACATCAGGGTGAAGCAGCTGAGCACTGCTACATTGATGTAGAGATAGGGGACATTGCTCATGACTGCCGTCCCCCTTCCCAAACAGGGAGCCCATCCTGCTGGCGCAGGAGGCCGCGGATGTCCAGCATCCCCGGATTGATCCGAGGCAGTCGGGTGCCCAGGCGTTTCTCATAGGCGGCGATGGTGCCGTATTTCAAGATGGTGATCTCCAGCGGCTCCATGTTCAGCAGCTTCTTGAGGTCTCCATAATCACTGTCGAAGTATTTGAAGTACAGGCTCAGGTGTTCTGTCAGCACTGCGCGGGTCGCCACCTCGCCGCACTGCGCGTCCGGGGGGATCTCCAGATACAGATGGAGGAAGGGGTCCTCGTTCTGATTGAATTCCTTCTTGAGCACCCAATCCCCAAGTTCCAAACGGCTCAGACGGATGACCTCCTGCATGGAGGACATGGTGATGCGGGTGAACCCGGCGATGTCGATCACGTCCGGCACCCGATCCACGAAGGTCAGACGCGGGAGCTGCCCGCTCCCGGCAGAAACGCAGTGGTACATGTCTCCAATCCGATAGCGCATGAACGCGCCTCCATGCAGCACGGAGATCACCAGCTCATAGGTCTCACCGGCCTGGACCTCATCCATCAGGCATGTGCGGGGCTGATAATGCGGGTCTTCCAGGTTGCGGCGCATCTCCTGCTCGGGGATGAACTCGTAGAAACAGGCGTCCGGGAAGAACACCATGCCCCGATGCTCCCAGTCTTCTGCACCGATACAGGTGGACTCTGTCCCAGCAGCCAACTCCACGGGCATGATCCCCCAGGCTTTGGTCAAGCGCTCTTTGTAGCACTTGGCATCCGTCCCGGCAAAGAAAAACGCCTTGAGCCGGAACACGTCTCCCGGCACGATGGTCCGCCCATCCCTGCGGCTGATATATTTTGCCCGGAGATAGCGCGCCGCATTGCCGGGCGAGACCTTCATGCCTCCGTGCCCGCCGCCACTGCTGCGGCCGAAGCTCTCGGTGATATAATTGGCTACGGAGCCGATGCCGAAAAAGAAATCCACGCCGCCGGACATAGCCATGGAGAAGCCTTTCTTGATCCGCTGGCTGAAGCTCAGGTCAGAATTCGTATTGGAGTCCGGAAGCCAAGTGAACTTGATGTCCTCATCGAACAGCGATGGCATCAGTCCCGTGGCATAGGGCAGCGGCGCGCCGCCGTAGAGGATCCGGTCGCCGTTCTTGAGATCGAATTCTCCTTTTTTTCGGGCAGAGGCCATCATCATGGTGGCCAGCAGATTATGGCGGTACGTATCCAGCATACTGCGCGTATATGGTGCCAGCTTGATTGGACGCAGCCCGCCCTCCCAGGTGGTCTGGATCCAAACCGCCGGCTCTCCGCAGAGCATCTCCGCCCGCTTGGGCAGCAGCACGTCCGCATAGTCGGCATAGCTGGTCAGGGGCAGCATCTGGCGCAGTTCTTCCAGGTCCTTCGGACTCTGTCCCCGCAGGAGCATACGGCCCAGGCCGCTTTGTCTCCAGAGGCATATCTGTTCTTCCATCAATCGTCTCTGGGTGTACATATACTCGGAGAGGCTCATATCCAGGAAGCCGCAGTACTCGTTCCAGAGCTGTTCGCGGCTATATGACCTCAGTTTGTCCTCGAAGCGCATGGTCCTCTCCTCCTCAACTGGCTTTCCAGCAGGTGCGGATGCTCCGCCGGTTGGGCAGCAGGAAGGGCGTGGATACCTGATAGTCGCCATATCCCTCCAGCTTTTCCGGAAACACACACCGGTCTTCGAAGGCCACCAGCAGCACGTCCAGTCCGCTGTAGAGCACTGCCTGCCAAATCGGCAGCCCACAGGAGAGCCACAGACAGGTATATAGTCCCATGAACCACAAGACGCCCGGATGCCGGCAGAGCGCATAGACGCCCTTGACACACACAGGACGCCGCTCCCCCGGCCGAGCATATGACGCGTTCGCCGGCAGGGCGAAAAAAAGTGCGTGGACCAGGAGTACAAAAAACAAAGCCGCCAGGATGACGGTCACGCCCCGTGCCCATCCACTCAGGAGAGGCTCTCCCTCCCGGATGCTCAGGATCGTTCCCGCTGCCAGCAGCAAAATGCCCAGCGGGAAACAACCGCGCAATCCGCGATAGCCCCACCGCCAGTCATTGTAATCGCTCATGAAAAACAAAAGGAAGGCGCAGAGGCCCATTCCGTATTC
Organism: uncultured Oscillospiraceae bacterium; assembly: GCA_944387055.1. Classification (GTDB taxonomy): domain Bacteria; phylum Bacillota; class Clostridia; order Oscillospirales; family Oscillospiraceae; genus Oscillibacter. Next base: position 96,208 of record CALXDL010000063.1, read on the forward strand.
CATAGCAGCCGTCTGCCCCTCCTTTCCTGACCACTCAAAAAGTTACAAAAGTCGTTCCAAATATCTTTTTTTTATATTATACATGCTTTATTCGGTGATTTCAACAAAATCCCCCTCGACATTTCCGACAAATTACGATCTCCGGACTATCCCACAACATATGGTCCCATCGGTATCTAACTGCTCCATCAGTTGATAAGATTTCTTATATTCATAAAATATGAAACTTATTTGATTTTTGTAACCTTTCGATCTGTATATTTTGCCAAGTACAGGATCTGGAAAAAATGCGGCACAGGACAACGCCTGCGCCGCTGTATGGAATCCACTTTCCAAAGGGGAGCCGGCTCTCAAGAGGACACACAGATGGACGGATCTCCCTCTGCGAATGGATGCCCCTGTTCCGTCAAACGCTTGCAGTGCAACGGTTTGCTCTTGATATGGAAAGGACGCTCTATCCCTGTGGACAGCAGTGGCACCACCGCGTGCGCAGTCCGGCCGTCCCCCTGGGACCTCAGTGTGCTGCGTTCTTCTCCCCACGCCGTGTATCCCCTGCCGTTAGGTCAGATCTTTGTGGAAATGACGATACACGGCCTCTGCAGTGTCCCGCGGTACCACGGCGGAGAGCGCTTCCACATCCGCCTCCTGGATGGCCCGCATAGTGCCAAAGTGCTTGCGCAGCGCCTGTCGGCGCTTGGGGCCCACACCGGGGATCTCTTCCAGGGTCGAACGCATGGCGCTCTTACTATGGCTTTGGTGATGATACGCGATGGCGAAACGATGCGTCTCCTCTTGGATCTGACCGATGAGGGAGAAGACTGCTTGGTTCCCCACGATGCCGATCTCCTGCCCCTCCGGTGTCACCAGGGCCCGTGTCCGGTGCCGGTCATCTTTCACCATGCCGAAGACCGGCACTGACACGTGGAATCCCTGGATGACGGCCAGGGCGGCGGCGGCGTGCGTGGTCCCGCCGTCGATGAGGAACACGTCCGGCAGAGGAAGGAACTTCTCATCTCCATCGGCCGCCCGCTGGAGGCGGCGGCGCAGCACTTCCTGCATAGAAGCGTAATCATCCGGATGATCGGAAAGGGAGCGGATCCGGAAGCGCCGGTAAGCGCTCTTGAGCGGCCTGGTGCCACTGTAGACCACCATAGATGCCACGATATCGCTCTTTCCGGTATTGGAGATATCGTAGGATTCCATCCGCTTCGGCGGCGCAGGCAGGTGCAGCATCTTCTCCAGCAGCTCCAGGGTATGGGCGGTGCGCTCTTCCGCGGTGGTGGCCCGCTCCGCCTCCTCCGCTGCATTGCGCTGGGCCATGGAGAGCAGCTCCGCTTTCTCTCCCCGCTGCGGCACATGGACCCAGACCCTGCGGCCCGCCCGTTTCGTCAGCACCTCTGACAGGTCCTGGCAGAATCCCTCCGTCTCGAAGGGCAGCAATATCTCATGGGGCAAGATCGCCCGGGGCAGATAATACTGGGCCGTCAGCGCGGCGAGCATCTCCCCCTCGCTCTCTTCCATCGGGGCGGTGAACAGCTCGGTCTCCCGGCCCGCCAAGTCTCCCTCTTCCATGTGGAGCACTGCATAGCAGCACTTTCCGGCGCCCCGGTGGAGCCCCCAGATGTCCGTGTCCGCGCACAGGCCGGCGATGACGGTCTGGCGCTTTGCCAAGGCGCCGATCGCGTTCACGCGGTCCCGCAGGACCGCCGCCTGCTCGAAATGCAGCGCCTCTGCCTCCGCCTCCATCTCAGCCGTCATATCTCGGATGAGCTGCTTGCTCTTCCCGCCCAGCAGCTGTACCGCCTGCTCGATCCGGCGGCAGTACTCTTCCTGTGTCATACCAGGACGGCAAAAACCGTCACAGCGGCCCATGTGGAAGTTCAGGCAAGGCCGCTCGACGCCGATGTCCCGTGGGAATTTGCGGGAGCAGGTGGGCAGATGCAGGGCGGAGAGGACCGCGTCCAAGGCCTGGCGGGTCTCGGCACGGCCGCCAAAGGGGCCGAAATACCGGGCACCGTCCTCCGCGATGCGGTTGGACAGGGAGAAGCGGGGATACGCTTCCCGCGAAAGGCGTACGAAGGGGTATCCCTTGTCATCTTTGAGGAGGATGTTGTACTTAGGACTGTGGCGCTTGATGAGGGAGTTCTCCAGCACCAGCGCTTCGAACTCACTGGTGACGAAGATGGTATCGAACCGGTCCACCTGAGACACCATCTGCCGGGTCTTGGCCGTATGGGAAGCGCTATCCTGGAAATATTGGCTGACCCGGTTCTTCAGTTTCTTCGCCTTGCCCACATAGATGACCTTCCCGGTCTTGTCCATCATGAGATAGACGCCCGGCACCAGAGGCAGGTCATTGGCTTTCTCCTTCAATTCTTCCCGTGTCACAGTGCACACCTCCTCCCACTGACATGACCGATATGAAAAATGCGGCCCTGCGCGTGCAGGACCGCATCGGGTGCGCTATATCCGGGGATCATTCGCCGAAATTGTCCTTCACCAGCTCCACCAGCGCATTGACGGCCTCTTTCTCGTCGCTGCCGTCAGCGATCAAGGTGATGGTGGTCCCCTTCACGATACCCAGAGACAACACGCCCAACAGGCTCTTCGCATTGACGCGGCGGTCCTCTTTCTCGACCCAGATGCCGCTTTTGAACTCATTTGCCTTCTGAATGAAGAAAGTGGCGGGTCGGGCGTGCAGACCCACTTCGTTGTTGACAGTGATCTCCTGTGTGTACATGATACAGCACTCCTTTTCCATACCAAATCAGTCTCAGCAGCCACGTACCGTAAGCCATTTAACCATCTTTATCATAACCGCTTTTTAAGATGCCGTCAACGGCGTTTTTCACAAACATTTCAAAAACTGTTCGATTGGCCGCTCAGTTCCCCGCTATAAAGCCTCCTGGTAGGACCGGTCCGCCGTCCGGCATACCTCTCCCACTACCATCGGGCACTCAGGTCTCGCGCCAGGTGGCAGGCACGGAGCCTATCCCTCCAGGCCGATCACCTCGTCCACGGGAAGTGAGAGGATCACGCCATGGGCCTGGGAGGAGAGGCCACAGGCGCTGCTGATCGCGGACATCACCTCTCTCTTCTTCTCTTTTGGGATGACCATCATGACGAAGTCCCGTTCTTCCTGTACCGAGATGCCCAAGTGCTGGCTGACGCGCTCAGAGTTCCTCTGACGGCCCTTGAGCACAGTGCCGCCCTTCGCCCCTGCTGCTCTGGCAGCGTCGATCACCTCATCACTGTATCCGCTGGCCACAGAGACCCACACGACCACATACTGCAAGTGCTCTTTCAATTCCGCCATATCACGTTCGGTCCTTTCTCTCATCCGTTTTTCCACACTGCTGCGTACCTCGTCGTTCAACATCTGGAAGATCGGCGCCTGCAGACTGGTCACTGGGATCGTGAGCAAGATCCCGCCGCCCCGCTGCCGGAAGGATATCCGCTTTTCCGCCGCCTCTTTCAGTTCCTCCATCATGAATTTGGGAAGGACACTGGCGGTGATCAGCCGCGTCGTACCGCTCAGTCCGAAGATGTCCAGCATCTCGGAGGGAGCAGTCCCTTTCCCGCGGCATTGATAGAAAATGGGCAGGTGCAGCGTATCGAACAGTTCCTCCAGCTTTTTCTTGTCCTCGACCCGTGTGATGAGCATCACCAGCCGTGGAAGATGCTGCCGTTCTTCATAAGAAACAGACATTCAAGTTCCCTCCTCAAAGTCGACCATCGTATCGTCCAGCAATATATCAGCGGCCGGTGCGGCGTTCTTCGACTTGTGTACATAGATGAGTCCCATGATCTGGATGGCGATCAGCGGTGCCATCGCCACCAAGGCGACGACGCCGAACGCATCGGTCACCACGTTGCCGCCGACCGCCGTACAGGCCCCCATGGCCAGCGGCAGCAGGAACGTCGATGTCATGGGACCGCTGGCCACGCCGCCGGAGTCGAAAGCGATGCCCACGAACACTTGGGGCACCTTGCGGCTGAGCAGGAGCGCCAGCACATAGCCAGGGATGAGGATCCAGTAGATGTCGATCCCCGTCAATACACGTACCATGGACAGGGCGACCGCCCCGGCGACGCCGGCGGAGAGCGTCACGTTCATCATCCCGCGGGAGATCATGCCGCCTGTGATATCCTCCACCTGTTCATTGAGGAGCTGGACCGCGGGCTCCGCTTTCACGATATAGTATCCGATGACGATGCCGATCGGGACCAGCGCCCAACGGAAGGCGCTCTCGCCCAGTCCTCCGCCCAAAAGGCTTCCAACCGGCGCGAAGCCTACGTTCACACCCGTGAGGAACAAGATCAGCCCCAGGATCGTGTAGAGGAAGCCCATGCTCATCCGCAGGAGCTGGCGTTTGCGGTACGTCCGCGTCAACAGCTGGAACACGATCAGCACGCCGATCACCGGCAGCATGCAGAGCAGGACTTCTTCCGCATACTGGGGAAGGGCCATGAGGAACTGGTGAGCCACATCATAAGTGGTCGAGACGGCAGGGACGACGGTCGCCGTATAAGAGGCATCTGTGGGATGGTAGAAGATGCCCAGCAGCAGGACCATCAAGATAGGGCCGACGCTGCACAGGGCCACGAGGCCGAAGCTGTCCTCCGCGCCATCCGGGTCACTGCGTGCGGCGGACAGGCCCACGCCCAGCGCCATGATGAAGGGCACGGTCATGGGCCCCGTCGTCACGCCGCCAGAGTCGAATGCGACGGCGGTGAAGCTATCCGGTGAGAAAAACGACAACAGGAACAGCAGCACATAGAAGACGATCAGCATCTTGCGCAGCTCGATCTGGAAGCGGATGCGCAGGACGGCGATGACGAGGAAGATGCCCACCCCTACGGCCACCGTCCAGATCAGCGTCTGGTTCGGGACGGCGTTCACCTGGTTCGCCAGGACCTGCAGGTCCGGCTCTGCGATCGTGATGATCGCACCCATCAAAAAACAGATCAGTATGACAGGAGCGAGATGCCTGCCTTTGCTCAGCTGCCCGCCCACGCTTTGTCCCAGCGGTGTCATGGCCATCTCGGCCCCCAGTTGGAAAAACCCCAGGCCCACGATCAGGAGGACCGCTCCCGTCAAGAACAGGGCCAGTGTCCCGACCTCCAGCGGGACCAGCGTGACGCTCAAGATCAGGACAATCACCGTGATCGGCAAGACGCTGGACAGAGACTCTTTGATCTTCTCTTTCAACTTTTCATTCATAACAGCCTCAAGGTGCCTCCTTTTCATTGTTGGGATGGTCCAGGGCACCTTTATGGGCCCATCGCGAGAAATTCTGCACGATCTTTTCCCGGATACGGAGGAACGCCTCGGCATCCTCCGGGCCCAGTTCTTCCAGCGTCCGCGCCGCCACTTCCACGATCTCCTCCCGTTTGTGCCGGATCACCTGGATCCCCCCTTCTGTCAGAGAGATGAGGACCTGCCGGTTGTCCTGCGGGTCCGGAGAGCGCCGGATCAGTCCGCGCGCTTCCAAATGGTTCAAGAGCGCGGCCACTCGCGCGGAGCTGACTGCCATCTCACGGCTCAGGTCCTTGGGATGGGCCATATTCTCATGCTGGACCAGATAGTTGAGCGCAAAGAACATGCCCCGATCTAGGGTCGACAGCTCTTGGCTGATGGGGACTTGGTGCAAGCCGGTCTGGAGATCGACCAAGCGCTCTCCAAGCTGGCGATAATCCATCGCGCCACCTCCTCTCGTTCGATCACTAACATCATTAGCTATTTTACTGGATCTCTGCGGCCCAAACATGAACGAAAGGTGAACAGATCGTAAATATCCAAATATTTTCGTATCTTTCTTGATAAGATATCCATATCCCAAGTTTTTTAAGCGGATAATGAGAACATTCTGGCGCAAAATAAATCGTCGGCCAGTGCCGCGGGAGATATCCTCTCCAAGTCCTTTCCCAGATCCAGAAAGTCCATATGACAGCGTGCCTGCGCAAATGGACGCGCACGCCAGAGAGCGTGCGCGTCCAAGAAAATAAGTATGGATCAATAGTTCTCAGCTTTGACCTGGAAATACGCTTGGGGGTGCTTGCACACAGGGCATACGGCGGGGGCGCTCTCAGCGATCTCCACATGGCCGCAGTTGCGGCAGAACCACATGACTTTCTCGCCCTTCTTGAATACCTCGCCCTTCTTCAGGTTATCCAGCAGCTTCAGATACCGCTCTTCATGGGTCTTTTCGATCTTGGCGACGCCTTCGAACTGGGCGGCCAGAGCCAGGAAGCCCTCTTCTTCGGCAGTACGGGCCATCTCCGCATACATCTGCGTCCATTCCTCATTCTCGCCCGCGGCGGCAGCCACCAGGTTCTCCTCCGTGCTGCCGATGCCCTGGAGCGCTTTGAACCAGAGCTTCGCGTGCTCCTTTTCGTTCAGCGCAGTCTCCTGGAAGATGGCCGCGATCTGCTCATAGCCGTCCTTCTTCGCCTGGCTGGCAAAATAGTCGTATTTGTTCCGGGCCTGGGATTCTCCAGCGAATGCTTTCCAGAGGTTCGCTTCCGTTTTCGTACCTTTGAGTTCCATGATCGATATCTCCTTTCAAAATCTGTCTCTCATATCGCAACTGGTCCTTCTCCCTGTTCTGCCGCGCAGGCTGCACAGATACCGGTAAAGACCAAGGTATGCCGTAAGATCCGGCATCCGCTCTCCTCCGCTTTCCGGTCCAATCCATCATCATAGGGCATAGCGCCCAGATCGCATACACCGCCGCAGCGGATGCAGCGCAGGTGGGTATGAGGCTTCGTGACCGCGTCGAACCGCACCACAGGCCCTTCCATCTCCACCAGGCGTCCCTCCTGGGCCATCTGGTGGAGATTGCGATAGACCGTCCCCAGGCTCAGACGCGGCATGGATGGCTTGAGCCGTTGATAGACCATCTCCGCGGTGGGATGCTCTTGGCTGGCACAGACGGCCCGATAGATCTGCTCCCGTTGATAAGAGAACCGCTGTCCCTGCATCAGGTCTCCTCTTTTCTTAATAATGATTACTATTATTTTTATAATATATTTCAGCAAGAAATGCAAGTCTTTTTTGAAAATATTTTTCACTTCCTGCCTGCGCCGCCAGCGATCCCCATTGGTAGCGGCGGAGATCTTGGAGACACTAGGACCTGGGTATCGCAGACCAAATGCCCGCGCAAAAGGAGGATCGACTGTGAAGAGGAACTTTGCGCTTTTTTGTACCGCCCTCCTGCTGGTATGCGCGTTGACCGCCTGCGGCGGTGATAAGCAGAACCAGGACACCGGGGGCGCGACGACCAACAATGGTGAGACCTCGCAGGACGGGAACAATGTTGGCAACGCCGTCGGGGATGTCGTCGAGGGTGCGGAAAACGGCATCCAAGACGCCGTCGAGGGGACAGGAGACGCCATCCAGGACGTTGTCGACGGCAACGATCGAGACACGGCACAGAAAGACACCGGAAATGAAGTGACGGATTCTGTCACGAAGCAGCGCGGCCAGCTGGGCGGCGTGACTTACGGGCAGATGCTGCGCAACGCCCGTGTCCACGACACCGATGGCGATCTGCGCGATCACGAGAACGCCGTCACACCCAGCCGGGCGCTCTAAACGCGTCTGCGCGCAGCGGACGTACTCTGAGGCAGACCGTTCTGCCTGCGCAGTGCACGGACCGGCGAGACAGCCCCCATCGGGGACGGCCTCGCCGGTCCTTCCGCCTCTCGTCCTCTCCGGCACAGCGCGGCCTTGCAGGCTCCATCTACATACCGTATCAGGATAGCGACGAACGTCTCATATGGCCCAGACAGCCCCCTCGCAAGATCACCTTCGCCCAGTGGTACGCCATGCGGCTCCAGCGCTGAGATCAGACGCTGCGCTCTGTACGGGCACTCCCGGAGGACGCCGTCTCCCTGATCGTTGCACGGAAAAAGGCGAGACAGAACGTCTCGCCTCTGCATAAGCTCATCCCATGTGGTCCAAGATGACGCGTCCCAGTGCCTCCGGTGTGTCTGCCAAATAGTCCGCGCCTGCGGCCACCAGCTCTTCCCGTCCCCGGAACCCCCAAGTGACACCGCAGGCACACAGCCCCGCGTTATGCCCTGTCTGGATATCTACATTACTGTCTCCGACGAACAGCGTCTCTCCCGCCGTATCTTCCTCTAGTGCAGCCAGCATGTCCCACACACTGGCGGGATCCGGTTTCAGAGGCCGCCCTTGAAGCTGTCCTCGGACCATCTGGAACACCCCGGGAAAGTAGTGTCCCACGATGGTGCGGCTGAAGGCATCCGCCTTGTTGGAGAGTACCGTCAGCGTCACGCCCGCTGCCCGCAGCCAATCCAGCAGCCTGGGTATCCCAGGGTATGGCGCGGTCTTGACCATATTATGGGCCGCGTAGTATGTGGAGAACTGGGCGAGCGCGTCTGTCAGCTTCTGCGGGCTGCGCTGATCCTCCGGTGTGAAGCGCTCCACCAGTTTGGGGATCCCATTGCCCACCATGTGCTTGTACTCTTCCACCGTGTGTCCCGGCCAACCGTTCTGACGACAGACCCAGTTGCCCGCGTCAGCCAGATCGCCGATGGTATCCAAGAGCGTCCCGTCCAGGTCGAAGATCACCGTATGGTACATCTCCCGTCTCACATCCCTTCTCGTTCCGTGCTTTTATTCTAGCAGGCGTGCGATCGCCGCACAAGTAGCGGGGCCGCTGAAAAGCACGGCATCCGCCGCGCTTTTTCGGACCTCCCGCGATCAGAGCGGACACTCCCGTATCCCTTGCCGGGTGAGTATCGCGCTCGTCCGGAACCCAGCCGCTTTCGCCAGCTCTGCCGCCTGGTCATAGCCGAAGAGGATGTCCCGCGTCTGGTGGGCATCAGAGGTGAAGATCACCTGCCCCCCCATGGCGCTCCACTCCTCCAGCAAGAACTGCGCCGGATAGGGCATGGTGCGGTATCCTCGCGACACGCCGCCCGTATTGATCTCCAGCAGCGTCATCAAGGGGTCTGCTGTATGGAGGGCCTCCAGCGCCGCAGCCCGGTAACGGGGCGAACTCTCATCGAAAAAGCGGCTGCCGGCGTTGAGCTTTGTGATGAGGTCGATATGTCCCAGGATGGTGGGCTTCCGGGCCGCCACCTGGCACACCTCTCGGAAATATCCCTCTGCCACTGCCAGAGCGTCCCCGCTGAAGCACTCATCTCGGCAGGCGGCAAAGTGCTCCTCGCCCCAGTCGGCGGCATAGTACTTCCCATTGGCCCCTTTTTGATAGTGGACGCTGCCGATCCAATAATCGAAGCCCTCCGGCGAGATATCGGACTGGCTGTCCCACTCGAGTCCCAGGAGCACCTCCATCCGCCCGGCATACTGGTCCCGCAGGGCCAGCACAGTCTCACGGTAAGCCGTCATATCTGCTGGCAGGACAGCCCCCTCATCTGCCGGGATCGGCGTGTGTGAGTGACAGGAAAGGCCAAAATATCGTACATTTCTCTGAAATGCTGCTTCAGCCATGGCGACGGCCGAGTCTTTTCCGTCACACAAGTCCGCGTGGTTGTGGACAGAACAGCATGGCGGTGTCAGTCTCATCGCATCCGCTCCTGCTTCACCTTGTGGTCGACTACATGGCGTTTCTCCAGTTCCCGGGTGATATCTTCCACTGTGATGCCCATCTGGACCATCAACACCATCACATGGTACGTCAGGTCCGCGATCTCATAGATGGTCTCGTCCCGGTCCTCTTTGCGGCCGCCGATGATGACCTCGGTACACTCCTCCCCCACTTTCTTGAGGATCTTGTCCAGTCCTTTCTCAAAGAGATAGGTGGTATAGCTGCCCTCCTTGGGGTCGGTCTTGCGGCCTTTGATAAGCTGGTAGAGCCCTTCATAGCTGAAGGCCTTCAGCGCATCAGAGAGATAGACAGGCTGGAAAAAGCAGCTCTCCGCCCCCGTGTGGCAGGCAGGGCCGTCTTTCACCACCTCCACCACCAGCGCATCGGCATCGCAGTCGGCGGTGATGGACACCACATGCTGTACGTTGCCAGAGGTCTCCCCCTTGCGCCAGAGCTCCTGGCGGCTGCGGCTCCAAAAGCAGGTCCTGCCCTCGTCGATGGTGATGGCCAGGCTTTCCGCGTTCATATAGGCCAGCGTCAGGACCTCCTTGGTATAGTGGTCCTGGACGATGGCAGGGATCAGTCCGTTCGCGTCAAATTTCAGTTCCATAGCGATCTTCTCCTCTATAACAAGGCTCCTCCCTTATACAGGAGCGCCTGATCGACAGGTCTCTCAGCGCAGAGAGATGTGGAAGCTGCACGCTGCCGCTCCGCCTAGGATCGTCTGCTCCGTCTCCACGGCGGCGGCTCGGTCCGGCCAGAGGACTTCCAGCGTCCGCAGGATGCTGGCACGGGAGCAATGGCACAGGGCCGGCGTGTCCACATATCCACAGCCATGGAGCGCGCAGGTACAGGTATGGAAGATCAGCCGGTAGGTCCGCCCCGTCTCCAAGATCTCCGCACCGACCCCCTCTATCTGCCCCAGGGCCGCAAAAAATGCGTCCGGTATCCCACCGGTGTCCGCCTGCAGCCGCTTGTAAAGATCCAGTGTCCCACGGGACAGGCAGTTTTCTGCACATGCCCCGAAAAAGGGCGCCTCCTCCGGCAGAGTCTCTAGCCCCGCCTCCAGTCCCCGGAACCACCAGGAGATCTGTCCATCCATGTGATAAAAGTCCTCCCCTTATATTGTCCGGCAGCGCACAGGTCCGCTCTGCCGCTTTTGGCCGTCGAGCGGCGGTCCCGACCGCGCTTTTTCCGGATCCTATACCCGCATCTCCACACCCTGGGCGCGGAGGTACCGCTTCAGCTCCTTGATATCCACCTGACGGGTATGGAAGATGGACGCTGCCAGCCCCGCGTCGATCCCCGGGTGGGTGAAGAGCTCCGCGAAATCCTCCATCTTCCCGGCGCCGCCGCTGGCGATGATGGGCACGCTGACCCGTGCCGCCAGGGCATCCAGCATCTCCAGGTCGAAGCCCTGCTTGACACCGTCGGTGTCGATGGAGTTCAGCACGATCTCCCCGGCGCCGTCGGCCACGCCCCGGACGGCCCACTCTATGGCGTCGATGCCGGTGTCCTCCCGGCCGCCCTTGGCGAAGAGGCGGAACTGCCCGTCCACCCGCTTCACATCCATGCTGAGCACCACGCACTGGTCGCCGTACTTTTTGGCCGCCGCGCCGATGATACTGGGGTCCGCGATGGCGCCGGAGTTGACGGACACTTTGTCAGCGCCGCATTTGAGCACCCGGTCGAAGTCGTCCAGCGTCCGGATGCCGCCCCCTACAGTCAGAGGGATAAAAATTTCGGAGGCCACCCGCCGCAGGATATCTGTGAACAGGTCCCGTCCCTCCGCAGAGGCGGTGATGTCGTAGAACACCAGCTCGTCCGCACCGGACCCATTGTAGAACTGGGCCATCTCCACCGGATCCGCCATGTCTCGGAGGCTCTCAAACTTGGTCCCCTTCACCACCCGGCCATCCTTCACATCCAGGCAGGGGATGATGCGCTTGGCTAACACGCGCCCACCTCCCGGATCACAGTCTCCAGGTCCAGTCGGCCGGTATACAGGGCCTTGCCCAGGATGGCGGCCTTGGTGCCGATCCGCTGGAGCTCCTTCAATTCCTCGATGCTGCTGACCCCGCCGGAGGCGGTGATGTCCAGGCCGTCGATTTTCGAGACCTCTCGGTAGAGTCCTAAGTTGGTGCCTTGTTCCGCCCCATCCCGGCTGATGTCGGTGTAGATGACAGTCTTCACGCCCGCGTCCCGCAGGCGGCGGCAGAAGTCCACGCCCCTCTCGGCGGAGAGTTCCTTCCATCCGCTGACAGCCACGTAGCCGTCCCGGGCGTCCACGCCCACTGCGATCTTATCGCCGTATTTCCGGGCCATCCGCTCTGTAAAGTCAAGGTCCCTCACAGCGATAGTGCCCAGGATGCACCGGCCCACGCCCAGGTCCAGGTAGCGGCGGATGCGGTCCTCGTCCCGGATGCCGCCCCCCACCTCGATATAGAGGCCGCCCTGCTTCGCGATGGCGGCGATGGTGTCAAAGTTGGCCAGGGTACCGTCTTTGGCGCCGTCCAGGTCCACCACGTGGAGGTACTGGGCCCCCGCGGCGAGAAAGTCCCGGGCCACGGCGCAGGGGTCCTGAGCGTAGACGGTCTCTTTGTCATAATCCCCCTGGTACAGACGGACTACCTGTCCGCCCCGCAGGTCGATGGCAGGAAAAATCTGCATAGGTCACACCTCCTCTATCGCTCTCTCTTCTTGCTGTGCAGACGCACCAACACCAGGCCGATGGACCCGCAGAGCAGGCCCGCCCAGTTCCGCTCCATCTTGTCTCCTCCCGATCATAAATGTTCCTTGCAGGAGAGTTCCTCCACATCTAGCCGCAGGACGCATACGGCATCCACCGCCGCGTCTGGAAAGGTCCAGTCCGCCCGGCCGGTGCTCTGGCGCATAATGGCGGCTAGGCCCAGGCGCTTCTCTGACGGGTCCTCCACCACACGGATGGGGCCCTCGCCGATGACGCTCCGGAAGGCGGCGGTATAGCCGCAGGCCTCCTCCGCCTCCTGGAGCCGGTAGCCGGTGTCCAGCTCGAACCCGGCCCAGCCGTTTTGGCGGACCAGGTCCAGCTTCCGGCCCTCCGCGGCACCGTGGAAGTACAAGACATGGCGGCCGTCCTCCACCGTGTGGCCGAAGTTCACCGGCACCACATAGACGCCTCTGCCGTCCTGGAAGCCCAGGCGGCAGACCTCGCACCCGTCGATGACGGCCTGGATCTTCTCCGGGTCCGTGATGAGGCGGTCCTGTCTCCTCATGGGACGCATATACGCTCCTCCTTACAGTTCTGCAAATGCCCGCAGCAGCCGCAGTCCCGTGTCCCCGGACTTCTCCGGGTGGAACTGGGTGCCGTAGACGTTCCCCCGGCGCACCACGCCGGTGACATCCACATTGCCGTACCGGGACGCGGCCAAGGTGCTGGACGCACAGTCCCTGGCGTAAAAGCTGTGGACGTAGTACACATACTCCCCGTCTCGGATGTGGCGGAACAGGGGATCGTCTTTTAAGATGTGCAAACTGTTCCAGCCCATATGGGGGACTTTGAGGGAGCTGTCTGTCAGGTCCTGGCGCAGGTCCACCACCTGGCCGGCCACCAGACCCAGACCGGGGTGATCCCCATATTCGAAGCTCCGGTCGAACAGCAGCTGCATCCCCAGGCAGATGCCGAGGAGAGGTTTCTTCTCCGCTTCCTCCAGCAACACCGGTACCAAACCGGTATCCTCCAGCTTAGCACGGGCATCTCCGAAAGCTCCCACACCGGGCAGGATGACCCGGTCCGCTGCGCGGATCCGCTCCGCCTCCCCGGTGACCTCCGCCGCCGATCCCAGTGCCTTGAGACTGGATACCAAGGAGAACAGGTTCCCCACGCCGTAATCCACGATGGCGATCATTCACAAGACTCCCTTCGTGCTGGGGACTTCGTCCCGGTGCTTCTCATCCAGGGCCACGGCCATCTTCAGCGTACGGCCCATGCCTTTGAACACGGCCTCCAGGATGTGATGGGTGTTCTCTCCCGCCAATTGGCGGATATGGAGGGAGGCAGGGCACTGACGGACAAAGGCCAGCCAGAACTCCTTGGCCAGTTCTGTGTCGAAGTCTCCCACCTTCCGGGAAGGCAAGTCTACGGCCCAGCCCAGATAGTCCCGGCCAGAGAGGTCCACAGCGCACAGCACCAGCGTCTCGTCCATGGGCAGCAGGCTCTGTCCATAGCGGACGACCCCTCGCTTCTCTCCCAAAGCCTGGGTGAACGCCATGCCCAGGCATATCCCGATATCCTCTGCCGTGTGGTGGCCGTCCACTTGCAGGTCTCCCTCGCAGCGGACAGTCAGATCGAAGTCCCCATGGCGGGCGAACAGTGTCAGCATATGGTCCAGGAATCCCATGCCGGTGGCGATATCCCCACGGCCCATGCCGTCCAACTCCAGCGTCAGATGGATCTTGGTCTCCTGAGTGGCGCGCGCGATCGATGCAGTCCTCATCGCTCTCCCTCCCTCACCATGCCTGCAAGATCTGGTCCACCTGATCCACCAGTGCCTCCATCTGCTCCATGGAGCCGATGGTGATACGCACATAGTCCCGGATGCGCTCCTGATCGAACCAGCGGACCAGGATACCGTTCTCCTTGAGGAGCCGATACAGCTCTCCACCGGGGATCTGCCCGGACTTGGCAAAAATGAAATTGGCCTGGGAGGGCAGGACCGTGAAGCCCAGGGCCTCCAGCGCCCCCACAGTCCAGGCGCGGGTCTGCCGGATGGAGGCACAGCAAGCATCGAAATACGACCGGTCCTCCATGGCGGCAGCGCCGGCCATCATAGCCAGCCGGTCCACGTCATAGGGATTGAAGCTATACCGCACCCGCTCCATGTCCTCGATCAGGCTTGGGCTGCCCAAGGCGAACCCCAGCCGTCCCCCCGCCAGAGACCGGCTCTTGGACATCGTCTGGACCACCAGGAGGTTATCGTAGCGGAACAGGAGGGGCGCACAGCTCTCCGCGCCGAAATCCACGTACGCCTCGTCCACGATCACCAGACGGTCCGGGTCTGCGTCCAGCAGGCGCTGGATGTCCGTCCGAGGCAGGGCGATGCCTGTCGGGGCATTGGGATTGGCCAGGACGATGGTGCCTGAGAACTCCATATAGTCGCCCACATCCAGCGTCAGGTCTTCCCGCAGCGGGACGATGGCTGGCTCTAGCCCGAAGAAGGCGGCCTGGGACCGATAGAATCCATAGGTGATATCCGCGTAGGCCACGCCCTTCCCTTTTCCGCAGAAGGCACGGAACGCGAAAGCCAACACCTCGTCAGAACCGTTGCCGGCCAACACGTTCTCCGGCCGCAGCCCGTAATAGTCTGCGATGGCCCTGCGCAAGGGCCCGCAGGTGGGATCGGGATACAGATCCAGTTTCATCAGCTCCGCCCGGGAGATGGTCTTGAGGACCTTCGGCGAGGGCGGGAAAGGGCTCTCGTTGGTGTTGAGCTTGATGTACTGCTGGTCTTGGGGCTGTTCCCCTGGCGTATAGGGGGCCAGACACGCCGCCTCTTGGGAGAGGAACCGGCTCATGAGGACATCTCTCCTTTCTCTTCACAGCGGATGGTGACAGACCGGGCGTGGGCATGGAGCCCTTCCCGCTCTGCAAAATCCGCGATCCTGGGAGCCACCCTCATCAGGGCTTCCCGCGGATAGTACAAAAAGCTGGAGCGTTTGACGAAGTCGTCCACGCCCAGGGGGCTGGAGAAGCGGGCGGTGCCGCTGGTGGGCAAAGTGTGGTTGGGGCCCGCGAAATAATCCCCCAGGGCCTCTGGCGCCGTGCGGCCCAGGAACACACTGCCTGCATTGTGGATCTTGTGGAGCAGGGCGAACGGGTCTTCCACACACAGCTCCAGATGCTCCGGCGCGATACGGTCCGCAGCCTCTGCCGCCCGTTCCAAACTGTCCGTGACGATGATCTTGCCGCTGCGCTCCAACGAGGCCCGAGCGATATCCTGCCGCGGCAGCGCCTGGAGCTGGACCTCCAGTTCCCGTTGGACCGCCTCCGCCAGCGGACGGCTGTCCGTCACCAGCACGGCGCAGGCATGCACATCGTGTTCTGCCTGGCTGAGCAGGTCCGCCGCCACCCACGCGGGGTCGGACTTCCCATCTGCCAGGACCAGGATCTCACTGGGACCGGCCACCATGTCGATGGCCACCCGGCCGAAGACCTTCCGCTTGGCCGCCGCCACATATACACCGCCCGGACCTACGATCTTGTCCACACGGGGCACGCTCTCGGTGCCATAGGCCAAGGCGGCCACCGCCTGCGCGCCGCCCACTTTGCAGATCTTCGTCGCTCCTGCGATCTTTGCTGCCGCCAGTGCCTCTGCGCTGACGGAGCCGTCCTGCTCGGGCGGCGTCACCAACACGATCTCCCGTACGCCTGCCAATCTGGCCGGGATCACGTTCATCAAGATCGTAGAGGGGAACGCGCGAGGGCTGCGGGGCACGCAGATGCCCACCCGTTCGATGGGCGCGTATCGCTGGCCCATGACCGCGCCTCCCTCTCCTGTGCATACGTAGCCTGTCCGGATCTGCTGGGCGTGGAAGGCACGGATGTTCTCTGCCGCTTGGCGCAGCGTCTCCAGGAAGTCGGCATCCACGGCGTCCCATGCCGCATCCAGCTCCGCTTGCGATACGGTGAGCGCTGTCAGCTCCACACCGTCGAAGCGCTTGGTATAGTCCCGGAGCGCCGCGTCTCCCCGTTCCCGGACCTGTGCGATCACCTCGTCCACTGCCGCATCCACGTCCTCCTCCGGCAGGAGCGTCCGATCCAGCAGCTCCTCCGGGGAGAGCGCGTCGAAGGTCTCGATCGAGATCATGACTGCGTCACCTCCGTGAGTCTCTCTAACAGGCGATCGATCTCCCGCCGCTTGAACTGATAGCTGGCCCGATTGGCGATGAACCGGGCAGAGATGGGCATGAACTCTGTCAGGACTTTCAAGTCGTTCTCCCGCAGGGTCGTGCCGGTCTCCACGATGTCCACGATCACATCGGAAAGGCCCAGGATCGGCGCCAGTTCGATGGAACCGTTGAGTTTGATGATGTCGATGTCCCGCCCCTGGGCGCCGTAATAGGCCTTGGCGATCTCCACGAACTTGGTGGCCACCCGCAGCGCCCGGCTCTGGTCCTCGACGAAGTCCTTGGGGCCCGCCACGCACATGCGGCACTTGCCAAGTCCCGTGTCCAGCAGCTCATACACGTCCGCGCCGCTCTCCGCCAGGATGTCCTTGCCCACGATGCCGATATCCGCCGCCCCGTGTTCCACATAGATGGCCACATCGCTGGGCTTGACCAGGAAGTAGCGGATCCCGGCGGCGGGATTCTCCACCACCAGCTTCCGGGTATCGGTCCGCTCCTCCGGGCAGCCGTATCCCACGCCCGCCAGTAGATCATACACCTTGTCTCCCAGGCGCCCCTTGGGCAGCGCCACGTTCAGCATTGCCGTGCGGCCCTCTGCCTGCGCCGCCGGAACGGCGTCCAGCCGGTCCAGTTCGTCTAGATACAGTGCGAAGCCCACGGCCCGGGTCCCTGGGCGGAACTGCTCCGCCAGAGGATCATACCGTCCGCCCTTGAGGACCGCGCGGGGCAGTCCCTCCAGATATCCCTGGAGCACCAAGCCATTATAATACTCCATGTCATTGACCAGAGACAGGTCCAATCGCACCTTCCCTGCCTGCCCCTGCGCCTCCAAAGCAGCGCACAAGGTCCGCAGCTCTGTCAGGGCCATGCCCATGGCGGCGTTGAGCGCCAAGGGCTCTGCCTTGTCCAAGACCGTCTCCCAGGCGCCCGTGAGCATGCCCAGCCGGCACAGGGCATCGGTCCCCTGCCGGGAGAGCCCTGCCCCCCTGGCCAAGCTCTGGAGCTCGTGGGCGTTCTTGTCCCGGATGCACGTGAGGAGTTTCGGCCGGATCGCCTCAGGTGCGCCCACCGCGTCGAAGAGACCGGTGACGAATCCCATATGGCTCAGGTCCAGTGCGAAAGGCCGGCCCGTCGTCTCCAAGCTCTGTATGGCCAGGGACACCACCTGCGCTGTCACCGTGTCATCCACAGCGCCGATGCACTCCAGCCCCATCTGGCTGATCTCTCGGAAGGTGTGGCTCTCCTGACTGGGACGGTAGACGTTCTCCGTATAGTAGTAGCGCCCACAGCTGCCCGGCTCCACCCGGGCATTTTTCGCGACAGAAAGGGTCACGTCCGGTTTCAGGGCCAACAGGCGGCCGTCAAGGTCCGTAAAGGTGATGACCTGTTCGCTGGAGAGGAAGCGGCGGTTCTCCTGATAGAGTCCGTATTCCTCGAAGCGGCTCATATGATATTTGCGGAACCCCGCCCGCTCATACAGCAGACGGAGCTGCAACGACACCCGTTCCTGCGGCCGCAGGAAATCAATATCTGCTCCCATCTTCCATGCTCCTCCTCGTATCCAGTCTCCATGGCCCTTATATTACTTCATTCTATTACCAAAGTAAAGTGGTAATTCGGTGATTTCGTAAATTCCACCATTTGCACAGATCTTCGTCTGTGCTTCGGACCGGATATCGATATCTTACACCTGGCCCCCTCTGTTTGCAATCGTCCATTGGAACTGGCGAGCCTCCGCAAAAAAAGCGGGCCTCCTTCCGGAGGCCCGCCGCAGGAGCGCAGTGTCGCTAAAGGGACCCTTTGTGCCTGAACGGTCGTTCGTCCGTTCGCCGTACGTTACGCCGCAGGTTCGACTGCGAGGAACAAGTAGTCGTTCAGTTCGCCATTCTGGAAGAACGTGTAAGTAGAGAAATTCGCAAAGAACCGCTGTGCCGGATATACGCCGTAACCATCTTGGTTGTGATCGGTCGTATCATAAGGATCCGCCACGATCAGCACATCATCGGCCGTATCTTCGGTGCCCATGGTGTCATAGCCCACGATGACCTGCCAATGTCCGCCCCAATCGTTCCAGCATATCATGACGGGGATCCCGGCCTTGAGATAATCCTGGACAGTCTGTTCATTGAAATAGCTGTAGTAGTCGCCATTCGCGCGGGCATCCTCCGGGATATCATAGGTGCTGTGCAGCTCGAAGCCGCCGATCTTCTCGAACACGCCTATCAGCTGGCTCAAGTTGGTGCCGGTCCCGTCGATGGTACCGCCGCGCAGCTCGCACAGGCTCTCCTCCGTATAGTCGCCCTTGAGGCCGAACCAGTTGAGGACCATCAGCGCAGACACCAGACCGCAGGAATACTCATTGGTCTGCTGATACGTCTGGAAATTCGTCAAGATCGTCAAAGAGTCGGTGGACTCCATGTTATAGAAATCCAGCTGGGAGTAATAGGGAGAATCCACATGGTCCGCCTGACGCTCATAGGCGTCTGCTCCCGCTTCCGGATCCAGATCCACCTCTTTCTCCATCTTCATCTCATCCGTGTAGTTCCCATGCGTCGTCTCAGTCTCTTGGACCTCATCCGTTGCATCCGGCTCTTCCTCAGCCGTGGCAGGCGCAGAGCCGCAGCCTGCGAGAGTGGTCACAAGAAGTGCAGCCGCCGTGATCAGTCCCAGGAGTCTCGATCTTCTTTTCATCATAAAAGCTCCTTTCTCAAGCCTTCCATCGATCGGCACGACCAGGTCCCTTGGATGGTATGATACACCCGATCTCCTGCTTTGTCAAAAAACTTTTGTACACCCTGCACAGTACACGGCAGGTCCCATCAGGCGCCCCTGTTTTCCGTGAGCAGCAAACGGCGCAGCGGGTCCAGCGCCTCATCACCGGCTGGGTGGAAATGCGCAGCGCCCAGCGTCTCCATCAGGTCCGGCCGCTCCTGCGCAAGGCATTCCAGCACGCCATCCAATGCCTCTGGAAAGGCGCTCTCCTCTCCAGAGAGGTCCTCCCGCCCAGCCGCCACAGCTGCCGCGGTATCATATAGCCGCTCCGTCACCCCGATGACCTGTATCTCGTCCCACACCGCCTGGTCTCGCCCAAAGCCGCGCATCCCGCTCGGGGCCGTCTGGTCCGACAGCAGTGTCCACGCCTCCGCCACATCCATGCGGGCATCCGCCCGGATGGGGAACGCGTCGATCTCGCCTCGGGCGGCGGCCCGCAGCAGCTCCTCATAGTTCCCGTACACGCTAACATCCGTGAGGTCTCCCAGCTCGTTCCCCTCATACTGGTCCGCCAGCCACAGCTCCAGGCACCGGCGGCCGCCCAGGGCCCCCTCGCCCAGCACGCCCCAGCGGGCATGATCCAGCTCTTCCCAGGTCAGAGCCTCCCCTGTGCCGGTCCGGACCCGGGCAGCCAACTGGGTGCCGTATGTGGTGGGAGCAGCGCAGATAAGGGCGAACGTCCCTCCGGACCAGGGCACTGTCTCATGATAGGCAGTCGCGCCGCCGTTCCATGCCTCCGGCTCCGTGCCGCTGCGGTCCAGGGCAGGCTGGGGCGCATCGAGTGCCAGCACGGCTGCCTCCCTGCCATAGAGGGCCAGGGCCTCTGCAGGCAGGAACGCCAGATCCACCGTCCCTTCCGCCAGGGCCTGCGCTGTGGCCGCCGGGGACGTCCCGATGGTGACCGTGACCTCTCGGATCTCCACGCCGGTCCCACTCTGCGCAAATCGATCCCGCAGCAGATCCGGCAGCTCCTGGACGGCGGAGAGCAGCTGTTCCGTCGGCAGTCCGTTGCGGCTGACCTCCACAGAAAGCGTGTCCAGGCGCAGGGGCGGCGTCTCCGGGCTCTCGGCCGGCGGCTCTTCCCGGCAAGCTGTCAGGGACAGCGACAGCGCCACACAAAGCAGCAGAGCGATCTTTTTCATGTCGTCTCCTTTTCCCAATGGCCTCTGGACATCCCGCCAGAGGCCTGTTACAATGAGATGGTCATCTGTGATTCTATCATCCGGGACGGCCCCGTGCAAGGGGCGGGCGCTGTCCCCGTCCAGGAAGGAGCTGCGTCTATGTTCACTCTATCTGAAAACTGCTCCCGCCATGACACCTGTGTCCACGGCGGACAGGGCCTCGTCCACATCAAGGATCTGGCGGACCAGGCGGCTCTCTATGACCACAGCCGCCTCTTTGCCCACATCACCTTGGATCCCGGCTGCTCCATCGGCCCCCATGTCCACGAGCACGAGACCGAATTTTTCTACATCCTCCGAGGCGAGGGCGTGTTCGATGACGATGGGACCGAAGTGGTGGTCCGCCCCGGCGATGTGTGCGCCACTGGCGGTGGGCACCGCCACGGGATGGTGAACCGCGGCACAGAGCCGGTGGAGTTCATCGCGCTGATCGCCATGGAGTGAGCGCTCTTCTCTGCGGCCGCCTGGAAGGCGGCCGTATTTTTTTGTGTACAGCGAAAGTTTTCCGCCCACAGCATCGTATCCCTTACGAGAGCGCTCCAAAGGAGTTGAGACACATGGACGATATGGAACAGGCGGAGCGGCTGGCCAGGACCTACGCCGACGCGATCCTCCACCTCAGCTACACCTATTTGAAGAATACCCACGACGCCCAGGATATCTGCCAGACGGTCTTCGTGAAGCTGCTGACAGAGCCCAGAGCGTTCGAGAGTCCGGAGCACGAGCGGGCCTATATCCTGCGGATGGCCGCCAATGCCTGCAAGGACCTTTTGAAAAGCCCATGGCGGCAGCGGTCGGAGTCTCTGGACACCGGGCTGGAGGTCCCCGCCCCCCAGGAGAACGACGGATCCGTACTGGAGGCGGTGGGTCAGCTGCCGCCCCACTACCGGGTCGTCATCTACCTTTTTTATTATGAGGGCTACCAGGCAGCGGAGATTGGCCAGATCTTGGGGGTCCCCACGGCCACCGTCCACACCCGGCTGGCCCGTGGCCGGACGAAGCTGAAAGAACTTTTGGGAGGATATGGCTATGAACAGTCCGTTTGAATATCAGAGAGCCCTGGACGGCCTGCACTTCACAGAGGCTCAGAAGGCCGTCATCGCCAAGCGCGCTGCGGAAGCGGCACAGGAGCAGGCCCGTGAGGCCCGCCGGAGCCGCCGCCCCGTCCGCCGGATGGCCCTCATCGCCGCGGCGGCGGTGCTGGTACTGGCAGTGGGCACCGCGGGGGCCACCGGCGTGCTGCGGTCCGCAGCAGAGGTCTTCTCGCCCCTCTTCGGCGGCAGCCCCGCCCAGACGGAAATCATCGACAAGATCGGCTATCCCATCGGTGCCAGCGATACGGACAACGGCGTCACCGTCACCGCCGACGCTGTGATGGGCGACGCGTACAACGCCGTAGTGGTCTACACCATCAGCCGGGACGACGGCACGGCCCTTCTGCCGGAGGGCACCACCGGCGACATGCTGCTGATCCGCGGCAGCGGCACGGACTTGAACATCCTGGGCGGCAGCCACGGCGGCGGCCGCTTCGTGGTGGAGGACCCGGCGGCCAGCTCCATCCAGATGGTGGAGACCATCAGCGCCGACGTGCCCATCAACGACTGCACCGCCACCGGCACCTTCGAGGACATCTGCATGTGGGACGAGGAAACCGGCGAGGCCGTGCCCGTCATCGAGGGCAAGTGGAAGGTCAAATTTGAGATGGCCTATGAGGACAGCTCCATCACCCTGGGGAACGGCGAGGCCTTTGTCCAGAACGGCATGACCTTCACCATCGACGCCGTCACCCTCTCCCCCGTGGCCTACAAGGTGGACTACACCGTGGACAGCGAGGTGATCTGGAGCGACAGCGGCAGCGGCCGGCAGAGCGAGGAGGACGCCCGTCAGATGGAGCGGTACTTCGAGAACGTGGAGACCCTGCTGACCCTCACCGACGGTACGGTGCTGGATCTCAGCAACGCTGGCGGCAGCATCGAGCCGAAGGACGGCATCACCATCTGCTCCAAGGGCGAGATGTTCAGCCAGGTGATCCCCATGGAGGAGATGGCCTCCATCTCCGTGGGCGGCGTGGTGTTCCCCATCAGCGCTGTATGACGCGCAGGGATACGAAGAGGACCCGCCGGGGCATGTGCCCCGGCGGGTCCTCCTTTTCTCTGTCCCATCACCGTGGGACCACATGCTCCGGCTTCATCAGGTCCGCCAGCAGCTGCTGAGCCCGCGCCACATCCTCCGGCCGGACGGAGATGTAGTAGGTCAGCCGGTCGATCCTCCCGTTGGGACCGAAATCTCGGTGGTCCAATTTGGCGCCGCAGCCGCACAGAGGCGGCTCCGTCTCGTAATAGCCGGTCTCCATGATCTTGACACCGGCGTCCTTCAGACGCTGGCGGGCACTCTTCCACCGTGCCTTGTCCCCCCAAACCTCGAACGCCTTCTCCCGCTTTCCGAACAGCGGCATGGTTCAGCCCTCCAGAGACTTCCAAGCCGTCTCCAGGGCGATCTCCATCATCTCACGGAACGACTCCTGCCGCTCCTGGGCGGAGAGCGCTTCGCCCGTGAAGATATGGTCGGAGATGGTGAGGATGGACAGCGCCCGTTTCCCCAGCCGCTGGGCGGTCCAGTAGAGCCCTGCCGTCTCCATCTCCAGGGCCAGGATGCCGAACTTGCGGTACATCGCGCCCGCCTCGGCGTTGTCGTTATAGAATTGGTCCGCGGTGAACACCTGCCCCACGTCCGCCCGGACGCCCAGCCGCTCCGCCGCGTCCGCCGCATCCCGCAGCAAGCCGTAATCAGCGGTGGCGCACAGCTGGCCGGGGAAGCGGTACTGGTCGGCAAAATGGGAATTGGTGGACGCCCCAAGCGCGATCACCACGTCCCGGACCTTCACATCCTCCCCGATGCCGCCGGCAGAGCCGATGCGGATGATGGTATCCACCCCGAAGAACTGATAGAGCTCATAGCTGTAGATGCCCATAGAGGGCACGCCCATCCCATGGCCCATGACAGATATCTTCTTGCCCTTGTAAGTGCCCGTATAGCCCAGCATATTGCGGACGGTGTTGAAGCAGACGGGGTCTTCCAGATAGTGCTCGGCGACATACTTTGCCCGCAGGGGATCGCCGGGCATGAGGACTGCTTTGGCGATCTGCGCCTCCTCTGCGGCGATGCTGGTGGATGGAGTCTCTTTATATGCCATAGGGGTCCCTCCTTCGATCAAGCGTGGCAGACGGCCCGACCCAAGCTCCTCTATAGCACCGCTCTGCCGCCGCGTCTTCCGGCCGCCCGGCATACACGGCCGCTGGGCCGCCCATATCCTAAAGCTGATTATAGCGGAAAACGGCCGGGCGCGCAACTGGCTTTCCTCTGTCCCGATATCTTTCTGCCGCGCGGCAGATGTCGGCCTGTATCCCGCCCCCTCTCCCGAAGTGGAGTCTGCGCCTCATAGAGGCATCTTCCTATCTGCCTCCGCTCCATGTGCTCTCAATGGCGGCAGGGAGATCCCATTCCATCTTCATTTGGCAGACATGATCCCCCTATCTAAGCGGCCTGGCACGCCTCAAGCCTCCTCCCGGAACAGTGCCGCCAGGCTTTCCGTATAGGGCGGGCGGCAGATGCCTTTCTCCGTGACGATGGCATCGATCAGACCATGATCTGTCACATCGAAGGCGGGATCGTAGCATCTCACTCCAGCCGGAGCCATGGGCTTTTCATACCAGAGGCTCTTGATCTCCTCTCCGTCCCGCTCCTCGATGGGGATGTGGTCTCCGTCTGGACAGGCCATGTCGATGGTACTGGTGGGGCCGAGCACATAGAAGGGGATGCCGTAGTGTCTGGCCAGGATGGCCACGCCGGAGGTACCGATCTTGTTGGCCGTATCACCGTTGGCAGCCACCCGGTCACAGCCCACGAAGCAGGCCTGTACCCAGCCATTTTTCATGACGATGGATGCCATGTTGTCGCAGATCAGCGTCACGTCTACGCCCGCCCGCTGGAGCTCATAGCTGGTCAGACGGGCCCCCTGCAGCAGGGGCCGGGTCTCGTCTGCGAACACACGGAACTTCATCCCCCGCTCCGTTCCCAGGAGGATCGGTCCCAAAGCTGTCCCGTATCGGGAGGTGGCAAGGGGCCCCGCATTACAGTGCGTCAGGATCCCGTCCCCATCTTTCACCAGCTCCAGGCCGTACTGGGATATCTGGAAACACTTTTGGATATCATCTGCCTGGATGGCCTGTGCCTTGCGGAGCAGGACCTGCTCCAATACCTCACGGCCGCTGTCCGCGTTGGCGCGGGCTGTCTTCATCATCTCCTCGATGGCCCAATGCAGGTTCACCGCCGTGGGCCGTGCGCTGTCCAGATACGCTCCCTGGGCTGCCAGCGCCGTCAAGAACGCCTCTTTATCCGCAGCGGGGAGCTTTCGAGCCAGCGCATACATGCAGTAAGCAGCGAATATCCCGATGGCAGGGGCGCCGCGGACCCGCAGGCTCCGGATCGCCTCGTACATCTCCTCTGCCGTCTGCAGTCGGATCTCCCGCTCCTCACCAGGCAGCAGCGTCTGGTCGAGGATGACCAGCCCATCCTCCGCCTGGTCCCAGCGGATATTCTGCACCTGTTCCATAGACTGCGTTCCTCCGTTCATCCGCCTTTCCTCCTTCATAGCCTTTTCTATGAGATCCATCTTACCGCAAACGCACCGCCGGTGCAAGCACGCAGAGAGCCCCGGCCGCTTTCGCGGCCGGGGCTCTCTTTCACCAACTGTGATAGTTCCAGGACTGTTCAGGCGTCATGGCGAAATAGTCATAGCTGATGGTCCTGCCGCTGTCGCCCCAGGTGGTGTCGATGTGGTACTGGGTACCGTCCAGCTCCGCCACCGTCCAGATGTGGCCGGTATTGGACAATGCCGTACAGGGGATGCCCTCCAGCTTCAGCAAGAGGTTGTATGCGCCCGTGTATCCATCGCATACAGCAGTCCCGTTCTGGAAGAGGTTATAGGCGATATGGCTCAAAGACACATCGTCCGCGCCATAGTCATAGACTGTGTTCTCGCAGATCCAAGTGTAATAGATCCGGGCCTTCTCCATGTCGGACATGTCCGGCGTGATGATCCCATCCTCCCACATCTGATCGTGGACGGCCACGGCCGCAGCGGCTGTGGCTGTGCGGTACTCCTGCAGCCTGCCTTCTGCGCTGGCGGCGGAGAAGGTCAGCGTCACGGTCCCATCGTTGGTATAGGTGCAGGAGACGGTGTTGTAACACTGCTCCACATAGCTCTTGACGATGGTCAGGGCCTGCTCCATCACGCGCCTTGCCGCAGACGCCGTCATAGAGGGATATTGGAGGACCAGCGTATCGCTGCCCTGGGCGAGCATGTAGCGCACGCTCTCTTCCAGCTCCTCTTCATTGGCCGGCGCGGCGATATAGGTCCCCAGCTCCACCAAGTCCTCCAGGCTGGTCCCCTCCGCGCTCCAAAGGTCTCCCAAGTCCCAGTCCAGTGTCACCCGCAGGGATGGATCCACCATCCGGGTCAGCATGGCGGCAGCCGCACCCCGGGTGATGGGCTGGTCTGGCAGGAAGTTCCCTGCCGCGTCACTGCCTGCACAGATGCCGGCGCGGTATAAAAAGAGGATGTCCTGATAATACGGCGTGTACTCCGTCACATCCGTGATGAAGCGGCGGCTGGCATAGGCCTGTGTCACTAGGTCGGCGTTGATCGTCGGCAAGACCTGCTGTGGCAGAGCGCTCGCCAGGATGTGTGCCATCTGTGCCCGGGTAGCAGGCGTGCCATATGTCCCGTCCAATTCCGTTCCAAGGACGCCCTCTGCCTGTAAGTACCGCAGATACGGGAGATAGACTGCGCCGCCGTCTCCTCCGTAGGCGGCAGGGCCGGCTTCCGCGTCGCCGGTACGGTACAGACTGCGGATCCGCCCGGCGAAGATCACCGCCTGCCCCACGCTCAGCGTGTCCTGCAGGCCAAACGTGCCATCTTCCTTGCCGACGGAGAGCCCGTATGCATACAGCGCCGCCACATTGTCATAGAACGGCGAGTCCGCAGGCAGATCAGAGAACTGTCCGGCATAGGTCTTGCTCTTGACGAAATTCTCCATGCTATCTGGCGCGGCCAGGACCGACGTGGTCAGCAGCAGGGCCAGCGCCAATAGGAGCGCAGGGATCCGTTTCTTCATCCAAACACCTCCTTGGTGCATCTGTGCGGAGCGGAGCACGAGGTCATTCCGGCAGAGCCAGGTCCTCGATCACTCGGTCCTCCACATAGGGGTTCAGGTATTGGTTCACCAGTGTCAGCGTCTCATCGGGGTCCAGATAGATATAGGGGGACCGCCAAGTCCCCGGCAGAGTGGAGAATGAGATGTTCTCCGCCCCCATGCTCACGGCCTTCTCCCCCAGCCAAGCCAGATTCCCCAGAGACAGGTCCGTCTCCACATACTGCTGGAACAGCTTCACAAGATCGCCCACCTTGCTCAGGTTGGAGAGCGTCAGGGTCTGCTGGGCCACAGCTTTCAAGAACGCCTGCTGGGTCTGCATCCGGCCGATGTCTTCGCTGCCATAGCCGGAGCCATCGTTGTTGTGGCGGAAGCGCACCACTTTCAGCGCCTCTTCTCCGTCCAGATGCTGCATCCCGGCCTTGAAATGGATGGACAGGTCTTGATAAGGATCATCGTAATCCATGTCGATGGGGATCTCGAAGTCCACGCCGCCGATGGCGTCCACCAAGGCCTCGAACCCCTGCAGATCCACCAGTATCGTGTAGTCCACCGGGATGCCCAGCTGCTCTGAGACCACACTGGCCAGCAGCTCCATACCGCCTAGGTTATAGGCGGCATTGATCTTGCGGGCTTTCCCATCGATCAATGCCTTCGTGTCTCGAGGGATACTGACGCCGTGGATATAGCCGTTGGCGGCGTCTACAGCCACCAGGATGTTCGTATCGCTGCCGCCGTTGCCATCATCCACGCCGGAGACCAAGATGGTGTAAAACTCCTCCTTGCGGGCGGTATGTGCCGCCAATGCCTCTGCCTCGGCACTGGCCTGTCCATCCTCTCCACTGTCCGCGCCTGACACCGGGACCGGCTCCTGCTGTTTCTGCTCCGGTGCCCGGAACACGCACTGTACACCGGCATACAACGCGGCTACCACGAAAACGGCCAACAGCAGCGTCCGGCTCCAGCTGCGCCGCCGACGGCGGCGTGTCCTTTTTTTCTCCATGGGAAGAGTCTCCTTTTATGCTGCGCAGCAGCGCCGCGCTGGTGTTTTCTGTTCGATTTACATAACGTTTCTTCCCATTATACTTGTCCACTGTGGAAAACACAAGAGGAAATTGCGCGCCGGAGACCGGCGCGCACCCTTCACCGCTCCATCCCGTTCCGCTCCCGCTCCACCAGTTCCTGGAGCAATGTCTTGATCTCTGCCAGGAGCTGGTTTTGATAGGACAGTGCGCAGCGTATGTAATAGAGCGCGCTGTCCGTCTCTCGGGCGGCTTCCACTCCCTCCACTGGGTGCGGCCAACGCCGGACGGGCGGTTCCGGAGTGGTGGGCACGGCCGCAGCCGCCGGCTGGGCCGGCGTCGTCCGGACCGTGCGGCAGCGGCAGCGACGATCGTTCGCCATATGGATCCCTCCGATCTCGATGGTCTTTTTCCAAGTCTATGCGCGGCCTGTACCGGTTCATGTCCCGCGGTACTTCTTTCGGGTGGCGATACCGCCCCGGATGTGCCGCTGCGCCTTGTTCACATCCAGTACCTCCTTCACCTGGAGATACAGCGTGCGGTTGAACTGCGGCAGCCGTTCGGAGATGTCTTTGTGGACCGTGGATTTGCTGATGCCGAATTTTTGTGCGGCGGCACGGACTGTGGTCCGGTTTTCTATGATGTACTGAGCCAGGCGCTCGGCCCGCTCCTCCATATTTCCCTTCAAAACACAACACTCCCCGCCTCTTGTTGCTCCATCCTATGCGCTCTGCCGCCGTGATATGCCGTCGCCTGGTGCCGTCCCAGCGTGCATACGGATCTTGGCAATTGCGATCTTGGCATACGATGGTATAATGAGAGATATCACAATAGAGCGTGTGTCCACGCACAAGATCCTTGTGACCGGTCCAACCCCGCGTCCCCCCTCCTTCTCCAGGACCCTGGTCACGGACGGCTCGCCTGGCTGCCGCCAGGCCCATCCGGAGGCTGCAGGGCGCGCTGCATGTCCATGGCGCCGTCATGGCAAAAGGGGATGGGCGGTCAAGACGAGCACAGAACAAGGAATGAGATCGAAGAAAGGACGTGTACAGTATGAACGAGACCCTGAAAGTCCTGCGGGAGCGCCGGAGCATCCGCAAATATGAAGCGCGGCAGATCGATCCCGCCGCGTTGGACGCCATCTTGGAGGCGGGCACCTGGGCACCCTCCGGCATGGGGCGCCAGCCTGTCGTGATGGTGGCGATCCAAGACCCGGATACCCTCGCCGTACTCTCTCGTGTGAACGCGGAGATCATGGGCGCCCCGGGCACAGACCCCTTCTATGGTGCTCCCACCGCAGTGGCCGTGCTGGCGGACGGCGGCGCGGCCACCTGGCTCCAGGACGGCTCTTTGACGATGGGCTATCTGATGACGGCAGCTGCGTCCCTGGACATCGGCTCCTGTTGGATCAACCGGGCAATGGAGACGTTCGAACGTCCTGAGGGCAAAGCCCTGCTGCAGCGCTGGGGACTGCCCGACACATTGCGGGGCGTTGGCTTCTGCCTGCTGGGCTACGCCGATGGCGAGCCCCCGCAGCCCAAGCCCCGGAAGGCTGGCGCCATCGTCCGCCCCTGAGCATCTCGGTCCGTATCCGTCCCCCAGCAGACGATCGCCCCGCGCGGCCATGAGCCGCGCGGGGCGATCGTTTGCTGATAGGTGTATATTGCGTGCTTCAAAGATGGTGGTCCCGCAGCAGCCGCTTGGCCTGCTCCCACAATTCGTCGCTGACGGTCTGGACCACCACCACCTTCCGGATCAGCTCCGGTGCGGCCTTTACCAGCTCTGCCTCCACCAGCGTCTCATTGGTCAGGTCGGCCGACGGGCATCCAGCGCACTGGCCCAGCAGCTTCACATACAGTACGCCGTCCTCCAAGTGGTCCACCTGGATCTCTCCTCCATGGGCCCGTAGCGCCGGGCGGACCTTCTCATCCAGGATCCTTTCGATGCGTGTACGCGCTTCACTCATGTCCTGTCTCCTCCTGCGTGCCGCGCTTGGCGGCAGCGATCTCCTCGTGGATGCGGCGGCGCGTGTCGTCGAAGAGCAGCTCCCGGTTATGCCGGAAATACGCCTCGCATCCGAATTGCTCCACATACCAGCTGGTATCCGGCCCTGCGGTGATCTCCGTCACGAAGATCACCAGCTCCTGGCCCGTGCCGAACGTCTCTTCCAGGAAACGGAACGCGTTCTCCAGTTCCCGGCCCGTCTGTTCTGCCAGCGCTGTCCGCCGCTCTACCTCCTTGCCGAACCATCCGCGCACCGCGTCCATCGACGCCGCGCCGCTGATCCCCTCGCGGACCAGGGCCTGCCGGTATCCCTCCAGCGCGTTCACCTCCCGCTGGCCCAAGTCCCGGTGCTCCTTTTCCAGCCGTCCAGCCTCTTTGGCCTGCTTGAGCGCCTCCTGCCGCACCCGCACCAGCTCCGACAGGATATCACCGGCAGGCTCGGCCGCCACGCGGGCCTTGAACTCCGTCAGCGCCTCGTGCAGCGCCTGTGTCAAGGCATCCTGCCTGCGGGTCTCGCGAGCCGCCTCGCTCAGTCGGGAGAGCAGCAGGCCCATCACGGAGAGCTTCTCATCGAAGGGCGCCGCCCGCAGCTCCAGCACCGTCACCCTCTGCCAGGTGCCGGAGAGCACCTCGTCCACATGATAGGTCTGCTGGTATTTGTAGTATAGCGCCAGATATCCGGCGAAGTCCCGGGCGATCCGGGGCATCTGGATATACTGCCCCACCACGCCCTGGTCCACCCGCAGGCCCAGCCGCTCATAGGCGAAGAGCAGCTCGCTCAGATCCTCCCATCCCCGAGCAGTGGCGAATTGGATCCCATCCACCGTGGTCTCGATCCGGTAGAAGTTCTCCTTCCGGATGTCCAGATACGAGATCACCGCCCCGTGCAATCCTTTTCGATAGGCGTACTCCTTCCATACGCCGAAATCCTCTTCCACGTCGATCCGCTTCACCCGGTCCAACGTCACCACGTCGAACTCCCGCACGGACTTGTTGTATTCCGGCGGGTTGCCCGCCGCCACGATCAGCCATCCCTCCGGCAGGCGCTGGTTGCCGAAGGTCTTGCACTGCAGGAACTGCAGCATCATGGGCGCCAGGGTCTCCGACACGCAGTTGATCTCATCCAGGAACAAGATCCCCTCCCGCAGGCCTGTGCGCTCCATCAGCTGATATACGGACGAGAGGATCTCGCTCATCGTATACTCTGTCACCGCGCGCTCCTCACCGCCGTACATCCGCTTTTCGATGAAGGGCAGGCCGATGGCGCTTTGGCGGGTATGGTGGGTGATCGTGTACGCCACCAGGCCCACGCCCGCCTCTGCTGCGATCTGTTCCATGATCTGCGTCTTGCCGATGCCCGGAGGCCCCATCAGCAGCACCGGCCGCTGCCGGACTGCCGGGATCAGATAGTTCCCCAGCTCGTCCCGGGTCAGATAGGCCTTGAGCGTGTTCGCGATCTCCTGTTTCGCCTGTTTGATATTCATCTCCGTCTCTCCTGTCCTCATCGTCATAGCTGGGGCAGCTCGTCCCAGATCGGCTCATCCGGGGCCTCCGCCCGCGCCGCCTGGAGCGCTTCCTCCAACTCCGGCACGCTCAGCACCAGCCGGATCGCCCACGGCGGCATCTCCGCCGGCACCACCGGCTCTTCCAGCAGGACGAACGCCGTCTCATAGGGCGGCCGTTTCTTCGGATAGATGCCCATGCCGTCCGTGAAATACACCAGGCCCCGCAGGCTTGTGAACGCGCCCTCCTCCTGCAGCCGGGCCACATGCTCGAACACCGGCCGGAAATCTGTGGCGCTCCCGCCTACCAGTTCGAAGTGCTCCATATACGCCCGCAGCTCTTCCAGGTCTCGGATCTCCGTGTCGCTGCGCACCTGGTCGTCACACTGGAGGATGCGGATATGCACCTTCCGTGTGAACGTCTCCGTGCTGCGCAAGATGGCGTAGGTACACGCCAGGAACTCTTTCACCAATGGTCCCGATGTGGACATGGAGGTGTCCACCGCGATCACAAGGTCCTCGATCCGCTTCTCTTCTCTGGTCTCCGGCGGCTCTACCAAGGGCATGTTCCCATACAGCTGCAGCCCATAGGTGTAGAAGATGTAGTCGAAGGCGTCTCCATCCACCTCCATCACCTCGCGGGGGACTGCGAAGCGCCGCAGGAAGGCTCTGTAGTCCACGCTCTCCCGGTTCGCCACCTGCAGCTGCTGGCGCACGGTCTCCCCACCGGCCCCAAGGCCCGTCATCATGGTCTCCAGCCCCGTTTGCGTCTGCTGGCTCCTCTGGGACCATGTCTCGTCCTGCCGGCGGCTCTGTTCCTGCCCCTCCTGACTGGGAGGGTCCCACAGGCCATGGTCATCTTCCAGGAACGCCCGCTGCAGCCGGGCCAGCTCGTATCCCGGTAAGCTCTGGCGCAGCAAATACCGGTAGATGCCCTCCGCCGTCAGCACAGGCATCTCCGCCCGACACTGGCCGTAGAACTTCTGCTTCGCAGGTACGGGCCCTACCGTCAGGCATGGATAGTGCAGGTCGTCCAGGATGCTCTCCACCGCCACGTCACATGCCAGGTCCCACAGCTCCGGCACCTTTCCCGCCTTCTTGGCCAGATGGCGCAGGATACAGTGCAAGATCACATGCAGGTATGCCCGGTCCACCAGCACGTCCGAGCGCAGATACCGCTCGGCGAGATAGCTGCCGTCGTAATAGAGCGTCTCGCCGTCCGTGGCGAGAGACAGTGTGATGCCTTCTCCCGGCTGGAACGTCAAGGCGCACAGGGCCACGTCCAGATACGGCAGGCTCAGATACAGCTGTCCGCGTGCCGCCGCCAAGATCTCTGCCCCGATGGCCGGGAGATCCTTCCCGCTTCCCGCCAAAGTCTCCCCCTCCTTCAAAGCTCGAACGTCTTCGCCCGCCCGGCGGGCACGAGACGGCGCTGGGCCTCCAGCAGCAGCGCCAGACACTCTGTCGCGCCCGAGGACCGCGCCAGGGCGCAGGCCGCCGCCAGCGGCTCCGTCCCCGGCATGATCTGGCGCAGCAGGAACGCCAGGCCCTCTGCGTCCCGCTCCCCCACCAGCCAGGCCAAGGCCGCCTCCGCATGGGTCTGGAGATGGTCTCGATAGGCGGCCGCCGCCGGCGGCGCCAGGCCTCTGGGCGTCCGCAGCCGCCAGTAGGCCAGCTTCATGGCGCACGCCTCGTCATGCTCCATGCCCAGCATCGGCTTCCACAGGCTGTCATACACCTGATAGTTCAGCTTTTTCTGATAGAAGCAGTGATGGTAGGGATAGCCCGCGCCATGGATGTTATAATCGAAATGATGGGCGGGGCAGTTCTCCTCATAGACTTCCACATACTCCGGGAAGATCAGCCGTACTATCCCGCTGCTGTCTGTCAGCGTCACGTCCAGTTCCCGGCTCAGCTCTCCGGCGAGGTATGCCAGCAGTTCGCCCTCCAGCCCCGTGCAGGCCACATGGAACGAGCGCAGGCAGCGGCAGTTCATCAGTGCGCCGCCGCCCCACCAGCTCACCGTGTCCCGCAGGCGCAGCGTCTCCAGCCGGTGGCAGTTGAAAAGGGCGTAATCTCCCACCCGCTCCAGACCGTCTGGCAGGCGCAGGTCTTCTAGACCGCTGTTGTCCCAATCCGCCCAGCCCTCAGCGGGACCGCAGGTGATCAGCACTCCCTCGCCCTCCACCGCCGCCCGGCCGGGCGCCAGACACCGATCCCCCAGGGCCGTCACCGGCAGGCCGAAGAGCGTCTCCGGCAGCGCCGCACGGCGGTCACAGGTGGCGGCCCGTAAGATCGTGACGCCCGTCGGCTCCCGCCGGACCGTCAATCTCCAATTGTTGGTGCCGCTGATCGTCTCCACGTAGCCGCCTCCTGATCGTTCTTCTCGATGCTGCAGTATACCACAGATCGCGGCTTTTTCCTAGGCATAATGCCTACAAAAGTCCCCGAGGAAAATTTTTTGGATCTTCCCCTTGACTTTCTGTTTATACTGTGTATACTGTACATGTACAGTACAAACGGAGGGATCCACGTGGAACTCATCATCCGCAATTCGGCCGACCGGCCGATCTACGACCAGATCTACACCCAGATCAAGGCCCTGATCATCGCTGGGAAGCTTCGTCCCGGGGAGGCGCTGCCCTCCATCCGGGCCCTGGCCAAGGACCTGCGCATCTCTGTCATCACCACCAAGCGGGCCTACGACGAGTTGGAGGCCGACGGCTTCCTCTACACTGTGGCCGGCAAGGGCTGCTTCGTGGCGGAGATGGACCTGGGACTGGTACGGGAACAGCATCTCAAAGAGTTGGAGGAGCATCTGTCCGCTGCGGCAGAGCTGGCCCATTCGATCGGCATCTCGCCCCAGGAGCTCCAAGAGATGCTGCGCATCCTGCTAGAGGAGGGACCATCGCAATGAATGCCATCGAACTATCTCATGTGGACCGGGTCCTCGGGGATTTCACCATCCAGGACTTGGATCTGCGGGTGCCCAGCGGCACCATCTGCGGCCTTGTGGGCGAGAACGGCGCCGGGAAGACCACCACCATCCGCTTGATGATGGATGCCCTGCGGCCCGACCGGGGCTCCATCCGCGTGCTGGGGACGGACGTGTCCTCCCCGGAGTTCCGGGCCGTGAAGGAGGACATCGGTGTGGTACTGGACGAGGCCTACTTCCCCGAGAACCTCAACGCCTGCCAGGTGGGCAAGGTCCTCGCCAAGACCTACCGCCGCTGGGACAGCAAAGCTTACGGGCAGTATCTCGACCGTTTCAGCCTGCCCCGGAAGAAGCAGTTCCAGGATTTCTCCCGCGGCATGAAGATGAAGCTGGCCATCGCCGCCGCTTTGAGCCACGATCCCAAACTGCTGATCCTGGACGAGGCCACCTCCGGTCTGGATCCGATCGTACGGGACGAGATCTTGGAGCTGTTCAGTGAGTTCACGCTGGAGGAGGACCACTCCATCCTGATCTCCTCCCACATCCTCAGCGACTTGGAAAAGCTGTGCGATCATATCGCGTTCCTCCACCAGGGGCGGCTGCTCTTCTGCGAGGAGAAGGACCGCCTGTTGGAGATGTACGGGATCTTCGTAGGCACCGCCCAGCAGGCGGAAGTGCTCCGTCCCGAGGCAGTGGCCGGCCGGATGGAGAGCAACTACGGCGGCGTGCGCTGCCTGGTGCGGCGGGCCGAGGTGCCTCCTGCCCTGGAACTGGAACGGCCAACGGTGGAGGACATCATCCTCTTTTTGGTGAAAGGAGCGAAGCAGTCATGCGCGCGCTGATCTTGAAGGATCTCTATGTCCTATGGAAGCAGACCCGGTTCCTCCTGCTCTTCGTCCTGGTCTTCTCCGCCATCCCTGGCGCTACCTACACCGCTTTCGGTGTGATCTATGCCGCGATCTTGCCCTATACGGCCCTAGCCTATGATGAGCGCAGCAAATGGCCCCAGCTGGCGGCCATGCTGCCTTATTCCGACCGAGACATGGTGCTCAGCAAGTTCGCAGTGGGCTGGCTGGCCATCGGCGGCGCCACCGTCATCTCTCTGGCGATCCACGGCGTATTCTCGCTGTTCGTAGAAGACGCCGCCTCCGATCTGCCAGTCGTCCTCATGGGGGCCTGTACAGGTCTTTGCATCTTAGCCATCACGCTGCCGCTGATGTTCCGCTTCGGCGTGGAGAAAGGGCGGCTGATGATGTTCCTCATCATTTTCCTGGTGTGCGCCAGTGCCGGCGCCCTGGGCTCGGTGTCAGTCCAACTGGCTCCAGATGGGGGATACTACCTCCCCATGGAGCTGACGCTGGCTCTGCCCATCATCGCCCTCGTCCTGACTGCGCTATCGCTCCCCCTTTCTATCCGGCTGTACCGGCACAGATGGAGGTGAGCGCATGGACAGCCCCGCCGCTTCCCCAGAGCTGACGCCAGACGATATCGCCGCGCTGCTGACATTGCTGGGGGATGCCCTGCTGCGCTGACCGTCTCCCACGCAGGGATCTGGTATCACGATAAACGGCAAGGCCGGGACCGCTTTTGCGGTCCCGGCCTTGGTATGTTTGGGAACGTCTGTCTCCTCCCTGTCTCAGCCCCACAGGGCGGAGAGCATGGGGATGACCTGCTTCTTCCTCGACATGATGTGGGGCAGGAACGCGCAGTTGTCCTCGCTCTTGATGTCGAAGGCCTGCCGGATGGCTTCCTCATCCCCTACGAAGAGGAGCTGGCTGCCCTCCAGCAGCACGTCAGTGATGATGAGGATCACCGTGTTGAAGCCCTTTTCCCGCCGGATATCTGCCATGGTCTTCAGGAATTCCTCTTTCCGCTCCAGAAGGCGCTCGGAATCCATGCAGGTGATCTGGCTCACCGCCAGATCGTGCCCGGCGATGTGGAACTCCTTATAGTCGACATCCAGCATCTCCTTGGCACTGCGCTCCTCGCCGCAAGTGGCGGAGAAGATCGTCTTCCCCAGGTCCTCCAGAGAGACGTTCGCGATGCGGGCCATACGGGTGGCGATGTCGATATCCCGCTGGGTGCAGGTGGGGGACTTGAACATGACCGTGTCAGAGACGATGGCGGCGGCCATGAGGCCCGCCATCTTGGCGGTGGGCATAAGTCCCTTCTCCTGATACATGTCCGCCACGATGGTGG
Organism: uncultured Oscillospiraceae bacterium; assembly: GCA_944387055.1. Classification (GTDB taxonomy): domain Bacteria; phylum Bacillota; class Clostridia; order Oscillospirales; family Oscillospiraceae; genus Oscillibacter. The sequence goes on from CALXDL010000063.1 coordinate 132,501, forward strand.
TGGTGCTGCCCACAGGCTCATTGCGCACATAGATGGGGTTCTTGGTCTCGATGTCCGCCAGGCGGTGGTGATCCACGATCTCCAATATCTCCGCCTGTTCCAGACCACGGACGGACTGGGCCCGTTCATTGTGGTCCATCAAGATCACCCGTTTCCTGCGGGGGCGCAGCAGATGATACCGCGAGAGCGTCCCCACCACCCGCTCCTCCTCATCCAGGATGGGATAAGCGCGGAAGCGGCTCTCCAGCACGGTGTTCTGCACGTCGTCTACATAATCGTCCAGGTGGAAACTGACCAGATCGCTGTTCTTGCAGACGCTGGAGATCGGCAGGGAGTGGCAGATCAGCCGTACTGCTTTATAAGCGTCGTAAGGAGTGGAGATGACGCAGGTGTGTCCGCTGTGCTTGAGCAGCTCCGGGTCCACCTCCGCCTGGCAGACGATCACGCACTCCACGTCCAGCTCCAGGGCCCGACGGATCATATCCGGCTGGTCGCCGCAGATGACGATGCTGTCCTGCCCGGAGAAGAGCAGGTTCTCCCGGCTGGCGGGCAGAGCGATGGTCACCTCGCCGGAGATCACGTCCTTGAGTTCTCCGCTCTCGTTGAGGATCTTCCCCTCCAGCACCGACAGCAGGTTGTAGACCGGCGTCTGTCCCACGCGGGGGTTCCGGACGGAGGACATATCGTAGGAAGCGATGTCTCCTGCGGAGAGCATGCCATAGAGGGTGCCGTCCTCATTGGCCACAGGGATCGCGGATATCTTGTTGGCCTGCATCGTCTGCCAAGCGCGGCTGATGGTGGCCGCAGCAGACAGCGTGGGCGGCGTGTCGTAGTCCAGGTCCCGGACCTGCGTCCGCAGGTCGCTGATGAGCTGCGGGGGCTGGAGACCGAACCGCTTGAGCACCGTCTGGGTCTCGTCGCTGATCTGGCCCAGGCGTGCAGCTTTGTACTGCCGATCTCCCAAGGCGTTCTTCAGCGCGGCGTAGGACATCGCGGAAACGATGGAATCCGTGTCTGGGTTCCGGTGTCCGGTGATGTAGATGGTATCCATGTGAACTCCTCTCCTAAGGATGCGGGGCATCCGCTCATTTCTTCACCTATGATTATGCTTCCCGGCGGGGCTGTTGTCAACCGCGGATCTGCCAAGGCTCCACGCCGTCCTGATCTCCAGCCGCTCACAGGACGATCAGGTCCTTCGGTGCCCGCGTCAGATCCCTGCAGCCCGTCTCTGTCAGCAGCAGGACGTCCTCGATACGCACGCCCAGTCTCCCAGGGAGATAGATGCCCGGCTCAGCGGAGATGACTGCCCCCGCAGGCAGCGGCACGTCGTTGGAGGGCGAGGCGTTGGGCGATTCGTGGATCTCCACGCCCACGCCATGGCCGAAGCTGTGGCCAAAATAAGCGCCGTATCCGGCCGCTTCGATCACGGCCCGGGCAGCGCCGTCCACCTCACGGCCGGTGACACCGGCCCGGGCAGCAGCGATGCCCGCCTCCTGCGCGGCCAGCACCGTCTGATAGATCGTCCGCATCTCCTCCGTGGCAGTGCCCACCGCCACCGTGCGGGTCATATCGGAACAGTAGCCGTGGTAGATGCACCCAAAGTCCATGGTGACGAATTCTCCGCTGCAGATGGCCTTTTCCGATGGCACGCCGTGGGGAAGGCTCCCGTTGGCCCCGGATACCACGATGGGGTCGAAGGACATGTCTTCCGCGCCGAAGTGGAGCATCAGGTATTGGAGGCGGGCAGCGATCTCCTTCTCCGTCACGCCGGGCCGGATCTCCTGCAAGATCACCTCCAGGGCCTTCTCGGCGATGCGCTGGGCCGACTCCATGGCCGACAGCTCCGCCTGGTCCTTCACCTCCCGCAGGCGCCAGAGCAGCTTCGTGGCAGGCAGGAGCTCGCAAGTCAGACCTTTGCGGTACATCTCATAGTCCCGGACCGTCATATAGGCCTCCTCGAAGCCCAGGCAGTGCAGCTGTTCATCCTGCACCACCTCTTCCACCAATGCGGCGTAGCCCCGGCCACGGCCGGTCTCCCGGATCTCCGCTCCCCGGATATGGCGCCCAGCCGCCTCCGTATAGCGGGCGTCGGTGAAATAGTATGCCTTCTTCCGGGTCACCAGCGCCACACCGTCCGTGCCGGCGGAGTGGAAGCCAGAGGCATAGAAGCGATCCGCCTCGCCGGTCAGGAGCATGGCATCCAGACCATATGCCTCCAGCTGTGCGGTGATCTCATGAAAATGATCCATATCTGCTCGCATCCTTTCTCACCTATCAGATGGTGCCGCTCACGGCCGGGCCGCTCCCGCTCTCTCCAGCGCCGCCGCCACGAACCCCCGGAACAGCGGATGGGCGCGGTCGGGCCGGCTCTTGAACTCCGGATGGAACTGTACGCCCACGAACCAGGGATGGTCTGGCAGCTCCACGATCTCCACCAGGCGGCCGTTGGGGGACAGGCCCGAGAGCATCATGCCCGCGTCCTGGATGGGCTGGCGGTAGTCATTGTTGAACTCATAGCGGTGGCGGTGGCGTTCGGATATCTCCGGTGTGCCGTACAGTGCCCGGCTGCGGGTCCCCTCCAGCAGCACGCAGGGATATTTCCCAAGACGCATCGTGCCGCCCTTGTCCGTCACGTCCAGCTGGTCCGGCATGAGGGCGATGACCGGGTGAGACGTGTTCTCAGAGAACTCTGCAGAGTTGGCGTCCGCCCACCCCAGCACATGGCGGGCAAACTCGATGACCGCCATCTGCATGCCCAGGCAGATGCCGAAGTACGGCACGTCCTGCTCCCTTGCATAGCGGCAGGCTGCGATCATACCTTCGATGCCCCGGTCGCCAAAGCCGCCGGGCACCAAGATCCCCGTACAGCCGGAGAGCGCCTGGGCCGCGTCCTGCTCCGTCAGGGATTCCGAGTCCACCCATCGGATGTCCACCACCGCGTCGTTGGCCGTGGCCGCATGGCGCAGGGATTCCACCACGGAGAGATACGCATCGTGGAGCTGGGTGTACTTGCCCACCAGCGCGATGCGCACTTCCCTGCGGGCGTTCTTCTCCCGCTTGACCATGGCGCTCCACTCCCGCAGGTCCGGCTGGTGGGTGATGAGGCCCAGCTTCCGGCACACCACCTCGTCCAGCCCCTCCTTTGCCATCAGCAGCGGCACCTCGTACAGAGTCTCCGCCGTGACGTTCTGGATCACGCAGTCCGGCTGGACATTGCAGAACAGGGCGATCTTCTTGCGCACGTCGTCGGTGATGGGCGCGTCGCACCGGCACACCAGGATGTCCGGCTGGATGCCCAGCGAGAGCAGCTCTTTCACAGAGTGCTGGGTCGGCTTGGACTTGAGCTCTCCGCTGCCGGGGATCTGGACGACGAGCGGCACATGGATGAACAGTACGTCCCCTTGAGGCCTCTCTGCCGCCACCTGGCGGATGGCTTCCAGGAAGGGCTGTGACTCGATGTCGCCCACCGTGCCGCCGATCTCGCTGATCACCACGTCCACGTCCTCTTCCGCCATGGCGTAGATCCGGCGCTTGATCTCATTGGTGATGTGGGGGATGATCTGCACCGTGGCCCCCAGATAATCGCCCCGGCGTTCCCGGTTGAGTACGGACCAATAGATCTTCCCGGAAGAGATCGAGCTGTTGCCGGAGAGGTCTTCATCCACGAACCGTTCATAATGTCCGAGATCCAGATCTGTCTCGGCGCCGTCGTCCGTGACGAACACCTCTCCATGCTGATAGGGGCTCATCGTACCCGGGTCCACATTGATGTAGGGGTCGAATTTCTGATTGCGCACCCGCAGTCCCCGCTGCTTGAGCAGCCGGCCCAGGGATGCGGCGCAGATGCCCTTCCCAAGGCCTGAGACCACGCCGCCTGTGACAAAGATGAATTTCGTCGACATCGTCCTCACCCTTCCTTTCTATCCGCCGAGCGTATCGTTTCCTGTCCGTCCGCCGTCTATCCCTGCCGGGCCGCAGGCGGAGCGGCGTCCTCCAAAAAAAGAAGCACCGCCGGACCATTTTGCGGCTGGAAGCCCCTCGCTTTCGGGGACGTTCAGCCTGCGGTCCGCGGTGTGCACCGTCTGTTCATTTGTCGTTTTGCGGCTCGAGCCGCAAACCGCCGCGCAAAGCGTTTCCAAAATACTTTCTCACTATAACATCCCCTTTTTCAAATGTCAACGGCAGCTGACAGTGGGTTTTTCCCTTGTTTTTTCGCCGATCTTGTAAGAAATGACAATTGACTTTATCGCTTTAAAGCTATATGCTACAAAAGTAACCGAAGCGATGGTATGACTGATACGACTGGTCTGGCGGAAAGGAGCCCGTCCGATGCGTAAGACTTTCGATGCGTGCTATTTTTACTTTAGCAAGGTCCGCTACGCGGGCCGCTCTCGTTATGCGCATCCCGTCATCCAGTCCGGCAGCAGATGAAAGACGCTTCGATCCCGCAGCGGCGGAGGGCGGTTCTGTTCTCGGACAGAGCCGCCCTTTCCTCTTCTCTGCGGACGTCCATATTCTAGAAAAGGAGGACCACATGATGAAAATGAAGAAGACCCTTGCCCTGACTTTGGCCGCGCTCGCGACCCTGAGCCTCTCCGCCTGCGGCAGCACCGCCGAGACGGGCGGCACTGACACCGCCGGTGATGGGGAGGCCCAAGCCTACACCATCGGCATCATCCAACAGCAGCAGCATCCCGCGCTGGACAGCGCCACCGAGGGGTTCCAGGCGGCCCTGCAGGCACTGCTGGGCGACCAGGTGTCCTTCCAGTATCAAAATGCCTCCGGCGAGACCTCCAACTGTCCCACCATCGTCAGCGGCTTTGTGGCGGCGGACGTGGACCTCATCATGGCCAACGGCACCACCGCTCTCCAGGCCGCTGCCGCAGCCACAGACACCATCCCTATCCTGGGCACCTCCATCACGGAGTACGGCGTGGCCCTCGGCATCGACGGTTTCCAAGGCACCACCGGCAGGAACATTTCCGGCACCTCCGATCTGGCGCCTCTGGACGAGCAGGCCGCCATGCTCCAGGCCTGGTTCCCCGATGCCGTGACCGTCGGCCTGCTCTCCTGCTCCGCTGAACCCAACAGCGCCTATCAGGTCGAGGCGGTGCAGAGCAGTTTGGAGGATCTGGGCTATACCTGCACTTCCTATACGTTCTCGGACTCCAACGATCTCTCTGCCGTAGCAACCACCGCGTGCAATGAGAACGATGTGGTCTACATCCCCACGGACAACACCGCGGCCAACAACGCCGAGCTGATCGGCAACATCGCCCAGTCCACCGCTACGCCCATCATCGCCGGTGAAGAGGGCATCTGCAAAGGCTGCGGCGTAGCCACGCTGACCATCGATTACTATGACATCGGGTATCGGACCGGCGAGATGGCCTATGAGATCCTGGTGGAGGGCGCCGATCCCGCCACGATGGAGATCCAATACGCTCCTGAGGCCACGCCCAAATACAACCCCGACATGTGCGACGCCCTGGGCCTTACTCCTCTGGAGGGCTATGAGCCCATCGCGGACTGACCTGCCAGATGCCGGCGGGCGGCGGAGAGAGGATGCCTCTCCCGCCGCCCTTCCTGCCGGCATAGCCTAGATACCGCCCGGGTGGCCTCGGGCGAACAGGAGGGATCCTTTTGAACATCATGCACCTGGTCAACGCCTTGCCCAGCGTGGCCGCACAGGGACTCATCTGGGCGATCATGGCCATCGGCGTCTACATCACCTACCGCATCCTGGATGTGGCCGACCTGACCGTGGACGGCACCATGGCCACAGGCGGCGCTGTGTTCGCGGTCCTGACCGTGGCGGGCGCGCCCATCCCGCTGGCCTTGTTGGGCGCGTTCTTCTCCGGCATGGCCGCCGGGCTGGTCACCGGCCTGTTCCACACAGCCTGCGGCATCCCCGCCATCCTGGCGGGCATCCTGACGCAGCTGGCGCTCTACTCTGTGAACCTGCGCGTCATGGGCAGCGCCAACATGGCCGTCAATGGGATGCAGTACGACCTGCTGATCTCCTCCCAGGAGGTCACCTCTTTGAGTATCCGGAACCCCATCTTCCTCGTAGGGGTATCGGTCCTGGTCATCATCGGGGCGCTCTACTGGTTCTTCGGCACGGAGCTGGGGGCGTCTCTGCGGGCCACCGGCTCCAACGCCAACATGTCCCGCGCCCAGGGCATCGACACCAACTTCACCAAGGTGCTGGGGCTCATGCTCTCCAATGGCCTTGTGGCGCTCTCCTCCGCTCTGCTGGCCCAATATCAGGGGTTTGCAGACGTGAACATGGGCCGCGGCGCCATCGTCATCGGCCTGGCCGCCGTCATCATCGGCGAGGTGCTCTTGAGCCGGGTGTTCCACAACTTCGCTTTGAAACTGTGCGCTGTGGCCATCGGCTCCATCCTCTACTATCTGGTCTATCAGGTGGTCATCTGGTTGGGACTGAACACCAACGACATGAAGCTGGTCACCGCCCTCATCGTGGCCGTGTTCCTGGCCATCCCACACTGGAAGGGACACTACCTCACACGCGCCACCAAGAAAGGAGGCGGCACCGATGCTTGAGCTGAAACGACTCTGCAAGACTTTCAACCGGGGCACTGTCAATGAGAAACAGGCCCTGTGCGGCCTGGATCTGACGCTCAAGGACGGAGATTTCGTCACCGTCATCGGCGGGAACGGCGCCGGGAAGTCCACCATGCTCAATGCCGTCGCCGGCACCTGGATGGTGGACAGCGGCTCCATCCTCATCGACGGTGTGGACGTGACGCATCTGCCGGAGCACAAGCGGGCCAAATTCATCGGGCGAGTGTTCCAGGACCCCATGATGGGCACTGCTCCCACCATGCAGATCGAAGAGAACTTGGCTCTGGCGGCCCGCCGTGGCCAACGGCGCAGCCTGCGCTGGGGCATCACCAAGACTGAGCGGGCGGATTATCGCGAGCTGCTGCGGGGCCTGGGCTTAGGGCTGGAGGACCGGCTCACCAGCAAGGCCGGCCTCCTCTCCGGCGGCCAGCGCCAAGCGCTGACGCTGCTGATGGCTGCCTTGAAGCGTCCCAAACTGCTGCTCCTGGACGAGCACACAGCGGCGCTGGATCCCAAAACTGCCGCCAAGGTCCTGGCTCTCTCCGATCAGATCGTAGAGGAGAACGGTCTCACCACGCTGATGGTCACCCACAACATGCGCGATGCCATCGCGCACGGCAACCGGCTCATCATGATGTATGACGGCCGCGTAGCCGTCGACGTATCCGGGGAGGACAAGAAGAGACTGACCGTCCCGGACCTGCTGGACCTGTTCAGCAAGGTCAGCGGCTCTGACGAAGCGGACGACAAGATGCTCCTCTCTTGATCACCAAGGACGGGCAGCCGGTGATATTCCGGTCTGTCCGTCCCTTTCGATCTGTATAAATTGCCACTTGACGATCCGCGTCCCGTTTCCGTATAATGCGATATATCCGAATAGAGAAACCGTTGAGCAAGAGGAGTAGCCGGAAGGGCGACCTTTCAGAGAGTCGTGGGTGGTGGGATCACGGCAGAGTACTTCCCGGTGAATGGACTTGCGAGGGCAGAGCGAACGGGCCAGCGGCCTCAGTAGCCTTTGACGGGGACCGCACCCGTTATCAGGGCGGCACGGATAGATGTCCGTGAGGCGAGCGGGCGCTTTGCGTCAACTTGGGTGGTACCGCAGGATCGAGAGTCTTGTCCCAAATATGGGGCGAGGCTTTTTTTATTGCCGGAGAAAGGAGCGGGAAGCAGATGAAGCTTTTGACGAGACGATGGCGTGTCTGGCGTCTTGGAGGACTGACACGATCCCCGATCCAAAATTCCATATCCATCATAATATCAGGAGGTCTATCATGAAACACTTTTCCAGATATCTCTGCGCCGCTTTGGCGCTTGTCCTTCCCCTTGCGCTGACGGCCTGCGGCGCCAGCGCCACCGATGACCAGGATGGAGCCATGTATCTCATCGGCATCAGTCAATACGGTCAGCACGGCTCCCTGGACAACTGCCGGGAGGGGTTCCTCCAGGGTCTGGAGGAGGCCGGACTGGTGGAGGGCGTGGACTTCACCGTGGACTATGAGAATGCGGACTTCGACGACAACGTGGCCACCCAGATCGGCCAGAAGTTCTCCGCCGAGGACGTGGACCTGATGGTCGGCATCGCCACCAATTCTGCCGTGGCCTGCTATAACGCCGCTGAGGAGAAGGATATCCCGGTGATCTTCACTGCTATCACAGATCCAGTGGGCGCCCATCTGGACAGCGGCAATGTCACCGGCACCTCCGATGCCCTGCCGGTGGAGGGCCAGCTCCAACTGATCCGTGCCCTGCAGCCCCAAGCTGAGACCATCGGCATCATCTATACCACCAGCGAGCCCAACTCCGTCTATTCCATCGGTATCTATGAGGATCTGGCGGCGGAGTATGGCTTCACCATCCAGAAGGTCGGCGTCACCGCGCAGTCTGAAGTCACCCAGGCTGTGGATACGCTCCTGGCCGACGGTGTGGACTGCATCTCCAATCTCACCGACAACAATGTGGTCGGCGTGCTGGGCGCCATCCTGGACAAGACCAATGAGGCAGGCGTCCCCGTCTATGGTTCCGAAGTGGAGCAGGTCAAGATGGGGTGTGTGGCCGGTGCCGGACTCGATTATGTGCAGCTGGGTATCCAGACCGGCAAGATGGCAGCTCAGGTCCTCACTGGTGAGGCCGTTTGCGAAGATCTGCCCTATGAGACCATCGAGAACTACGGACTCTACATCAACTCGGACGCCCTGTCCGCCTTGGGCATCTCTGTGCCCAGCGACATCGCCGAGAGTGCGGAGGAATGCGCGCAATGACGCGCTCCTCTGCCTCTTCGTACCATATCACGATCGATCGTAAAGGAGCTCCTGTTTTATGAGACTGATCACCTACCGCTTCCAGGACACTGAGCATGTGGGCGCGCTGACTGCAGACGGTACCGCCGTCCAGCCCCTTCCCTTCCCCGACATGAACGCTCTCATCGAAAGCACGTCCCTTCCCGCCCTGCGTGCCGTTGTGGAGGCGGCCGGGCAGCAGGATACGCCCATCCCCCTGGCGGACGTAGCGCTGCTCTCTCCCATCCCCCGTCCCCGGCAGGACGTCCTGTGTCTGGGCATGAACTATACCGATCACGCCAAAGAGGCCGCCCAGTATGATGCCGGGGCCTTCACGAAAGAAAAGCCCGTGGCGGTCTATTTCTCCAAGCGGGTCTCCTGCGCCGTCCCGCCCGACGGCTGTATCGAACGCCATGAGGACCTGGTGGACCGGCTGGACTATGAGGTGGAGCTGGCAGTCATCCTGGGCCGGGCCGCCCGTGATGTCCGGCCGGAGGAGGCAGCCGACTACATCTTCGGCTATATGATCCTCAACGACGTCTCCGCCCGGGATCTCCAGACCGGCCACAAGCAGTGGTATTTCGGCAAGAGCCTGGATGGCTTCACCCCCATGGGGCCCTGCATCGTCACCGCTGACGAGATCGCCTATCCCCCCGCGCTGGATATCTCCGCCCGGGTGAACGGCGAGCTGCGCCAGAGCTCCAATACCCGTTTCTTCATCACCACCATCACCGACGCGTTGGTGGAGCTCACAGCCGGCATGACGCTGCTGCCGGGCACGATCATCGCCACCGGTACCCCCGCTGGGGTAGGTATGGGCTTCGATCCGCCCAAGTTCCTCCAGACCGGCGATGTGGTGGAATGTTCTATCCAGGAGATCGGCACCCTGCGCAACACGGTCCGTTGAACGGTAAAAGGAGTTGTCTGTTATGGCTGACCTGCTCGTCAGCACCCTGATCCAGGGCTTGATCTATGCTCTGGTGTCTTTCGGTGTCTATATCACATATTCGATCTTGGACTTCCCCGACCTTGGTGTGGATGGCACGTTCCCTCTGGGCGCCGCCGTGACCGCAGTGCTGCTGGTCGCCGGCGTGGACCCATGGCTGACCCTGCCCATCTCCATGCTGGTGGGCGCACTGGCCGGTCTCTTCACCGGTCTCGTGCATGTGGGGCTGAAGGTCCGGGACCTGCTGGCCGGTATCATCACCATGACGGCGCTCTTCTCTGTGAACCTCCTCATCGTGGGCGGCTCCAATCTGACGGTGGACCGGTCGGTGGATACCATCTTCACCTCTCCCGCCGTCATGGCGCTGCTGGGCGGCCTATCCCTCTCGGCCCGGAAGCTGGTGGTCTCCCTGGTGCTGGCAGCAGCGGTGAAGCTCCTGCTGGATTTCTATTTCAAGACGAAGTCAGGTCTGCTGCTGCGGGCCGTGGGGGATAATCCCTCTCTAGTGACTTCTCTGGCCCGGGACCGGGGCCGCATGAAGCTCCTGGGGCTGGAGATTGCCAATGCGCTGGTGGCCCTGGGCGGCTGTCTGGTGTGCCACGACACCCGCAGCTTCTCCGCTACCATGGGGACGGGACAGTTGGTGTTCGGACTGGCAGCGGTCATCATCGGGGTGTCACTGTTCCGCTCTTATGAGCACACGGGTCTGGCCAGGCGCCTGCGGGGCATCCGCGGGCTGCGCTTCCTGGGTTCTCCCAAGGGGACCACAGCAGTCATCGTGGGCAGTTTCCTCTATAAGGCCTGCATCCAGGCGGCCATGAGTATGGGACTTCCCGCCAACATGATGAAGCTCATCACCGCCATGCTGTTCCTGGTGGTCCTGGTGGCCTCCGGCCGGAAAGGAGAGGAGATCATCCATGCTTGAGCTGCAGGACATCACAAAGGTCTACAACGCCGGTACAGTCACGGAGCAATGTCTGTTCCATCACTTCTCCCTGTCAGTGGAGGACGGGCAGTTCGTGACCATCGTTGGCGGCAACGGCAGCGGCAAGACCTCCCTGCTCAATATCATCTGCGGATCCATCCCCATCGAGAGCGGCGACGTGCTGGTGGGCGGACGAAGCATCTCCCGGATGAAGGACTATCAGCGCTATGCCTCGATGGGGCGGGTCTATCAGGCCCCCTCAGCCGGTACCGCTCCGAACCTCACCATGCTGGAGAACCTGGCTCTGGCAGATAACAAGGGCCGCCCATTCGGTCTGCGCCGGGGCGTGGACCGCTCACGCGTCGACTTTTATCGGGCTCAGCTCCAGTCTCTAGGCCTGGGCCTGGAGGATAAATTGAATGTGAAGATGGGCGCGCTCTCCGGCGGCCAGCGCCAAGCCGTCGCCCTGTTGATGGCCACCATGACCCCCCTCCAATTCTTGATCTTAGATGAGCACACGGCGGCACTGGATCCCAAGACCGCTGAGATCATCATGGCCCTGACCGACAAGGTGGTGCGTGAGAAGCATCTGACCGCCATGATGGTCACCCACAACCTCCGTCACGCCGCCGTCTATGGCGACCGCATCCTGATGATGCGCCAGGGGCAGGTAGTCTTGGACCGGGCGGGCGCAGAGAAGGCCGCTCTGTCCATGGAGGATCTGCTGGCCATGTTCAACCAGCTCTCTCTGGCGGATTGATGGTCCGACAGGGATGGGAACTATAAAAAGACGCTGTGCGGATGATCAGCTCGTCCGCACAGCGTCTTTCTCTTCTGCCTGCTGCGATCGGTCTCGTTCTCCCCACTCGCACATCGCATCCAAGATGGGGATCAGAGATCTCCCCCGCTCTGTCAGACTATACTCCACCTTGGGTGGGATCTGTGGATATTCCTCGCGATGGACGAGTCCGTCCGCCTCCAGTTCCTTCAGCGCAGAGCTCAATGTCTTATAGGAGATCGTCCCGATGTACTTCTTCAGCTCATTGAAACGTATGACTCCGGCCTCCATCAATGCATAAAGGATGGACATCTTGTATTTTCCTTGGATCAAGGACATCGTATAGCTGAAGCCTGTCTCCTCCAGTTTAACGCCTTTGATGCATCCGATATCCATATTGCGCTCTCCTTCTGGTTCGTATATCACTTGTGTGTAAGTATCGCACTTCGATGTGCGTACTTGTTTTTTCTGCATTCCTTGCTATGATCATATTAACACAATCGTCCTGGCATATCCAGAGCGATCGATCCTACAGACGGAGAAAGGAGCTTCGATCATGGCGAAAGATCTTGGGGCAAGACCCTATCTGTTCCCGATGCCGACCTATATGATCGCCACTTATAATGAAGACGATACTGTCGATGTGATGATGATGGCATGGGGCGGGATCTGTGCGGCGGATATGGTCGCGCTGAATCTAGAAGCGGAGCATAAGACCGTGGCCAATCTTGAGAAGCGGAATGCCTTCACGCTTGCTGTCCCGGGGACGGACACGTTAGAGGTGTCTGATTTCTTTGGGATCGCCACCGCCAACAAGATGGCAGACAAATTCGAACGCAGCGGCCTCCATGCCGTCAAGAGCGAACGGGTAGATGCGCCTATCATCACAGAGTATCCGATCACGTTGGAGTGTGAAGTGGTGGAGATGCAGGCCCAGCCCTATGGACTGCGTGTCCTCGGCAAGATCATCAACGTGATCGCAGATGAGTCTATCCTGGACGATGCCGGGAAGATCGATGCTGGAAAGGTCCATGCCTTCGCTTTCGACCAGATGCAGAACGGATATTATGCGATCGGCGAGAAGGTCGGCCAAGCGTGGCACAGCGGCGCCGGATGGATGCACAAGTGAGCGCGCAGCGGCAGCGGGAGCCGCGCTGAAGGACGGATGGAACGCAGTTTCATCATCCCCCCTGTCGGACAGCTCCCGCAAGGAAGGGAGGCGTCCCGCCATTCCTGGCGGGACGCCTCCCTCTTTCTCAGTCGCAAGGCCGACCTTATTGGGCAGCAGCGGTCTCTTTTTTGTTTCCGGTGATGGCATCCATCAGCACAGCGATGGCACCGTCGCCAGTGACGTTGCAGGCAGTGCCGAAGCTGTCCTGTGCGATGTAGAGGGCAATCATCAGGCTGCACATGACATCGTTGAATCCCAGCATGGTCTGCAGGATACCCAGAGCTGCCATGACAGCGCCGCCCGGCACGCCGGGAGCGGCCACCATGGTGACGCCCAGCATCATGATGAAGGGGATCATCAGGCCCAGAGTGATGTCCCAGCCGTTGAGCATCATGATGGCGATGGAGCAGCTGGTGAGGGTGATGGTGGAGCCGGAGAGGTGGATGGTGGCGCACAGCGGGATGACGAACTCAGCGATGCGCTTGCTGACGCCGTTCTTCTTAGTGCACTCCACGTTGACGGGGATCGTAGCGGCGGAGGACTGCGTGCCCAGAGCCGTCACATAGGCGGGGATCTCATTCTTGATGAGGGCAAAGGGGTTCCGCTTGGCCACCGCACCGGCCACCACATACTGGAAGATGATGATGATCACATGCATGGCGATGATGATGCCGAACACCTTGATGAACACGCTCATGATCTCCACGACCGTACCGGCGAAGGTCATGTTGGCGAAGATGCCGTACACGTGGAAGGGCAGCAGGGGGATCAGGATGCCGGCCACCAGCTTCTCGATGATCTGCTGGACATCATTGAACACGTCCTTGAGGACCTTGCTGTGTGCCAGCGAGATGCCAAGGCCCAGGATGAAGGATATCAGCAAGGCAGTCATGACTTCCATCAGCGGGGGCATGTCGATGGTGAAGTATCCCGCCAGCATCGTCTCCTCAGCGTTGGCCGCGTTGTCCATGACGATGGAGCCCACATCCAGGAAGGAGGGGAACAACGTCATATCTACCGCATAGGCGAACGTACCGGAGATGAGGGTGGACAAATAAGCGATCCCGGCGGTGAGGGCCAGGGTCTTCCCGGCGCCATCGCCCAGGTCGGCGATACCGGGCACCACGAAGCCCACGATGATTAGCGGGATAGAGAAGTTCAAGAACTCGCCGAAGATATCATTGAACGTGGCGCCGATGCGGATGATGACGGGGAGATCCAGTTTCTGGGCAATAGTCCCCACGATCACGCCCAGCACGATGGCGATGATCAGCTTGGGGAGCAGCCCCAATTTTTTCTTTTTCTGTTCCATTTCTCTTCTTGCTCCGGCTCCTGCCGGAGTCCCCTCCTTATCCATGATTTGGTCTGCAGGGAACACATCCCCTGCAGGATCCATACAAGGTCTTCAGTGTTCCAGCAGCTCGTAGCCCTTGGCGCGCAGTGCCTCTTCGATCGCGTGGATGTGGTCGGCGTTGCGCGTCTCCATCACCATGTTGACGATGCAGGCGTTGACCTCAGAGTGCTCGTCCTCACGGGCATGGTCGATGCTGAGGATGTTGGCGCCGCTCTCGGCCACCACCTGCAGCAGCCCCAGCAGTCCGCCGGGACGGTCCGCCACTTTGGCGGAGATCTCAGCCACACGGCCGGCCTTGGTCAGGCCTCTGGTCACGATGCGGGAAAGGGTGGTGACGTCTACGTTGCCGCCGGAGACCACACACACAGTCTTGCGGGCGCTGGTATCCACTTTCCCGAACAGGCAGGCGGCCACAGACGTCGCACCGGCGCCCTCGGCCACGGTCTTCTGGCCCTCGATCAGTGCCAGGATGGCGGAAGCGATCTCATCCTCGCTGACGGTCACGATCTCGTCCACATACTTCTGGCACAGGTCGAACGTCAGGTCGCCGGGGGTGAGCACATGGATGCCGTCGGCGATGGTGTCGCCGTCCGCCACGGTGGTGATCTTCCCCTCCTTGCGGGACTCGTACATCGATGCCACGCTGGCCGCCTGGACACCGATGACTTTGCAGGAGGGCTTCAGGCTCTTGATGGCGAAAGCGATACCGCTGATGAGGCCGCCGCCGCCGATGGGGCACACCACCTGCTCCACGTCCGGGAGCTGCTCGAGGATCTCCAGACCGATGGTGCCCTGGCCGGCGATGACATAGGGATCGTTGAAGGGATGAGCGAAGGTGTAGCCGTGCTCCTTGGTCAGGCGTTCAGCCTCCCGTGCCGCATCATCATACACACCAGGGACCAGTACCACTTCCGCACCGTAGCCCTTGGTGGCCTCCACCTTGCTGATGGGCGCGCCGGCGGGCATGCAGATGATGGACTTGATCCCCAGCTTCGTAGCAGAGAGCGCGATGCCCTGCGCGTGGTTGCCAGCAGAGCAGGCGATGACGCCCTTGGAAGCCTCTTCCGGCGTCAGGGACCGGATCTTGTTGTACGCGCCCCGGAGCTTGAACGCGCCGGTGAGCTGCAGGTTCTCCGCCTTGATGTAGATGTTCTCCCCGAGCTTCGGCGCCCGGTCCAGCGGCGTCCGGCGGGCGATGCCCTTGAGCGCCGACTGTGCGTCTTGGATCATTTCCAGTGTCAGCATGATACGACCTCCCAGTTCGATTGGCGGACCTGGTATCGCTTGGCGTGTCCGTCTATTGAGGACAAATATATTTTATTTTGTCCTTCTTCTCGAGGTGATTATATGCTAACTTCTCCTTGAAAACAATGCATGATCCTTCCAAATGTCTGCGCCTGCCATGTGTCTTTTTGACGAAAACTGTTCCTTCATCGTGTACACTCATCCATACCTTATCGTCATCTAAAAAAGTGATAACCAGTCAACAGGATATTCGAACATCACTTGTGCCCATAGATGCGGCTGGTCCCTTTCGCGCAGCGCGGGACACCGGCTATCTGACCGGTGTCCCGCTTCGTCCAGATCGTCCCTCACAGTCCCTGAGCGATCATCGCCGCGGCGATCTTCTTGAACGCGGCGATATCGCTGCCTGCGATCAGATCGTATCCCAGGTCATATTCCTCCGCGGCAGCTGCGGAGATGTCGTAGATATAGCTCATGGTCGCCCGCAAACGGCTGTCCACCTCTTTGCGGGACCAGCTGTAGCGGATGCTGTTCTGCACCATCTCCAGAGCGGAGACCACGACGCCGCCGGAGCCAGAGGCCTTGGAGCCAGCTGTCAGGACCCGAGGGCTCAGACGCAGCAGCCGCAGCGCCTCTGCTGTGGCGGGCATGTTGGCTGCCTCCACATAATAGCGCACGTCATTGGCCACGATCGCCACCGCGTCCTCCACGTCGATCTCGTTCTCCGTGGCACAGGGGACCGCCACATCCACTGCCACTTCCCAGGGCTTCTTCCCAGGGAAGAACTGCACGCCGAAGCGCTCTGCATAAGGCTCTATCCGGTCCTGTCCGCTGGTACGCAGGGCCAGCATGAAGTCGAACTTCTCCTGTGTGGTCACGCCATCCGGATCGTAGACATAGCCGTCCGGGCCTGATAAGGTCACGACCCGGCCGCCCAATTCCGCGCTCTTTCGGCACACGCCCCAAGACATGTTCCCGAATCCAGAGACCGCCAAGCGCTTCCCCTCCAGGGTCTCACCCTGGCGCTCCAGCATCCGGGCCAGGAAGTACACGGTGCCGAAGCCCGCGGCCTCCTGACGGATCTTGCTTCCGCCATAGGTGAGGCCCTTGCCAGTGAGGGCGCTGCTCTCCGTCCGGCCGGACAGGCGCTTATACTGGCCGAAGAGGTAACCGATCTCCCGGGCGCCTACGCCGATATCGCCCGCAGGGATATCCGTGTCAGACCCGATGTGGCGGTAGAGGGCCGTCATGAAGCTCTGGCAAAAGCGCATGATCTCCCGGTCGCTCTTGCCTCTGGGGTCGAAGTCCGCGCCGCCGGAGGCACCGCCGATGGGCAGGCCCGTCAGCGCGTTCTTATAGGTCTGCTCGAAGCCCAGGAACTTCACCACAGAGCGGTCGACGGAGGGATGGAACCGCAGCCCGCCCTTGTAAGGACCGATCGCACTGTTGAACTGCACCCGGTAGCCATGTCCCGTGTGGGCGATGCCCTGGTCGTCCATCCACGGGACCGTGAAGCTGAGCATCCGCTCCGGCTCCACCATGCGGGTCAGGAGGTCCAGCCGCTCATAGAGCGGCGCGTCCGCCTCCAGAGCGGGCCCGATCATCTCCAGCCAGGACTGGACGGCCTGGAGATATTCCGGTTCATCGGCATAGCGCTGCCGCAAAGCGGCGGATACGCGGGCAACATACTCGTTCATGCCGCCGCCTCCTCAGACCAAGCCATAGGCCAGCATCGCGTCAGCCACCTTCAGGAATCCGGCGATGTTGGCGCCGGCCACCAGGTCGCCCGGCTTCCCGTACTCCGCGGCCGCCGCGGAGGCGTTGTGATACAGATCCGTCATGATGGTCTTGAGATGCGCGTCCACCTCTTCGAACGTCCAGGAAAAGCGCATGGAGTTCTGGCTCATCTCCAGCGCAGACGTCGCCACGCCGCCGGCGTTGGCCGCCTTGGCAGGCGCGAAGAGGACTCCGGCCGTCTGGAACGCCTCCACTGCCTCGGGCGTACAGGGCATGTTGGCGCCCTCCGCCACAGCGAAGCAGCCGTTCTGGATCAATGTCTTGGCAGATGCGGCGTCCAGCTCGTTCTGTGTGGCGCATGGCAGGGCGATGTCGCAGGGGATCTGCCAGATGCCGGCACAGCCCTCGTGGTATCGGGCAGAGGGGCGCGCCTCCACATAGTCTCGGATCCGTCTGCGCTCCACCTCTTTGAGCCGCTTGACCAGCGCCAGGTCGATGCCGTCCGGATCGTGGATGAAGCCGCTGGAGTCAGACATCGCCACGACCTTGGCCCCGAACGCGGACGCCTTCTCACAGGCATAGATCGCCACGTTCCCGGAGCCGGAGATGACCACAGTGGCCCCGTCGAAGCTGCGGGACGCGTCCCGCAGCATATTGTCCGTGAAGTAGCAAAGGCCGTATCCGGTCGCCTCCGTGCGGGCGAGGCTGCCGCCGTAGGCGAGCCCCTTCCCCGTCAAGACACCGGTGAACTCATTGCGCAGGCGCTTGTACTGGCCGAAGAGGTAGCCGATCTCCCGGCTGCCCACGCCGATGTCGCCCGCAGGTACGTCCGTATCCGGACCGATATACTTGAACAGTTCCGTCATGAAGCTCTGGCAGAACCGCATCACTTCTGCGTCGGACTTCCCCTTGGGGTCGAAATCGCTGCCGCCCTTGCCGCCGCCGATGGGCAGGCCCGTCAGGCTGTTCTTGAAAATCTGCTCGAAGCCCAGGAACTTCACGATCCCCTCATAGACGGAGGGGTGGAACCGCAGTCCGCCCTTGTAGGGTCCGATGGCGCTGTTGAACTGCACCCGGAACCCCCGGTTCACGTGGACGTTCCCCTGATCGTCTTCCCAGGGCACCCGGAACTTGATGATGCGCTCCGGCTCTACCAGGCAGTCCATCACGCCTTCTTTGATATACACCGGCTTGGCCTCCACCACTGGCACCAGGGAACTGAGCACTTCCCTCACCGCTTGGTGGAACTCTGGCTCTGCCGGGTTCCGCCGGATGACCCGTCCCATCAGGTCCTCAAGATATCCATGCTGGATCTCCATATCTCCATACCTCCTCTGCTGGCTGCTGCATTCGTACTTTAGTCCTTCAAATCGTAGCATAAACACGTCTGCTCCGCCATCGTTTTTTGGGCCTTTGGCGGATCTTTGGAAAGGTCTTCAACTTTTGGACAGATCTTTCACATTTTTCTGTTGGTTTCCATGAAATTTTCAAATGGCCCTTATGCATTTTTCTATTATCCCACTCTTTCTCAGGACCCCGTTCGGTCTTCGGCCGCTAAAATGTCCCCTCGGTGTGAAATGTTTACACTTTATTGATAGACAGCATCGCCTGCAAAGACTATACTGCTTAAATATAGACGGAGCCGTCTATAAAATATCGAGGAAACGGAGCCGATACAGATATACGGGCCCGCCGATCACGGCACCAGGTCCTGAGCGATGCTCCGTGGGGCCGTCCCAAGCCAAGGCGGACGGGACAGGAGAAGGAGGTGGGGAGAAGTGGAGCAAGAAGAGCGGAAAGCCCGCAGCCGGAACACGATCTTCCAAGCAGCGCTGGAAGAATTTGGGTGCCGCAGCTACGACGAAGTGACCATGGAGGGCATCTGCGGGAGGCACGGCATCTCCAAGGGGATGATGTACCATTATTATTCCAATAAAGATGACCTGTTCCTCCTGTGCGTGCAGGACACCTTCCAAGTGCTGGCGGCCTATATCGAGCAGAGCGCGGCGGAGCTGACCGGGCAAAGTGTCCTGGAGAACATCAAGGAGTTCTTCATGATCCGGGAGTACTTTTTCCAGCTCCATCCCAAGCGCAAGACGATCTTTGAAAACGCCATGCTGCGTCCGCCCAAACATCTGGCCGGGCAGATATGGGCGCTGCGTACTCCGATCCGGGAACTGGATCTGCGGTTTTTCGAACAGCTGGTGGCTCACATGCCTCTGCGCCTCGGATTGTCTCAGGAGCAGGTCTCCCGCTATCTGGCATGTGTAGAGAGCAATTTCCGTGCCGAGGCGATCCAGTACCGGCCCCAAGGCGTACATGACCTGCATGACCTGATGGAAGTCGCGGAGGAGCTGCTGGACATGACCCTGTTCGGCGTCCTCCAGGGGCCAGAATCGACCGCATATAAGGAGTAATCATGATGCATCCAAACGATCCCCACAAACGTCGGGGCCGCCTGCTGTGGTTGGCTGCGGCCGCGTTCCTGCTGGCCATCATCCGCCGCAATGAGCGCCGCAAGGAGGCGTCTCCCGCGGACGATCCCGCAGGTCGACATCCAGGAAATGATACACAACGAAGAGGAGTTCCATATGAAAGAGATCAAGGATAGTGACCGCAAACCATCCAAAAAGCCGCTCATCTATTATTACATGGTGGCTCTGCTGGTGCTGATGCTGCTCAATGCGCTGTTCTTCCCCTCCGTCCTGTCCCGCCAGGTCATCGAGGTGCCTTATAGCCAGTTCCTCACCATGATCGATGATGGCCAAGTCTCCCAGGTGGCTTTGGAGGAGAGTTCCGGACAGCTGGTGTTCATCGCCGGCGAAGACGAGGCGCACCAGCAGGTCTATAAGACCGGCATCTGGCCGGATGACGGCCAGCGCCTGCTGGAGCAGCTCCGCTCTGACCCCAGCATCCAATTCCAGGCGGAGATCCCCACGCAGGCCAATCCGCTGCTCAGCTTCGTCCTGACCTGGATCCTCCCGATCTTCTTTTTCATCCTGATCGGTGAGCTGATCTCCCGTTGGATGATGAAGCGGATGGGGAATGGTCTGCCCGGCGGCATGGGCAATGCCATGACCTTCGGCAAATCCAACGCCAAAGTATATGTGGAAGCCTCTCAGATCGGCGTCACGTTCGCCGATGTGGCGGGGCAGGAAGAGGCCAAAGCGTCCCTGATGGAAGTGGTGGACTTCCTCCACGAACCGGAAAAATACGCGGACATCGGCGCGCAGCTGCCCAAGGGCGTGCTGCTGGTTGGCCCTCCTGGCACCGGCAAGACCCTGCTGGCCAAGGCCGTGGCCGGCGAGGCCCATGTGCCCTTCTTCTCCATCTCTGGTTCGGAATTCGTGGAGATGTTCGTGGGCATGGGTGCCGCCAAGGTGCGCGACCTGTTCAAGCAGGCCAATGAAAAAGCCCCCTGTATCGTCTTCATCGACGAGATCGATGCCATCGGCAAGAAGCGGGACACGGGCGGTTACGGCGGCAATGACGAGCGTGAACAGACCCTCAACCAGCTCTTGGCGGAGATGGACGGCTTTGACGGCCGCAAGGGCGTGGTCCTGCTGGCCGCCACCAACCGGCCGGAGAGCCTGGACCCCGCGCTCATGCGGCCCGGCCGGTTCGACCGGCGGGTCCCGGTGGAGCCGCCGGATCTGCCGGGGCGGAAAGCCATCCTCCAGGTCCACGCCAAGAAGGTCCATATCGCCGATGACGTGGACTGGGATCTGATCGCCCGCACCACCGCCGGGAGCTCTGGTGCGGAGCTGGCCAATATCGTCAATGAGGCAGCTTTGCGGGCCGTGCGCCAGCACCGCAAGGTCGTCAAGCAGGAGGATCTGGAGGAGAGCGTGGAGACCGTGCTGGCAGGCGCCCAGCGGAAGAACGCTGTGATCTCGGATCAGGAGAAGAAGATCGTCTCCTATCACGAGATCGGTCATGCCCTGGTGGCGGCTCTCCAGACCCACTCCGCCCCGGTGACCAAGATCACCATCATCCCGCGCACCTCCGGCGCCCTGGGCTATACCATGCAGGTGGACACCGGGGAGAAAGCTCTGATGAGCCGGACCGAGCTCTACAACAAGATCGCCACGCTCACCGGCGGCCGTGCCGCCGAGGAGCTGATCTTCGGTAAGGAGAACATGACGACCGGCGCATCCAACGACATCGAGCAGGCCACCAAGTTGGCCCGCGCCATGATCACCCGCTACGGGATGACGGACGAGTTCGACATGATGGCCCTGGAGACCATCCAGAACCAATATCTGGGCGGGGATACCTCCCTCACCTGCGCGCCGGAGACCGCCGCCAAGATCGACGCGATGGCCGCCCAGATCATCAAAGAGGCCCATGAGAAGGCCCTTGGCATCCTGAAAGCACATGAAGGCAAGCTCCACGAGCTGGCGGAATATCTGCTGGAAAAGGAGACCATCACCGGTGAGGCCTTCATGTCTATCCTGAACGCTTGATCGCTGACGCCGGCGATCCTACTAAAACGATCGCCCGGCAGGAGCAGATATGCAGCATCGTGCCCCCTGATGTAGGACATGCGACTACATCAGGGGGCATTCCTGTCCTCGCGGATCTCTCCGCGGGTGGGGCCCGGCAGGGCGCCCTCTCCTTCACGGGGCGCCCGGTCCTGACACCGGCACAGGCCTCTGGGACCTGTCAGCTGGAAGGGGCATCGGCTTGCCAGCGGATGTCCTGGTCCGTCGGCCACGCATCCCGGCCTCCGAAAGGGAGGAGTCCCCTCCTCTCCTTTCTCCGTGCCGTGGCAGCACGGGACCGATCGCGCCGCGGTCGCCCAACGGTGCCCGTGGCGGTGCCAGTCGTTCGTTAAGGATGGTAGTCCTCCCGTTTCGTTTTCCTTCGGCATGGCCGGGTCCGCGCGCTTTCTGCCCGCCCCGCCTCTGTACTTTTTTGTATCTTTTTGTCACGTTTTCACAAAAAGTAAAAAAATGTTATATCTTAGATCTACCGGTGGGAAGGAGGCGAAAGAGAGGAGGTCAACGAAACGTTCGAACAGAAGGAGAACCGATCTATGAAAGATATCGCCCAAACCATCACTCGCATCAGCGGCCATCGCGGCCATTACTGCTACCGGTCCTTGATCTGCGTGATCTGGCTCGTGACGGGATACCTGCCGGAGGAGCGCCATATGAAGGACATCTGTGCGGAGGCCGGTGCCATCTGCGGGAAGTCTCCGGGAGCCACGAAACAGGATATGTCCCGCGCGGTGCGGGACATCTGGGAGCACGGTGACCGGAAGGCGTTGGTGCAGCTGCTGGGCCGCGACCCTCTGGTGATGCCCACGCCGAAAGATTTCGTGCTCGAAGTCGCGCAGATATTCTGGTGCCGGACCGCATAAGCGGCTGGAGGGCCGGTCCGCCCGGCCCACACAGGGAGGCGGCATAGCGCCCCTGTACCCTCGTCCCCCTGGAAGGACATTTGATCTCCCCACCGAGAGAAACCCGTGATCGCACATCAGGGGGCGAACGCTCAGGAACGGCCGGGCAGAGAGAGTGCGAAGCGAAAGCCCCAGAGTCATGCGGGCTCTGGGACTTTCGCTTCTCGCCAGTGGACGATATGGGGCAGGGCCTGAGAGGCTCTTATGCGCAGATCAGAGCGCTGCTGCGGATATGGGATGTCCGTCGTGCTCCCGCTCCCTTCTTCGTTCAGTTTTTCAAGAAAGTCAACTTCTCTCCTGGTGGTCCACAAGTCCGGCTTCCTTTCCTGTTCCATATCGAGTTTACCAGGTCGGCACTGCAAAAATCGGCGGACAGAGCGGCGATCCCGTAAAAATGGAACGCCCCCCGACCGACCAAACACGATCATTGGGAAAAGTCTTGGACCTCTAAGGTCCCAGGGCTTTTCTCAGGTCTCCTTTGGCGGCCAGGGCAAAAAAGGACTGTCAGGACCATTATTTTCTCAATAACAGAAAATGCCGCCCAGCGGGCGGCACACCAACTGCGGGCCCAGCGCAGCGGGTCCGGTCTGGAAAGGAGGAGCAGCGGCGTGAGTGCGCTCCGACTTAAAAAATAAGTCGGAGCAAGCGATACATAGCTTGCTCCGACGTGGTGGACGATACAGGACTCGAACCTGTGACCCCCTGCACGTCAACGTAAAAGTGAACTTTTTTATAATTATTTTTAGACGTTTCTGGTGTTTTTTCTTCGCTTTTGGCTTACAATCCGTACTTTCCAGAAGTGCAAAATCCGTATATTCCACCGTCGTCTGTGGCAAGTTGTGTGGTCAAACCGTTGGGGGAGTATGCTTTCACGTTTTGATGGTTTGCACAAATGTGGTCAAATCGTGGGTTTCTTGACCTTGGCGAGAAGCGGAATGCCTGTCTCTCTGAGGGCCTCTGCGGCAGCATTTTTGCGATGGTGTTGACAATGATACAGAGGCAATAGGAGAACCAGTGCTATGTCACTTCTTAGACGCAGTCACATATTTCTGCCGCGGGCTTTTGGGCTTCTCCGGGACCGTCATGCAAATCATACCGCTCTCGACCAGTGGGTCAAGGTATCGGCGAAGTGCATACTGCGCGGAAGAGATCGCCAAGTATTCGATGATTTCTTTTCGGGTTCTCGGCTGCCTGCAGAATTCCAAGAGATTTTTGGGGTCAGGGATAGATCCATTCTGAACTGCCGGAGACTCCGTTTCGTGAGTTTCCATCGCTGCGGCCTGGTTATATAATGTGACGGTAAAGGTCCCTCGACGGTCAGAAAAAATAGGTTCCGGCAAAGAGAGCTCCTGCATAGCGTGCCGGATCCTGGGAATTCCGGAGTACCGATTTTCTGTCTGCTCCAGAACTTCCATTGCTGTGACCAAAACAGGATTTCTTGTATCCGGCTGCGCGTGCCCGAGCTGATCGATGGTCAGCCGGCCATAGAGCCCGCCGGGGTTAGAGATTTCTAGCCTGTCTGTATACATGACCAGTTGGATCGGCATCCCCTCTGTATGAATGCTGTAATCCCGGTGAACGAGCGCATTTAAAATCGCCTCCCGGACAGCATCCATCGGGTATTGGGGGATATCCCGCCGCTGCCCGGTTTTTTGATCGATCACGGTAGCCGTGCGCATATTGTTTCGGACGAACGCAAGGCTTCCGTCCAGCATTTCCGGTAAGGTCCCTTCGATCCGTTTACTGTCTGTAAACCGACGGCCTGTTTTGTCCAGGACACCCATCTCCGTACTGGGCACACAGGTGGCAATGATGCCGAGCTGTGGGAAATACGCCTGTGGATAGGGGCTGAACAACATAACAGCTGCCATGGTGACGCTCCCGTTGTGCAAGATCCCAGTCAGCTCATAGAGTTGTTCTGGCGGCACAGTTTCCAGGTGCGGACGGTTTTTCTTCCTCCGCAGGAGATAATCCTCGATTTTGACCTGATCTAGAGAGGCCAGAGAAGCCTCTGCCACATCCCGAATATCATCCCGGTATTTCTTGCGGAAAGCCTCGTAACTGTATACCTCATACTCGGTCATTGGCTTATCCGCATCTCCGACGCGGATATAGGACCCTTGCAATCGTCCCTTGGCCGTCTTAAAGCATGGCCGTTCTGTAAGGTCCACCGGTGGGATCTCCGCAGAGACAAAAACTTTATCTGCCTCCACATAAACAGTAAAGACAGGACGAACCACGGGAGTCATCTGCTCTCCGTACTCCATGACCTTCTTTTGCAGATCCTGGGCATCATACACGCCGACCTTTTTGAAATTTTGCCCCTCATCCAATCCGAAAACCAGAGTTCCTCCGCTGTCTTGGTTGGAAAAAGCAGACAGTGTATCATATAACTTTTCGGGACAGCCGTAATGTGCCGCCTTCACTTCCACGATTTGCTCTTCACATTTGCGGATCTGTATTCTCTCAAGCAGTGCCTTCAGCTCTGTTTCGACCATGGATAATCACCCCTTCGATAGCATTTTAATTGACTTTCTCTGGAATGTCAATTTCTGTTTTGGAATATTAAGAAAAATGCTGACGATTTCTTCATATTTTTTGCGAAAGTAAAGTATCCGCTCTATGGACAGTTTAGCATCTATGATTTGAGAAGAATGTCAAATCGACCAGAAAACAAATCAGAGGCGTGGGCTTATCTGATCCTACTCGAGCTGACTATGATTACATAACCGGAGCAGGAGATGGAATATCCATCTCCTGCTCTGGTCCGTGCTTTTATTTCATGTACTGGATCTCGTGGACAAATTACAGTTAAGCATAGCAGTGAGTAGGGATAGAAACAACTTATCCCTGAAGAAATACATCCACGGTACCACCAAAAAATTCATTGCAAATAGATTATAAAGAACAACTTACATGAAGGGACATTTACACTCATGATGCCTCAGTGATGTTTACCACTGAAAATTTTCGCCTTAACCGGTTGGCGCAGAAGGGGTTCCAGATATTTGCCACTGTGTACTGTGATAATCGCCAAACTATGGCCTCAAATTCCCTTTTCAATTGGGCGTTTCGTAAGTATAATGGGTGCAAGGAGTCTCCTTAAGCAACAAATCTGACTACATATGGAGGTGCGTATGGTTACTGAGGAAAAAAGAGAGAAAGTAGGCATTGCCGGATATATATGGTTTATCTTTGCGGTCCTGTTTTTTTCCGGCGCCTTCCGAGACGCGCCTGGTGCGTTAAAGCTTCTGGATCTCAATACATATCTTGGCACATTCGGCACGATTGTCGAAGGAGCGAAGCCCGGCTTTGTGGGACAGGGCGGGTCTGGCCTGAA
This sequence comes from uncultured Oscillospiraceae bacterium, assembly GCA_944387055.1. Classification (GTDB taxonomy): domain Bacteria; phylum Bacillota; class Clostridia; order Oscillospirales; family Oscillospiraceae; genus Oscillibacter. The sequence continues at coordinate 158,268 of CALXDL010000063.1, forward strand.
CGATTTGTTCGCTGTGGTGCTGACCATCGTCCCCGGTATTATGTTCTGCATGGGAGTCATCGAAGTGGTGGATCACTATGGCGGGTTGAGAGCTGCGGGACGGCTGCTCACCCCGATTTTGAAGCCCTTGATGGGTGTGCCAGGCGAGTCGGCCTTGGTTCTGATTGCCAATCTGCAAAGTTCTGACGGCAGTGCAGCGCTGATCAAGGCCTTACGAGATAGCGGAAGCATCAATCAGAAGCAGCAAAACATTCTGTTGGCCTATGCAATGCCAGGACCTGCACTTCTGGGAATGATGGTCAGTTATGGAGTTATGTTCTATGACTATCTGCCATGCAGCACCGGAATCATTATCATTGTAGTTTTGGCTATGAAGGTCGTTGTAGCAGAACTCATGCGATTTGTAATTTCCCACGGCTTAAAAGAAAAAAAGAAGGAGGGCGTCTAACTATGCCGAAGCCTGAGCAAGCCGGAGCCCCCAATGCTCCCGTTAAAAAGAATGTGCTGGACGTTTTTCTCAGCGGCAGCAAAAAGGGCGTTAACCTCTGGTTCAACAATATGATTCCCAGCGTGGCAATCGCTGGCCTTTTGGTCACATTGATTGATGTGACAGGGCTCCAGGATCTCCTGGGAACAATTTTTAGTCCCCTCATGAGTATCGTCGGGCTCCCTGGTGAGGCAGCTGTCCTTTGGGTAGCGAGTTTTATGACCATGTCCGTCGGAATCATTGGGGCCCTTCCTCTTTTGGCCGAGGGAGTGCTTACTGCCCAGCACGCGGCAATCCTTTTGGCGATGATCATGGCTACCACGGCTCCTGCAAAGATTATCCGGATGGCTAGCGCTGCCGATGTGGATAACAAAACCATGTACATCTGCTATGGGCTGACCTTTGTCTGCTCATTCCTCTGTGGCATCGTTATGCGGTTCGTGATCATGCTTGTGTAAACTCTACCTTTATTCAGTAAGCCGCTTCATTGGATTGCAGATGCTCTATTAAAGGATGTTTTATTATGACTGCTCACCAGCAAACACTTCAATTAGCGAATGGCCCCGCTATGTGGCTCTTCTGTATCCTCACAATCGGCTTAGTCTTTTTCCAGGCATGGATCTTCCTTCGGACTGGACGCCAGTATGCTTCAGTCTGCAATGTTACCCGGCTGGACGTGAAGAGATCTCTTCGGGCGGGAACGATCTCCACTCTGGGTCCAGCGCTCTCCATCTTTGTCGTGGGCCTGGGGCTCATTGCAAATCTGGGTTCTCCTCTTACGCTTGCCCGGTTGAGCGTGGTAGGAAACGCAGCCTATGAGGCTTCCGCCGCAGAGATGGGGGCACTGGCCACCGGCACCAGTATCAACTCCGCAGATTACACCATGGTCGCATTTACCGCCTCTGTCTGGGTCATGAACCTCGGCGGAATCTGTATGCTCCTCTCCACGCTCTTTTTCCTAAAGCCGCTTGACCGGCTGACAAAGGCTATCTCACATAAAACCCACAAGGGTCTGCTCATTGGACTGAGCGCGTCTCTGGCTTCATTCGGTTATTTTGTGGTGGATTACGCTGACCGGGACATCAGAAACTTGGTTGCGGCAGTTATTGGCTTTCTTGGCGTGCGGATTTTCTATCACCTTTCCGCAAGGACAAAGGCCAAATGGCTCAAGGAATGGGCACTTGCCCTTTCAATTTTGGCAGCGGTCATCGTTGTCATGCTCATTCCTTAAAAAGGAGGACGGTAATCGTGGAGGAACAGGAGCGTTACTATCAGCGGATCCATTTTTGGGGTAGGATCACCCTAAGTATGGCAATTCTCTTCTTTTTGGGGATCTGTCTTTACTTAAGCTTTGTGCTGCAACTCCATCCGGGCTGGGAAGTTATTCTCACTGCTTTTCTGGGAATCGCTGCAACTGTGGGTCATACTTGGGTCAACCTCAGCGACCAGGTCACCTATCTGCTGCTCATGGGCCCGGCTGCTACTTATATGTCAACGCTTACTGGAAACGTCAAAAACATGCGTCTTCCCAGCGCCTTGGCATCTTGCGCAATGGTAGAAGAGCACGAGGGACGGATGAAGCGGGACATCCTTGCTGCCTATGGCGTCGCCACATCCATATTTGTGAATACATTCTTTTTGATTATTTTGGCTGTTGCAGGACAGTTTATTCTTGAGATACTGCCCCCAGCGTTGCTGCGAGGACTAGATTATATTGTCCCGGCCCTGTTTGGCGCGATTTTTGCCCAGTTCTCTTTCAAGAACGCCAGAGTAGCGGTCGTCTCCCTGGGCATCGTCCTGCTGGTCTATCACCTGTCGTTTATTCCGTCATTCCTCCGGGTATTCACTGCCATTGTGGCAGCTATCATCGCCAATATCGTCATACAGCAGTCTGCTGCCCGAAAGAAAGACAACTCAGAAGACTGCCATTAGAAATTCCCTATTTCAATGATATCACGGAAGTGAGGAGTTGCTTATGAACAATCAGGCAATTATGGAGAAAGCCCTGACCAACGTCAAGGCTTGGTTTGAGGAAAACGAACAACGGATCGTGGAAGTGAGCGACCAGATTTGGAATTTAGCAGAAACCAAATTTCAGGAGTTTGAATCTTCCGAAGTCCTCAAAGGCGTCTTCCGGGAGTTTGGCTTTGAAGTGAAGGATAACCTGGTGGATGGTATGCCTACCGCTTTTACTGCGGAATGGTCCAATGGCGAAGGCCCTACCATCGCCATGCTGGGCGAGTATGATGCGCTCCCAGGATTGGGAAACGATTTGGTGCCCCGGAAATCGCCAAACGGCAAAAACGGCCATGGTTGCGGCCACAATCTTCTGGGTGTTGGAAGTATGTCCGCAGCCATTTCGGCAGCCCATGCGATGGAAGAACTCGGCATCAAGGGCCGGATCAAATACTTTGGCTGCCCTGCTGAAGAGGGCGGGAGCGGTAAGGTCTTCATGGTACGTGAAGGCATCTTCAAAGGAATCGATGCGATCGTCAGGTGGCATCCGATCAACATCACCTATGTAGACATGAGCTCTTCATTGGCTATCGTCTCAGTAAAATACGAATTTCACGGAAAATCTGCCCATGCAGGGACTGCGCCTCATCTGGGCCGCAGTGCGCTGGACGGTGTCATCCTCACAGACATCGGCGCCAACTATCTGCGTGAGCATATACCCACTACGGTCCGGCTGCACTCGGTCATCACCAATGGTGGAAAAGCACCGAACATCGTCCCGGATCTGGCAGAAATTTGGTATTACATTCGTGCGCCTAAAATAGCGGATGTAAACGATATTCTGAAGAGACTGGACAAAATTGCTCAGGGTGCCGCTATGGCCACAGAAACGACTGTGACGCAAAAAGTAGTCAGTGCCAGTTCAGAAACCCTGCCAAATAAAGTTCTATGTGAGCGGATGATGGTAAATATGAAGCGGGTCGGGCCTCCGGCTTTCACGGAGGAGGACTATGCGTTTGCAAAGCAAATCAACGAGCAGCTCACAGAAGCCGAGAAAGCAGGCTCCCTGCGTATGTTCGGTATCAATGATCCCGCATGGGGAAAGAAAGATTTATATGATGTGATTTATGAAAACATGAATGAGGGGAAGATTACCCCATATTCCACAGACTCCGGTGATGTCAGCTGGCAGGCCCCTATGTGCCAGTGCTTTGTGGCGTCTCAGACGATTGGATCCAAAAACCACTCTTGGGAGCAGGTCGTCTGCTCCGGTATGGGGATTGGACACAAAGGAATGTTGTGTGCCGGCAAAATTATCGCCATGACAGCGTTGGATATTCTTACGGACCCCGACTTGCTTGCCGCCGCAAAAGCGGAATATGACAAGGTCCTCGAGACCAATGAATATGTCTGCCCCATGCCGGCCGACATGATTCCGGGAGCTCAGTAATATCCACAGAACAATATGGGAGGGCCTGACCGGCTGGCAGGTCCTCCCTGTGTTTATGATAATGTAGGCGGCTTGAAAAAACCAAGCTGCTCGAAGAGGTACTGATGACGTTCTGTAAGCTGAGAATGGCAAACTCTGGAATTGATCCCGTCATTCAGCTCTGCGGCCACTAGATCCTCAAAGTCAAAAAGCACATCCTGGGCAGTCAGACCTGCCGCCGACACTCTGCGTTCAATCATATCCAAAAAGAAAAAGCGCAGAAAACAGCAGTTCATCACTGCGTGAACCAATGTTTGTGTTGAGAGCTTGCGGCATATCGAGAGTAGGTCTTCTGGAACAAAAATGTCATAGAAAAAATTCTGATAACGTTCCAGACTTTGATATGTCCGCAAGATTTCTTCAGGAGGCAGAGACGTATTTGTTACAAACATATCGCAGGGACCCCCGGCAGACGGTTCCCCCGATGCCGTATTTGGCCAGAACAGCAACAGGGTGTGTGCATCCACGTTTTTCATAAGACACCGCATTTCCCCCAAAAGAAGCGGCTCATCTCCATCGTCTAGTAGCAGAGTGGCATCTTTGCTGCCATTCAAAAGTGCATCCATCTCTTGATTGTCAATCTTGCAGATATATTGAATCAAGTTCCCACTATGTGAAGCCAAGGTGTGCAGCAGGGGGGCCTCATCGCAAACAAAAATATGCCCATCTTGCGACTGTAGGAATTGGCGTATTTCATCCCGAGATTCCACTCGAAACTCCTTGGGGATCCGCTGTTTGTCCGCCTGTATGAATACCACTGGAAATTCGTCCTGCTCTTTCAGGGGAACGTTAGTATTGCTGCAGCGATACAGATAGACAAATCCTGGTCCGGCTTCGTGCTTGTGAATGCTGAGCATTCCCTCTCTCAGTTCTGGAGTCTCTGCTAAGATTGAAAAACACTCTTTTATAGAACGGTAATCAATTTCTGCACCATGCGGCAGATAGGTATGATTCAACCATGCAAAAAAAGGCTGTTTACCATCTGTGTGGGACAGATAATAAGCAATCAGCGCAAATAAAGTATAATAACAGCTGGAAGAGCCTGATTCTCTTAGTATCACATCCTGTAAAAATGGCTTGATTTGGTACTGGTTAAACAAACGCTCAAGCAAATACGCTACGCCATAGTCTTTAGCAGGGAGAAGTGCCATTTCCTCCGGCGGAAGCATATGCACACCTCTCCCAAGGCGCTCCAGCAAATGATTTACCACAGCCATATTGACCTTATCGGCCCGTCCTAGATTTGACAGGACGGTCTGCTTGCTCTTCCCATCAACCATGCGACTTTCCATCAATTGCAGATAGACGTAATCATTCCGCATGGTCTTCACTTTTGTTTTTTTCAGCCACATTGCGCATCCTCCGTTTTGCCCTTCACACACCGTCAGTGCCTTTTATTCTACCCCAAAACCATGTGTGTGGCAATGGTTTTGGCGGGCTCTGATTATGGGATTAGGATGGGCCAGAGATGGCGAGTCTGGCGGGCAGTCAGTTTCCCATCAAAGGTTTAGAAAAGCCATGCCCTTACCAATGGCAAGGGCATGGTATTCCCATATTAAATCATTTCCTGTATGATTTAAACGGTCCGATATTCCGCAGGCAAGATTTTTTGCCCTGGTGTCGATAGGTAATGAGGCATATGTGGCCAAGATGGATATCAACTTTGAAAATCTACGTGTATGACAAAGTTGAATGGTTCGGAGTCTCAGAATACGCCCTGCTCCATCATGGCCTCGGCCACCCGCTTGAAGCCGGCGATGTTGGCGCCTGCCACCAGGTTGTAGCCCAAGCCGTACTCCTCCGCGGCCTCCACGCTCATCTGGTAGATGGTGTTC
>CALXDL010000064.1 GCA_944387055.1 uncultured Oscillospiraceae bacterium
TGATGAACTTGATGAAGGAAAACGAAGAAAATAGGAAAAGAATGGCGTTGTGCATCATTACCGTCGCAATCACGGCCATCGCTGTATGCGCCCTGATAGTGATAGCATCCTATATTGACCTGCCTACAGTGGTACGAATCATATTGATTGTGGGTGCTGTTTTAGTGGCGGTAGCGGGCATAGCAGCGGGCGCAATGCTTGACATTCAGGCTGGCTATTTTGAGTGTCCTCATTGTAAAGAACTTTTTGTTCCGAGCATGAATGAGTATGTAAAAAGCTATCATACTTTTACAAAACGCAGATTGACCTGCCCTAAATGCGGTAAAACGGGAATGTGCAAACATCGTGTCACAAGATAAATATTACTTCTAACGGATAGTAAAGTTAGCCATTTGTCAAAGCAGATTACATACGAGCTATGCTGAGTAGCCATCAAAAGGACAAGGCTCCCTCTGTTATAACGATAGAGGGAGCCTTGCTTTTCCATATTCACCAATGGATTTCAATTTCCCTTGAAATCACTACTTTCCTTAAAAAGGGAGTTCCGCCGTATCCAGTTGTGGAGGCACGTGTGTGTCGGGAACTCCGGCGGTCAGACGAAATAGCAGCCTTTTCACCTAACGTATCCACGAGATATTGGGAACGGACGCCGGTAATCGTGCGAGCTGTACATACGACAGGACATAGGGCCGCGGGGGATGAGGAGTCTTTTTGCTCGTTCGGGAAGGACGCAGAGGACCCGGGCTTCTTATCAGGGCCTTTGTGAGCTATCTTCGTATCAATGATATCAGTCAGCCTCAAACTGGCGGCAGAGGCAACGGCAAGGGACCCGCAAGACACGGACAAGCTCACCTGAGACGCGTTTTCCTCAGGCAGCGACAAAAAGCCGACTGCCCAGCCTTGGACGAGCAAGCAGCTCTTTAAAACGCAGCGCAGCCATCACAGATCAGCGGGAAAGAAAAAAGAGCAGAGGAGACCTGCTCTCATCACGACAGAAACGTACCCCGCGGCGGCCGTGTAGACCTCGTTATAACCTGCACCTTCAAAGTCCAGGTGGGTCGCCTCCAAGACGCTTTATCACTTCCAACTTCCAGCCGCAGACGGCAGCCGGGAGGCCTGCGAACCACGCCTTGATCCAGCATCCCTTATAACGAAATGTGGGTTAAAAAAAGACCTATCACGCACCCCGCAGGGTATATATCAAACGTAGCACATTTGACAGCGAAATGCAATCGAAAAAATTACCGGTCACTCTTCGTCGTCATCAGCGAAAAGGGACTCCATGAACTGCTCATACACAGCATCCAGCTCCTCATCAGAGTCCAATGTGGAGAGCAGGTCTTCCCCATCCTCATGGATGACCTTCAAGATCACCAAGCCGCTGTCCGGATCCTCCTCTTCGCCCTCTGTCTCAGCTGGGAAGAAAGCCTGATACATCTGACCGTCATACTCCAGGGCATCCACGAACTCCAGGACGATCTCCTGTCCGTCTTCGTCCGTGACTGTGATGAAAGTGGGGCCAAATCCTTCGCTCATGGCGGGACTCCTTTCCCTGATGGATGTTTTCTTCATTGTACCCGACTTTGCGGCGTATTGCAAGAGGGACGAATGTGGGAAAAGTGGAAAACAGATGGCTGCGATCGATCCCATTTGGCAAAAAACGAAAAAATTCTCGAAATCGGGAACTTTTTCCTCATAGAATCCGACATTTTCAGTGTTGACAGGGGATGATACAATAGAACATATCCTGGCGTTTTGTGCCATAATGGCTGCTTATGCCCGGAACAGGCGGAGCAGCGTTTTAGGATGCGATCTCAGAAAGAAGGAGGTGCCCTGCTTTGGAACATGGAAAACGACAGCAAACGCCTGAGCCAAGGCCTCGCCGCCGGGAGGGCGGCAGACGGCATGGGAGCGGGACTGCGAAGAAGGTCGGCTTCGTCTTTGGGACGGTGCTGTTGATCGGGGTCTGCACTGTGGCCATGATCGCGGGCATATTCATGACGTACGTAAAGACCACGCTGGCTCCCTCGCTGGAAGTGGATGCAGATGACTACACCATGAACCTCAGCTCGATCGTCTATTATCAGGACAAGACGAGCGGGGACTGGATGGAGTATCAGACCTTGTACGGTCTGGAGAACCGTATCTGGGTAGATATCGAGGACATGCCAGACGCCCTGTGGCAGGCGGCGGTGGCCATCGAGGATCACCGGTTCTTCGAACATCACGGCGTGGACTGGAGGCGTACCATCGGCGCTACCGTCAATATGTTCTTCGGGATGCGCGACACGTTCGGCGGCTCCACCATTACACAGCAAGTGCTCAAGAACATCACGAAAGACAACGAGGGCACCGTCAACCGCAAAGTGCGGGAGATCTTCCGGGCCTTGGAGTTCGAGAAAAACTATACCAAGATGGATATCTTGGAGCTGTATCTCAATACCATCTATCTGGGACAAAGCTGCTATGGCGTACAGACCGCGGCGGAGTTCTACTTTGGAAAAGATGTCAGCCAGCTGACGGTGGCAGAGTGTGCTTGTCTGATCGCCATCACCAACAATCCCTCGATGTACGGGCCGATGTATGATATCGAGATCACCGTGACCAATGACGACGGGACCACCTCTGTCAAGACGCCGCGTGAGCTCAACAAGCAGCGTCAAGAACAGATCCTCGATCGGATGGCGGGCCGGCAGGACACGGGACTGGACTATCTGACGGAAGAAGAAGCAGACGCGGCCAAGGCAGAGGTACTCCAATTCACGGATGGCACCACTTCCGCTGAAGAGCTGGTGGCCGCCAAGAGCGGGAACAGCCGGGTGAACTCCTGGTTCGTGGAGCAGGTGTTCAAGGATGTCACCAACGATCTGGCCGAGGCGAGACAGATCAGCGTAGCCAGTGCCGAGACGCTGCTCTACAATGGCGGCTATAAGATCTATACGACCTTGGATCCCGATATCCAGGAGATCGCAGAATCTGTCTATGAAGATCGCAGCAACCTGGACGTGACCTCCCGGAACGGACAGAAGATCCAATCCGGTATCACGATCATCGAGCCCTCGACGGGCAACGTTGTGGCTATGGTGGGCGCCATCGGGGAGAAGCAGGGCAACCTGCTCACGAACTTCGCTACGCTCCAGCGCCAGCCAGGTTCCTCCATCAAGCCGCTGACGGTATATGCCCCTGCGCTGGACGCGGGCGTCGTGTCGCCCGCATCGACGTTCGACAATTATCCTGTCCGCCTGCTCAACGGCAGCCCCTGGCCGAAAAACTCGCCACAGGGATACAGCGGCTGGGTCACGCTGACAGAAGGCGTGCGGCGCTCCCTGAACACAGTGGCGGTGCAGGTGGTGGAGAAGCTCGGTATCTCGGAATCCTATGCGTTCGCCAGGGAGAAATTGGGACTGGACCTGGTGGCGGACGATATGAACACGGCGGCGCTCGGCCTGGGCGGCCTGACATACGGCCTGAGCACGTTGGAGATGGCGGCAGCCTATGCCAGCTTCGCCAACGACGGGATCTATACGGAGCCGCGGACATATCTGCGGGTGGAAGATGCCGATGGCAACATCGTCCTGGAGAACGAGGCGCAGAGCCATGCTGCCATGAAAGAGACCACCGCATACCTCATGAACGACATCCTCAAGCAGGTGGTCACCAGCGGCACAGGTACCAGTGCCAGGTTCAGCGGCATGACCATCGCCGGGAAGACCGGCACTACCAGCGACAACTATGACCGCTATTTCGTGGGCTATACGCCTTACTACTGCGCTGCGGTGTGGACAGGCTATCAGTTCAACGAGAAGATCAGCTACTCTGGGAACCCGGCCATCACCATGTGGAAAAAAGTCATGCAGCAGATCCACGAGGGATTGGAGAACAAGGACTTCGATACCCCCAGCAGTGGATTGACGAAAGTGACGGTATGCAGGGACAGCGGCCTGCTGGCCACGGACGCCTGTTCTAACGATGTCCGCGGCAGCCGGGTCATAGAGGTCACCGTAGCCAAAGGCACAGAACCGACGACCTCTTGCACCATGCATGTGCTGCGGGACTACTGCACGGAGGGCCAGTGCCTTGCGAGTGAGAACTGCCCGGAGGAGAGCATCGTACAGCGGGCGTATCTGGACTATGTCCGGACGGACTATGGTCCCAATATCACGGCGGATGACGACGCCTATCTTTTGGAGAACGCAGAGGCTGCGGCAGCCGAGACAGGCTGCCCGGTCCATACCGCTCCGGTGGCCGATCCGGAGGATCCGATCGACGAGGCATTGGATCCAAACGATCCCAATTACCAGCCGCCGGCAGAGGGCGAGGTGCCGCCGTCTGACGGAGAGGACTCTGCCGATGGGGAGCAGCCGGAGGACCCCGGCCAGTCGGGAGGGTCTACAGGGGACACCAGTGGCCTTGGAGATGACTGGTGGACCAGCATGTGGGAGGACCAAGGCGCCTGACGGAAGCAGGAGCGGCCCAGATATCCACGCTCGACATATATGGAAAAATGACCGCCCACGGGCGGTCATTTTTTTGACGTTTTTTATTTTGAGACGGACAGGAGGACTAGCAGGAGGCTCCGGCACAGTCAGCAGGGTGGCCGGAGAGCATGTCCAGACCGTGCGAGAGGGCGGGGAGGACTGCTTCTAGATTCTCCTTTGCAGCTTTCGGAGATCCGGGAAGGTTCACGATGAGCGTGCGCCTCCGGATACCTGCCTGTGCACGGGAGAGCATCGCCCGAGGAGTGATCTGCAGGGAGGCATAGCGCATGGCCTCCGGGATACCGGGAGCCATGCGTTCACACACTGCCAGGGTGGCTTCCGGCGTCACATCCCGAGGGGAAAATCCGGTGCCTCCAGTGGTGACGATCAGGTCCACCTGCTCATGGTCGGACCACTGCCGCAGGGCGGCTTCGATCTGGGACTGCTCATCGGGGACGATGGCGGTCTCCACCACCCCGTATCCTGCGCCTTCCAACAGTTCTCTCACCAGAGGACCGGCCCCATCGGGCCGTTCTCCACGGGAACTGCGGTCGCTGACGGTCAGTACAGCGGCTTTGAACATGATCCTAACCCTCCTTCAAGTCTCCAGCAGCAGGATGTCCTGGGGCTGGATGGTGACTGTGAGCTGCGTGTGGCCGGGAAGAGCCTGCCAGGCGTCCTTGCCCAGCTCCATACGCAGCAGCGGCGCGTCTTGCGGCGCATCCTCAGGGCGGAGCAAGATCGTGATGGAGGATGCATCGGTCACCACGCGGACGACCCGGCAAGAAAAGCAGTTGGTGTCTCCCGGTACAGCGGGACGGACATGACAGGCCCGGATACCGACCCGGCGGATACCGGCTGGGACCCGACGGCCGCAGGAAAGGGTCAGCCCCCAGGCGGGGAGTGAGACGTCGGTCTCACGGGGCATGGCATCTGCGTAATTCTGACAGCCCGACAGACGGGCGGCCGCCTCTGTACCGGGGGCGTGGAGCAGCTCTTCCGGTGTGGTCACCGGCTGGGAACACCCTCGATCGATCACACAGACCCGGCGGCAGTTGCGGAACACCTCGTCTCGGTCGTGCGAGACCCACAGGATGGTCCCGGAGAAACGCTCCAGTGTCTCTGCCAGCTCGATCTCCAGCTGGGACTTGAGATAGCTGTCCAAGGCAGAGAAGGGCTCATCCAACAAGATGGCCTTGGGCTCGGCTGCCAGGATACGGGCCAGAGCACAGCGCTGCTGCTGCCCGCCGGAAAGCTGCCAGGGCCGCTGGTCCGCCACGCCCTCCAATTGGAAACGGCGGAGCGCCTCCGCCACGATCGCCTCCCGCTGCCTCCTATCGCGCACGGCCACCGCGATGTTCTGCCGTGTGGTCATATTGGGAAAGAGGGCGTATTGCTGGAAGAGGTAGCCCACTTGCCGACGCTGCGGAGGCAGATCGATCTGAGCCGCGCTGTCGAAAAGGGTGACGCCATCCAGGACGATCTTCCCTTCATCCGGGGATAGGATGCCAGCGATGCAGCGCAGCGTCACGGATTTCCCGCAGCCAGAAGCGCCCAGCAGGGCCAATGTCTCCTGTTCTGCCTGGAAGCGGACGTCCAGTTGAAAACGCCCCATCCGTTTCCGGATATCCACGAAAAGCGCCATCAGCGTCGCCCTCCCCTCTGCCGCTGCCGGTCCTCCAGCAGGTTCACCGCCAACAGGAACAACGCTGAGAGCGCGATGTTCACCAACACCCACCGCAGAGCGCCGGCGTCGTCATTGGTCCGCCAGAGCTGGTAGACGGTAGTGGAGATGGTAGCAGTGCGGCCAGGCGTATAACCCGCCACCATGGAGGTGGCGCCGTATTCACCCAGAGCGCGGGCGAAAGACAGTACAGCGCCCGCCAAGATGCCCTGGCGGCAGACGGGCATCTGGACTCTCCAGAAGATCCAGGTGTTGGACCGTCCCAGAGTGCGCCCGGCATCTGCGAGCGTGTGATCGAAGCTCTCGAACGCGCCGCGGGCAGTACGGTACATGAGTGGGAAGGATACCACCACTGTGGCGAAGATGGCAGACCACCAGGTCATCACCATCCGCACGCCGAACGTCTCCAGCACCCAGGCACCAAGAGGGCGCCTGGGGCTCAGCAGTACCAGCAACAGCCAGCCCACTACCGTGGGCGGGAGCACCAAGGGCAGCGTCAACACCACGTCCAGGACACCTTTCACCAGCCGGGGCAGGCGCGCGATGTAATATGCGGACAGGATGCCAAGGAAGAACACGACCACTGTGGCGATAGAAGCGATGCGCAGAGAATTAAATAGAGGATACCAGTCCATCAGCGAAGACCTCCTGAACGGAGAGATGAGCGGGAACTGCCACAGAGCGCCCGTCTGCTATGCCAGGGGGTCACATTTCAGCTCAGGGGCGTGAAACCGACGCTCTCGAACACAGTCTTGGCATCTTCGGAGGAGAGGTGATCCAGGAAAGCCTGTGCCGCATCGGGATGCTGGGAAGCGGCCAGCACAGAGGCGGGATAGATGACCTGCCCGCACATATCGGCGGTGGCCTCATCTACCACCGCCAGTCCGGCGGAGAAAGCGTCGGTGGCATAGATGATGCCGCAGTCCACCACACCCTCGCTGACGTGGGTCGTGACTTCTTTCACGTCAGAACCATAGGTCAGGCAGCCGGCGATGGCGGCCTCATCCAGGCCATAGTAGGAGAATATCTTCTGCGTATACTGCCCCACAGGCACATCGCTGTTCCCGATGGCCAGCAGGACACTGCCGCTGTCCAGCAGCTGGGCCAGCTGGTCGAAGTCCTCGATCCCCTTGGGGTTCCCCTCCGGCACGGCCAGGGTCACTTTGTTCTCCAGCAGATCCAAGCGGCTGCCCTCCAGCAGGGCGCCCTCCTCATCCAGAGCGTCCATCTGCGTAGGGGCGGCGGAGATGAAGAGATCGCATACAGCTCCCTCCTGGATCTGCGTCAACAGATCGCCGGAGGAGGCATAGCTGGGGACGATGGTGACCTCCGGGGCGACGGACGCATACTGCTCGATGATCTGATCCAGCGTCTCCGTCATGGAGGCAGCGGCGAAGACGGTGAGCTCCACCGGCTCGGCGGAGGTCTCTGTGACGCCGCCGGAGGCATCCTGGCCGTCAGCGGCATCATTACTGCCGCAAGCAGTCAGGGACAGGGCCAGGGAAAGGGCTAGGAGCAGAGAGAGGGCCTTTTTCATATGGGATCCTTCCTTTCTTGATGATATACGCCGTTCCGCGGAGGACGGCACTGGAACGATGGGATACGTGATATCTATGTAAGGATAACGAAAAGGGAAGACCAGCGCCGGTCTCACCGGCACCGGCGCGGCTCTATTTACCAAAGGGACATGTGGGCCAGTGGCAGGGGTCGCAGCCCAGACACAGTCCGCCCTCGCCCAGGGCCACGATATCCGTTCGCGTGACAGGAACATCCGCTGCTACCCAAGGCAGGACCAAGTCGAAGATCGTGGCACCGGCGTACATGACGCAGCCAGGGAGGCCCATCACAGGGGTGCCGTCTTCGAAGTATCCCAGCAGGAACATGGCACCGGGCAGCACCGGAGCGCCGTAAGTGACGATCTGAGCACCGCTGAGCCGGATGCCGCCGGGCGTATCGTCGTCTGGATCCACGCTCATGCCGCCAGTGCAGAGGACGATCTCCGCGCCGGTGGCCCTGGCTTGTGCCACGGCATTGGCCACGTTCTCTGCCCCATCCCCGGAGTAGGTGACAGAGCGGGTCTCGATGCCGTAGGCCGCCAGCTTCTCCATCACCACCGGGGTTAAGGTATCCTGGATCAGGCCCTTTTTCACTTCGCTGCCGGTGGCCACGATGGCAGCGGTCTTCCGTTTCCAAGGCAGCAGCTCCAGCAGCGGCGCATCGCCCGCTGCAGCCTCTGCGGCCGTCAACTTCTCCTCTGCGATGATCAGGGGGATCACCCGCATCCCCGCCAGCTTGTCGCCTTTGCGGACGGCAGTGCCGCCCTTGCGGGTGGCGATCATCAGTTCGTCGATGGAGTTCACGGCGATAAGCCGTTCTGAACGGACCCGGAAGAGCCCATCACAGGCTGCTCTCAGCTCGATCTTGCCCTCACTGACGGCGCTGCGGTCCATGTATTCGTTCCTGCACAGCGCATAGAGCCGTTCCGCCGCTTCGTCCTCGTGGAGCATGCCGGGCACCATCTCCCAGACATACAGGTGCTCTTTGCCCATGGAGAGGAGCACGGGGATATCCTCCGGCTGGACCACGTGGCCCTTACGGAACCGCGCGCCCTTATAGCGATCCTTGATGATCTGGGTCAGGTCATGACAGAGCACATGGCCCACCGCGTCTTCGGTCCGGATGCATTTCATGCGCCCACCTCCAGGATATCGATCTCGTCGCCCGGGCGGACGGTGCCCTCCCGGACCACCACGGCGAAGATGCCCTCTGTGGGCATGACGCACTTGCCAACGGCTTCCTTGATGGCGCAGTCGTTGTGACACGCCTTGCCGATCTGGGTCACCGCCACCTCTGCCTCGCCGATGCGCAGGCGAGAGCCGATGGGCAAGGCTTTCAGATCGATACCGGCAGTGTCGATGTTCTCTGCGAACACGCCGGCGGGCAGTGGGATATGGCAGGCAGAACGCATGGTGTCGATGCTCTCTTCGGCCAAAAGGCTGACTTGCCGGTGCCAATCGCCGGCGTGGGCATCGCCCACGATACCGTGGCGGAGCTTCAGATAGACCTCTGGGACAGGGCGCTTCACCTCGCCCTTGCGTACGCTGATATTGACAGACACCACCTTCGCCATGGGCGTCACACCTCCTCTGCGGTGTAGTCACCGCTCTTGCCGCCGGATTTGCGCAGCAGGCGGATGTTGGTGATACACATGTCCCGCTGGATGGCCTTACACATGTCGTAGATGGTCAGGGCCGCCGCGCTGACAGCGGTGAGGGACTCCATCTCCACACCGGTGGGACCGTCGCAGGTCACAGCGGCGCGGATCTCCACCATACAGGGCTGGTCCGACAGGGAAAACGTCAGATCGATGCCCGTCAAGGGGAGGGGATGGCACATGGGGATCAGCTCCCAGGTCCGTTTGGCAGCCTGGATGCCCGCCACCTGGGCCACTGCCAGGACGTCTCCTTTTTTCAGTGTGCCGCGCCGGATGGCCTCCAGCGTCTCCGGCTCCAGATGCACTTCTCCGGCGGCCACCGCCCGCCGGTGCGTGACGGCCTTCTCCGTCACATCCACCATCCGGGCCCGCCCCTGTCCATTGAAATGGGTCAACGCCTCCATACTCATCCTCCGATCTGATCCATCGTCCTGGGCGTGTCGCTCCGGCGCTCCGCCAAGTGGTGCTTGGCGGGCTTGCATGCGATGCCCTGGCGGATGGCCGCCTCCAGCGCTTCGCCGTGGAGCCCCCGCAGCGGCAGCTCTTCCCGGCTGTGGAGACAGCTTTTGAGCTTGCCGTCCGCCGTCACTCGGATGCGGCGGCAGTCGGCGCAAAAATCGTGGCTCACAGGAGTGATGAGCCCCACCGTGCCCTTGGCGCCAGGCAGACGGTATCGCCGGGCCACGCCCTGAGGGGCGATCGGCTCCAGATCTGTCACTCGAGCCAGCACCGTCTCCGCCGGGAGGAAGCGGTGCGTGTCCCACTCGGCACAGGGGCCCATGGGCATCAGTTCGATGAAGCGCATCTCCCAGGGATGCGTGCGGCTCAGGTCCGTGAGCGCCTCGATCTCATCATCGTTGAAACCGCCGATGAGGACGGTGTCGAACTTCAAGTCCCGGAAGCCGGCGGCCTCTGCGGCAGCGATGCCCGCCCACACGTCGCACAGCCGCCCGCGGCGGGTCATGGCGGAGAAGCGCGCCGGCCGCAGGGTGTCCAGACTGATGTTCAGCCGGTCCACGCCGGCCTCCCGCAGGGGCGCCGCCAGTCCTGCCAGCAGGCTCCCGTTGGTGGTCAGACACAGCTCCTCTAGACCGGGGATGGCAGCCAGGCCCCGGCAGATATCCAGGATGCCCCGCCGGACCAGAGGTTCTCCGCCTGTCAAGCGGATCTTCTTCACACCACAGCGGACGGCCGCCCGACCGATCTCCACCAGCTCCTCCACGGAGAGGATGTCCCGGTGGTCCCGCTTGGGGACGCCCTCTTCCGGCATGCAGTAGCGGCAGCGGTAATTGCACAGATCCGTCACTGACAACCGCAGATAATCGATCGTACGGCCGCAGCCGTCCAGCAAGAAGATCGCCCCCTCCGTGATCCTCGAACGAGGTCAACGCTTTTTCCTCATGATACCATATCCCCGGGAAAAGTCAAGGCGAGAGGGTATCCATGAAGGGCACCCTCTCGCGCTGTGTCTGGAGAGAAGACGGCAGCTCACCAAGTAGAGAAAGAACCGTCGTCCGGATCGTACCAGTGGTCCAGGTGGCCGGAACCGTCGTCGAGGAGATGGGAGAACTTCTCTTCGTCGATCTCGATGCCCAGGCCCGGTTTGGTGGGCACGTCCACGAAGCCGTCTTTCTGGACGAAGGGCTCCTTCAGCACGCCCTCGCCCATGTGAGACTGTTCCTGGATCAGGAAGTTGATCGTCCCGGCGTCGCACTGCAAAGAGGCGGCGAACGCCACAGGGCCCATGGGATTATGGGGCGCCACGGCGCAGTAGTTGACCTCGCCCATGGCGGCGATCTTCTTGAGCTCCAGGATGCCGCCGCAGTGGCAGACGTCCGGCTGGAGGATGGTGGCGGCCCGCTTCTCGATGACGTCCCGGTATCCCCAGCGGCCGAACAGGCGCTCGCCGGTGGCCAGAGGGATGTGGGTGCTGCGGGCGATGTCCGCCATGACGTCGTGGTTGCCCGGGAGGATGGCCTCCTCGATGAACATGGGGGAGTACTGCTCCACCTCTTTGATATAGAGTTTCGCCATAGCGGGGGAGAAGCGGCCGTGGAGATCGATGGCGATGTCGAAGTCCTTGCCCACGGCCTGACGCACCTTGCCCACCCGATCGGCCAGCTCGCCGACCTTGGCAGGTGTCTCGATGTAGCGCAGGGGCTCATGGCAGGCCAGCATCTTCATGGCGTTGAAGCCCTTGCGCTGACGGTCCAGCGCTCCTTCCACATAGTCCTCGTCCTTCTCGCCGAACACCCAGGAATAGACACGGATCTTGTCGCGGACCGCGCCGCCGAGCAGCTTGTAGACCGGCACGCCATACCATTTGCCGGTGATGTCCCACAGGGCCTGCTCCACACCGCTGACCGCGCTGGCCAGGATCGGGCCACCCCGGTAGAAAGAGCCCTTGTACATGTCCTGCCAGAGCCGCTCGATGTCCCGCGGGTCCTTCCCGATGATGTAGTCGCCCAGCTCATGGACGGCCGTGGCGACGGTCCGGGCGCGCCCTTCCAAGATGGGTTCGCCGTATCCGACGATGCCCTCATCGGTGGAGACCTTCAAAAGGTTCCAGGAGAGGGGCTTGTAGGCGATCTTCATGTTGGGGGCGACATAATGCAGTACTTCCAGCTTCGTGATTTTCATAGACGATCCTCCTTTTTAGGTTTTAGGCCTAAAATAAGGATACAAAAAAACGCAGGAGGGCGCAATCGGCTAGCAGCACAAAAATGGGATGGAGGATCTGTGCTCATTCACGAAAGGGGATGTCGATGTCCGTACAGAGAGAGATGAAGTGGGCACGAAGCGCCTCGAGCGCGTCTGGACTGCCCGAGGCCAAGGCCTCATGGAAGCGGCGGTGCTCACGGAACGTGATCTCCGCCTCGTGCGGGCCGCGGAGCCGGTAGATGTAAGACATGTAAATGTGCCCCTGCAGATCCTGATAGATCCGCAGGATATGCGAGCTGTGGACGCCGCTGACCAGGCCGAGGTGGAACGCCCGGTCGAATTCCTGATGGACACGGTATTCACTGGCCTCCAAGCTGCTGCCGGCACTGTCCAGGAAACGGCGGTGCGCCTCCAGCGTCTCTCCCATGGCAGAGACGGCGGCCGTGCGGGCCTCTGCGTCCTGGAGGAGGGAGCGCACACAGTAGCTCTCGATCATGAAACGCGTGCGCAGCAGATCCTGCAGCTCCTCCCGCGTGAATTCCCGCACCCACAGGCCCTTCCCCCGGATGGCCACCACGAAACCTTCGGACACCAGGCGGTTGAGCGCCTGTTTGATCGGTGTGTCGCTGACGTGATAGCGTTCGCACAGCATCCGGATCACCAGCTTGTCCCCAGGCTGATAATACCGCGAGATGATGTCGTCTTTGATCGCGTCATAGACCTGCTGCAAAAGAGATTGGCGAACGATCTCATGTCCCATGTGCTGTGCTCCTCCCTCAAAGGCCCAGAAGTCTTTCCCAATGGGATTATAGCGGAGTGTGAGCGGCACGTCAAACCCTGCCGTCCCGCTCGGCAGGGCATCGGCGGTGGCCTCCTGCCGCTCATACGTTATATTTTAATAGGTATTACGGGCTCACTATCAAGTCATCTCCAAAAATCAATCGTCGTCTTGACCAATCATCAACACAAAAAAACGTTCAATCTGACGAAACGATAGAGCGGATATTGACAAACCACATTCTATAAGATATCTTTGGTACGATATGAACAAAATGTTAAGGCAATGTGGAGATCTCCCGCACCCTGGTTCAGCGTTGCCATGATGCTTTTTTTTGCCCCGGATCTGAAAAACGTTTTCATTATGCGGAAATAGCGGCCGGCATGCGCACATCGCAGCCGGCTTATGCTAGGAAGATGGCTGGCAAGATATTTATCAAGAGAGGAAGGAATCATTATGAAGATCACTGCCGTCAATACCTATTACGTCCGTCCCCGCTGGGGGTTCGTGGAGATCGAGACGGACGAGGGCTACACTGGCTGGGGCGAGGCCGTCCTGGAAGGACACTGCGACGCCGTGCTGGCCTGTGTGAAGGAGATGTCCACCTATCTGATCGGCAACGACCCCTCTCGTATCGAGGATTACCAGTCCATGCTGACCCGTGCCGGGTTCTACCGCGGCGGCGGCGTGCTGATGAGCGCGATCGCCGGCATCGACCAGGCGCTGTGGGACATCAAGGGCAAGGTGCTCAATGCGCCCGTCTATGAGCTGATGGGCGGCAAATGCCGCGACAGCATGCGGGTCTATTCCTGGATCGGCGGCGACCGTCCCGATGACACCGGCCGCGCTGCCAAGGAGCGCAAGGACGCCGGCTTCACCGCCATCAAGATGAACGCCACGGAAGAGCTGCAGATGATCGACAGCTATGATAAGATCGACACCGTGCTCGAGCACGTGGCCGCCATCCGCGAGACCTGCGGCAAGTATTTCGGGATCGCCATCGACTTCCACGGCCGTGTCCACAAGCCCATGGCGAAGGTCCTGGCCAAGAAGCTGGAGGAATTCGACCCCATGTTCATCGAGGAACCCGTCCTGTGCGAGAACATGGAGTGCTTCAAGGAGATCGCGGATTGCTGCAACATCCCCATCGCCACGGGCGAGCGGCTGTTCTCCAAATACGATTTCAAGCGCCTGCTGCAGGCCGGCGGCGTGGATATCATCCAGCCGGACCTGTCCCACGCCGGCGGCATCACGGAGGTCAAGAAGATCGCCGCCATGGCCGAGGCCTATGACGTGGCGCTGGCTCCCCACTGCCCGCTGGGACCCATCGCGCTGAGCGCCTGCCTGCAGCTGGACGCCACCTGCTACAACGCCGTCATCCAGGAGCAGTCCATCGGCATCCACTACAATGTGGGCAAGGAAGTCCTGGACTATGCCCTGAACAAGGAAGATTTCAAGTTCGTGGATGGCTATGTGAAGCTGTCCACCAAGCCCGGCCTGGGCATCGAGGTCAACAAGGAGCTGGTCCTGGAGGAGAACAAGACGCCGCATCAGTGGAAGAACCCTGTGTGGCGCCACAAGGACGGTTCTATCGCGGAGTGGTGAGCTCCCAGCGCAGACACAGAGATTCGGAGGCAGTGCGAACATGATCCAAGCGACCCACCTGAGCAAACAGTACGGTGCGAACATGGCGTTGTATGACGCCAACTTCCACATCCAAAAGGGTGAGGTCGTGGGATTCCTGGGCCCGAACGGCGCGGGGAAATCCACCACGATGAACATGCTCTGCGGATATCTCAAGCCCACCTGGGGCGTGGTGAAGATCGCGGGCGTGGACATCGCGGAGGACCCGCTGGAGGCCCGACGGCATATCGGATATCTGCCGGAGTTCCCTCCGCTGTACATGGATATGACGGTGGAAGAGCAGCTCCGCTTCGCCTGCGCGCTCCGAGGGCTGCCGCTGAAGAAGGCGGCGCTGAAAGACTACATCGAATCTCTCTGCCGCAGGACACAGATCCTGGACACCCGCCAGCGGCTGATCCGGAACCTCTCGAAGGGGTACCGCCAGCGCGTGGCCGTGACGCAGCTGCTGGTGGGCGACCCGGAGATCCTGGTGCTGGACGAGCCCACCGTGGGCTTGGACCCCAGGCAGATCCGGGAGTTCCGGGACCTGTTCCTGGACCTTGGCAAGGAGCATACCATCATCCTCTCCTCCCACATCCTTTCAGAGATCAGCTCCATCTGCGGGCGCGTCTTGGTCTTCAACGAGGGCGAGCTGATCGCCGACGGGAAGCCGGAGCAGCTCCAGGAGATGCTCACTGGGCGCAAGGGCCTGCGGGTGGAGGTGGCCGGGGACCGTCCCGGCGTCCTCGCGGTGCTGCGCGCCGTGCCGGAGATCCTCTCTGTGGAGACGGTGCAGTCCACGGGGGAGGGCCGCTGGGAGTACCAGGTCGACTATCCCATCGGGAGCGACGTCCGCCCGGCAGTCTATCATGCACTGAAAGCGACGGAATACGACCTTTTGATGATGAAAGCGGAAGAGGTGTCCTTGGAGAGCATCTATCTGAAGATCACAGAGGCGCAAGAGGAAACAGCGGAGGAGGACGCATGAGAGCGGTCTACGAAAAAGAGATGCGTCAGTACTTCCACTCGGTGATCGGATATGTGTTCCTGGCGATCTTCGTGTTCATCAATGCGTATTATTTCCTGCTGCAGAACCTGATGAGCCGCAGCGGGGACATCACGGACTATTTCCAGTCCACCATCACCCTCATGATGTTCCTCATGCCCATGCTGACGATGCGGAGCTTCTCGGAAGAGAAGAAGCAGCGTACAGAGATCTTGCTCTATACGATGCCGGTCCGTGAGATTCAGGTGGTGCTTGGGAAGTTCCTGGCAGCAGAGAGCGTGTTCCTCATCGGACTGGCGGTGACGCTGGCGTTCCCGGTGATCTTGGCGGTGTGCGGCAGCTTCCAGCTGTGGATCACCGTGGGCAACTATCTGGGGATCGTGTTGCTGATGAGCGCGTTCATCGCCATCGGGATGTTCGTCTCCGCCCTGACGGAGAACCAGATCGTCTCCGCCGTGCTCTCCTATGTCGTGATCTTCGCGCTCTGGTATTCCTATGGCCTCGGGTCCACGATCCAGGACCAGACGGCGCTGGAGCTGTTCAACCGGGTCTCCATGATGGGCGTATACCATGATCTGATCATGGGCGTGCTGGATCCGGCGGGGATCCTGTTGGAGATCACTGTCACGTTCATCTTCCTGTTCTTGACCGTGGTCGCGGTCAGGGGAAAGAGAGGGTGAGCGCATGGCACATCAAAGACGGGCAAACGGGAAAAAGATCCCGGAACGAGTCCATAAGCAGCGGCGGCGGGAGCGAGCCATGCAGCTGGCGTTCGTCGTCTTGTCGATCGCCGTGGCGATCGGCGTATACAGTGTGGTCTCCGCCGCGGTGGACCGCTTCGGCTGGCGGGTGGACCTGACGGAGGGACGGATATTCCAGATCACGGACACCACTACCTCCATCTTGGAGGAGCTGGACCAGGACGTGACCATCACTTACTGCAACAGCCGGGCAGACGCGGACACCAACATCGCGGAGGTGCTGGAGCGCTATGCCGCGGCGTCTGACCACGTGACGGTGGAATACGTGGATCTGACCGCGAACCCCTCGTTCGCACAGACCTATGCCCAGCGGGGCGTGACCCTCTCCGATGACGGCGTCCTGGTGACGTGCGGGGAGACTCTGCGCTTCATCTCGTGGAGCGAGCTCTATGAGATCAGCACTTACGCCAGCGCCGACGGCGGCCAGCAGTACCAGCTGACCGGTCTCCGGGCCGAGACACAGCTGACTTCCGCCATCGTGGACGTCACCACCGCGGGGACGACGGGCGTGGCGTTCGTGGCTGGGCATTCCGAAGACGTGCCCCAGGCCCTGGAGGACCTGGTGCGCAACAGCAACTATGAGACCAGCCGGGTGGTCCTGGGCGTGGATGAGATCGACGAGGACGTCAAGACCTTGGTGATCGCCGGCGCCAAGCGGGACCTCTCCGAACGGGAGCTGGAGATACTCGACGCTTTCATGGCGGCGGGCGGGAACCTGATGGTCTTCCGGGACCCCACCGTGGAGAGCCTGCCGAACCTGGACGGCTATCTGCAGGAGTGGGGCCTGACAGTGGAAGATCGCATCGTCCTGGAGCCGAGCCAGCAGATGGATAGCCCCCTGAACATCATCCCGCTCTTCGGCGTGAGCATGATCAACACCTATTTCTCAGAGCAGTCCACCTATCTGGTCATGCCGGAGAGCCGGCAGATCAGCATCAGCCAGGTCAACGGCTGCCTGACCAATGAGGTCCTCCGCTCCACCTCCAGCTCTTACGGGAAGGATTTCCAGGAGATGGACAGCCTTGAGCGGGCGGCGGACGATGCGTCCGGTCCCTTCACGGTCGCGGCCACCAGCGAGCGTACCTATGAAGCCGAAGGGGAGAGCCGTACACAGTACGTCTTCCTGGCGGCCTGTACCGGGATGTACCAGCCCAGCTATCTGGAGACGGACAGCCTGGGCAACGCGGATTTCGTGCTGCAGGTCCTCTCGTACATGAACGACCACAGCGTGGCGCTGAACATCCCGACGAAGGATCTCTCGGCCAGCGACATCTCCATCTCTTGGGCCTCCACTGTGGCCTTCGCAGCAGTGTTCGTCGTGGTGCTGCCGCTGGGCCTGCTGGCAGTGGGCGTGGCAGTGTTCCTGAAGAGGAGGCACTCATGAAGGTGACGGGGAAGACCTTGGCGGCCCTCTCCGGCGCGCTGGTCTTTTGCATCGCGGCGACGCTGCTGCTCACCTTTGCCGGGCGGGAGACCCCTGGCGAGGAGCAGGAGGCGACCTATTTCTTTACCAATTATACCAGTCCCGACATGCTGTTGGCGGCTGAGATCGAGAACCAGAGCGGCTCTGTGGTGATCGCGCTGATCGACGGTACCGCCCATATCGCCGGCGACTGGGACGCCGGGGCGGACACCGGACGGATCCAGGACTTCTTCCAGCAGGCGTACCGCCTGCCGCTGGCAGGACTGGTGGAGGGCGCCACCGCTTCGGACGGACAGTTCGGGCTGACAGAGCCTCAGGCCACGGTCTTGCTGCAAGACATCGAGGGCGGCGGCGCGCTCTTCGATATCGGCGCGCTGGCGCCGGATGGGGAGCATTACTATACCTGCCTGACAGGCGATGCGCGCGTGTTCCTGATGGACCGCAGCTATGCGGAGCTGTTCCTGGAGGACGTTGGATATTATTATGACCTCTCGCTCTATCCGCCTTTGGAAGATGAGCAGGCTCAGATGCTCCAGGCAGTCACCGTCCGCCGGGCGGGCGAGACAGCCTACCGGCTGGAGCAGGTGGGCACTTCGGAGAATGGGACGGTCTGCTACTATTCCCTCACAGAACCCTTCTATTTGCCAGTTGGCACGGAGCAGTTCGAGAGCGAGATCCTCGCGCCTCTGCGGGCGATCACCGGCACCAGCCTGGTGGCCGAGCCGGAGGACCTGGACCGCTATGGAGTCGGGACGGACGCGCCCACGCTGACGTTGGAGTATACAGACGGGACCAGCGTCACGCTGCGGATCGGCGCGGCGGCGGACGGCATGACCTATGTCCTCTCAGAGTCTACGGGGATGCTGGTCACAGTCCCGACCGCAGAGCTGGCTTTCCTGGAGGATACGCCGGCAGAGGTCGTCGGACACACGCTCCTCTCTCTGAACGTCAATTCCATCGAGACCATCGCCCTGGATGGGCACACCTATCAGGTATCCGGCAGCGCTTCGGAGCTGACGGTGACCGTGGACGGAGCTGAGATGCCGCTGGAGACGTTCCAAGAGGACGTCATGGCCCCTCTCAACGAGATATCGATCCAGGACGGCGATACGGGGGACCTCCTTACTGGGGATCCGATCCTCACGGCTGAGATCCAGCTGCGATATGCGAGCGAGCCGCTCCTGCTGGAGTTCTATGCGGCTGACAGCCGCGGATGTGTGGTCTCCCTGGACGGGACGGCCGCCTTCTGGTGCGACCGGGTCGCCATCGATCCCTTGGTAACTTCCGCAGCGTGACTGCGTGGAGTGATAGATGACACGGATACCCAAGATCCTTTTTGGAGGTGAAGGCCGGCAAAGCGAATCGATCTGAATGTGAGAATCAGAAGGAAAGGAAAGTGATGCAAGTAATGAACCTGATCAAAACTGTGAACCACGTGTTGATGACGATCATCAAGTACGCGCTGATCTTGTTCGGCACGGCCATGACGGTGTTGGTCATCCTCAACGTGATCTTGCGCTATGTGTTCAACTCTGGTCTGACCTGGTCGGAGGAGGCGTCCCGCTTCCTGTTCATCTGGACGACCTTCATGGGCGCCATCCTGGCCAATGACGTGGGCATCCACGGTGAGCACATGCGCATGGACTTCATCGTCGAGAAGTTCCGCGGCGTGCCCCGCAAGGTGGTGGAGCTGGTGGCCATGCTGCTGGTCCTGGCGCTGCTGGTGCTGCTGTTCATCGGCAGCCTGGAGCTGGTCATGTCCACCTGGGCGTTCAAGACGTCTGCGCTGCAGCTGCCCAGAGGCCTGGTCTACATGTGCGCCCCCATCAGCTTCGGCTATATGGCGCTGCAGACGGTGGCCAAGCTGGTGATGATCTGCAAGGCCAGCGACGCTGAGCTCAACCATGAAGAGGATAAGAAAGAGGAGGTAGTGTGAGATGCTGGCTGTATTCCTGGTAGGGCTTTTCGGCCTGGTCATCATCGGTATCCCCATCGCTTATTCTCTGGTGGGCACCGCGTTCTTCATGATGCTGGCCCGTACCCTTGCGAACCCCAACGCATGGTCCCTGTTCACTCTGGCGCAGAAGTTCGTCAACGGCTGCGACAGCGTGCCCCTGCTGGCCATCCCCTTCTTCATGATCGCCGGCGAGATCATGAGCCGCGGCGGTATCTCCAAGCGGATCGTGGACTTCGCCTACTCCGTGCTGGGCCGTTTCAAGGGCGGTCTGGGCTACGTGGGCATCCTGGCGTCCATGGTGTTCGCGGGCGTGTCCGGCTCCGCCGTGGCGGATACCACCGCTGTCGGCTCCATCCTGCTGCCCATCATGCAGGGCGGCGGCTATGACAAGGCCAAGTCCACCGGCATCATCTGCGCCGCGGGCTGCATCGGCCCCATCATCCCGCCTTCCACCCAGATGATCTTCTACGGCGTCAGCGCGGGCGTGTCCGTGTCCGCTCTGTTCCTGGGCGGCATCGTCCCCGGCATCCTCATCGGCCTCGGCTTGATGGTCGCATGGTTCTTCCATGTCCGTAAGCGCAACTATCCCATCGGGCCCAAGAGCAGCCTGAAGGAGATCCTGCATGCCACCCGCACGGCCATCCTGGCCATCCTGCTGCCGGTGTTCATCATCGTCTGCATCATCACCGGTGTGGCCACCGCCACGGAGACCGCTGCTCTGGCCGTGCTGTACGCGCTGATCGTCTCCGGCCTGATCTATCGGGAGTTCAACTTCAAGGAGTGGCCTGAGCTGATGGCCAACGCCATGAAGAGCTCCGCCATCATGATGTTCGTGGTGGGCTCCGCCAGCGTGGCCGCTTACATGGTCACCACCTGCGCCATCCCCCAGCTGCTGGCCAGCGCCATCACCTCTGTCACCAACAGCGCGCTGACGTTCATGATCCTGGTGAACGTCCTGCTGGTCCTGGTGGGCTGCGTCATGGACTCTGGTCCCGCCATCATGATCCTGACCCCGATCCTGCTGCCCATCGCCAAGAGCTTCGGCCTGGATCCCGTCTACTTCGGCGTGGTCATGTGCGCCAACCTGTGCATCGGCCTGTGCACGCCGCCGGTCGGCAACGTGCTCTACTGCGGCGTTTCCATCGGCAAGGTCAAGCTGATGGACCTGGTAAAGGCCAGCCTGCCCTTCGTCGGTGTCATGTATCTGGTGCTGATGATCATGACGCTCTTCCCCGAGCTGATCATGTTCGTACCCAACATGATGGGCTGATCGGACCTCACACCTACATCGTAATGGACCGGCTGATCGCCGTTCATTAAATACTTCTCTCAGGAGGAAAGAACATGAAAAAGAAGATCCTTGCGATGCTTCTGGCAGGGGCTATGTCCCTGTCCCTGGCCAGCTGCGGCTTGGCTGGTACGGAAGCTCCTGCGGACGATGCGCAGGGCGCCGGTGATACCGCCGGCGATACGTCCACGGAGACCGGTGTCTACACCAACTCCACCCAGACTCAGGGCAAGACCAATGAGATCGTGGTGAGAGTCTCCAACGGCGCTGCTGAGAGCTCCCCCGGCGTGCAGGCACAGCTGTCCACCTTCGCTCCCCAGGTCGAGGAGGCCAGCGCCGGCCGCATCGGCGTCGAGGTCTACTCCAACGGCCAGCTGGGCGATGACACCACCGCTACGGAGATGGTGGTCGCCGGTCAGCTGGAGATCAACAACACCTCCACCGCTCCCCTGGTGGGCTATGTGCCCGAACTGGCCATCTTCGATATCCCCTTCCTGTTCGAGGATGAGGCTGAGGCCGATGCCATCCTGGACTCCGAGGTCGGCGACTATCTGAACGCCAAGCTGGAGGAGAAGGGCATCGTCAACCTGGCCTGGAACGAGAACGGCTTCCGTGAGCTGACCAACTCCGTGCGCGAGGTTGCCACGGTGGACGATGTGGCCGGCCTGAAGATCCGTACCATGGAGAACGAGTTCCATGAGGAGCTGTGGAACTCCCTGGGCGCTGCTGCCACTCCCATGTCCTCCAACGAGCTGTACACCGCTCTGGAGCAGGGCACCGTGGACGGCGAGGAGAACCCCATCCCCAACCTGTATGCGTATCAGTATCAGGAGGTCCAGGACTACATCACCATGACCAACCACATCTACAGCCCCTTCCTGTTCGACATGTCCAAGGCGATCTGGGACACCTATGACGAGGAGACCCAGACCATCCTGCGCGACGCTGCCGAGGCTTATGGTGTGGAGGAGAGACGTCTGAACCGCGAGGCGGCTGAAGAGAACCTGCAGTCCTGCATCGACGATTACGGCATCACCGTGACCTATCTGACCGATGAGGCCAGACAGGCGTTCCTCGACAAGACCGCTCACATCCGTGACATGATCGCCGAGGATACCGGCACGGAGATCATGGACCTGCTCGATCAGGCCAAGGCGGACTACGCTGCCAGCAAGTAAGCAGGCACCGTACTTTCTACGCAGACTACGCGATGCTGGCCCGGCGATACCGCCGGGCCAGCGTTGGCATTGGTGTAGGACCGGTCCGAGGACCGCATCCTCGCGCCAGGACACACCGTCAGAACATGTAAGGAGTTGAGGAAATGTTGCAGCCGATCCATCTGCGGACGGCAGAAGAGATGTACCGCTACAGTTGTGAGCACGAGTTTGGGACGGGGTTCGGCCTCAGATGGGGCCTGCGCAATTTCAAACTGCTGGAGCAGCGCATGGAGAAGGGGGAATCCGCTTTCCTGACGTTCGTGGGGCTGCACCGCTTCCACAGCATGTCCAGCCACCAGCGGAATTTCGCCTATGCCATCACGGACCGGCGGATCCTGATGGGGCAGGTGCGTTCTTTCTGGCGCATCCGGTTCCAAAGCGTGCCCTTGAACACCATCATGAACATCTCCTTCGACAGTGACGACGCCATCGGCGTCATGAAGATCATGACCAGCGGCGATGCCCTGACCATCGGCATGAGCCAGAAGCAAGCGCTCGCGCTGAGCAAGGAGCTGACAGAGCTCCTGCCCCTGATCCAGGAGTTGGCCCGGAAGATGAGCGGTCTCCCGGACCAGGAGGGGACGGAGAGCAGGGACGAGGAAGCCATGGCCACCGGATCGGAGGATGCGGGGGAGGCCAGTGCGGCTGAAGCGGAGACGGCGGCGCCATCAGAGGAGAGCGTGACGGCTTCCGGGGAGACCGCGGCAGAGGACGCTGGGCAAGCGCCCAGCGAGACTGACCAGCCGTAAGCGTGTCCTGCGTGATGCATGGATGAGCATGGAAAAGCACAGCAGACACCCGGAAGGGGGACCGTCTGCTGTGCTCTTCGCTTTATCGCACGGGACCTTGGGCAGTGGAGACATGTCCAAGGAGGCTGCTGATCTCCTGCGTGGCGCTCAGGAGCCGTGGGACCATCCGCTGGATCGTCGTCTCGTCCATGCGGGACACGGGCGCAGAGATGCTGATGGCGCCGACTGGCTCGTCCTCCCAGTTCCAGATGGGAGCCGCCACGCAGCGCACACCATGTTCGTGCTCCTCATTGTCCATCGCGTAACCGGATGCACGGATCCGTGCCATCTCCTGCTGCATGGCGGGCCAGTCGGTGATGGTATGACATGTGAAAGCCTGGATATCGGACTGATCCCAGATGCGCGCGGCCTCTGCCTCCGGGAGGAAAGCGAGGATGCTCTTTCCAACGCCTGTGCAGTACATGGGGTTGCGGCATCCCACACAGGACGACATCCGCACCAGCTGCTGGGACGGCTCGGATTTATAGAGATATACGACCTCATCGCTGTCCCGCTCCACCAGATGGACGGCCTCTTGGGAGAAATCGGCCAGCTCGTCCAGGAACTGCTTGGAAGCGGACAGCAGCCCCAGGACCCTGGAGGCGGAGCTGCCGATCTCGAACAAGCGCAGCGTGAGACGGTACTTGCCTCGTCCGGTGTCTTTCTTGGCATAACCGCGGTCGACCAGAGCGGTCACCAGCCGGTGGGCGGTGCTCACGTGCAGATCGGTCATGGCCGCAAGATCAGAGAGCGACATCCCCTGTGGGGCGGTGGAAAGCGCCTCGATGATGTCGAGGACCCGGTCGATGGATTGCACGGAGCCGTGGGCTGGAGACATAAGACATATACCATCCTTCCTATCAAAGCGTTTTCTCTAATGTAACATACCTATTGGCCATTTGCAACAGTTTCAGCGGATAGATTTTGTTGAAATGCCGGATTGACAAGAGAACGAAAAAGCAGTATAAAGTCTATGAAGATATCACGATCTGATAACTGGTTTCACATTATGAAAAATGGAGGCGCTTATGAAAACGGAAGACATCATCGCGATGATCGAGAAGGAAAAGATCATCGCCATCGTCCGCGGGATCGAGGCGGACAAGTGCATGAAGGTGGCTGACGCACTGTATGAGGGCGGCATCCGCCTGATGGAGGTGACCTTCAATGCGAAGGATCCCTCTTCCTTCGGAGTGACCACCGGCTGCATCCAGGCCATCAGTGAGAAGTACGAGGGCCGGATGCTGGTGGGCGCCGGCACCGTACTGACCACCGAGCAGGTGGAGATGACGGCCAAGGCCGGTGGCCGGTACATCATCTCTCCCAATGTGGACGTGGATGTGATCCGCCGGACGGTGGAGCTGGGCATGGTGTCCATCCCCGGCGCTATGACGCCCACGGAGGTCATCGTGGCTCACAACGCGGGCGCCGGCTTCGTGAAGGTGTTCCCCGCAGGCAACTTGGGCACGGGCTATATCAAGGCCATCAAGGCGCCGATCAGCCATGTGAAGCTGATGGCCGTGGGCGGCATCAACGCCGAGAACTTCGGCGACTTCCTGAAGGCCGGCACCGTGGGCGCCGGGATCGGCGGCAACCTGGCCAACAAGCAGTGGATCGACGCCGGTGAGTTCCACAAGATCACGGAGACGGCCCGGGAACTGGTGGAGATCGCGAAGAACGCGTGAGAGCGGATCATAAAAACGAAAAGGAGAGTTCGAGCATGAAGGTCATTACGTTTGGCGAGATCATGATGCGTCTGAATCCGGAGGGGTACCTGCGTCTGGTCCAGGCGGAGCGCCTGGAGGCCACTTATGCCGGCGGCGAGGCCAACGTGGCCGTTTCCCTGGCCAACTACGGGGTGGACGCGGCGTTCGTCACCAAGGTCCCTGCCCATGAGATCGGTCAGATGGCGGTCAACGCGCTGCGCCGCTATGGCGTGGATACCAGCGAGATCGTCCGCGGCGGCGACCGCCTGGGCGTGTTCTTCGTGGAGAAGGGCGCTTCTCAGCGGGCTTCCAAGGTCATCTATGACCGCGCCAATTCCGCCATCGCCCTGGCAACGGCTGCGGACTTCGACTGGGAGAAGATCTTCGCCGGCGCAGACTGGTTCCACTTCACCGGCATCACCCCCGCTCTGGGCGGTGAGCTGCCCGCCATCTGCCTGGAGGCCTGCAAGGCCGCCAAGAAGCTGGGCCTGACGGTGAGCTGCGACCTCAACTACCGCAAGAAGCTGTGGACCCGGGAGCAGGCCAACGCCACGATGACAGAGTTGATGCCCTATGTGGACGTGTGCATCTCCAACGAGGAAGACGCCAAGGACGTGTTCGGCATCGAAGCCAAGGACACGGACCTGAACACCGGGAAGCTGAGCCAGGAGGGCTACGTCAGCGTGGCACGTCAGCTGGAAGAGCGCTTCCACTTCAAGAAGGTGGCTTTCACCCTGCGCGGCAGCCTCTCCGCTTCTGACAACGATTGGGCCGGCATGCTCTACAGCAACGGCCAGGCCGTGTTCTCTCCCACGTACCGGGTACATATCGTGGACCGCGTGGGCGGCGGCGACAGCTTCGGCGGCGGTCTGATCTATGCGCTGCTCTCTGGCTATGATGACCAGAAGGCCATCAACTTCGCGGTGGCGGCCTCCTGCCTGAAGCACTCCATCGAGCACGATTTCAACTTGGTCTCTGTCAGCGAAGTGGAGACGCTGGCCAGCGGGAATGCCTCTGGCCGCGTGCAGAGATAAGGGGCGTGCTGTGGACGTTCTGGAGAGGATCGGCCTTGCGGGGATCGTCCCCCAGGCCGTGATCGAACGCGCAGAGGACGCGGTCCCCACAGCGGAGGCGCTGCGTTCCGGCGGCGCGGACGTGATGGCGCTTTCTTTCCGGGAGGGCGTGACGGAGGCGCTGGCGGCGATCCGGCAGAGCTGTCCGGAGATGCTGGTGGGCGTCTGCGGCGTCACGACGCCTGAGCAGTGCGCTCTGGCGGAAGAGGCTGGCGCGGCATTCGTCATGATGCCCGGTTACCGGGACGATGCGGCGGCATGGTGCGTGGAGCACGGTCTGTGCCTGATCCCCGGCTGCGTGACCCCCAGCGAGATCATGGCGGCCATGGCGCGGGTGCTGCGTGTCGTGGGCTTTGGCCCCGCCGCTGTCTATGGCGGGCTGGAGGCTCTGCGGGCGCTTTCTGCGGCGTTCCCGGAGGTCCGCTTCCTGCCCACAGGCGAAATGGATCAGGAGACGCTGGCCGATCATCTGGCGGCGCCCTTCGTCCTTGCAGTGGCCAGCGGCCGGCTGTGCCCGGAGAAGGCGGTGGCGGCGCATGATACAGATGCGATCGCTGCGGCTTGCCGGGCGGGCCGTCAGGCCGCTCTCGGGTTCGAGCTGGCCCATGTGGGCATCAACACCGAGGATGGCGAACAGTCCCTGGCAGTCTGCCAGGCCCTGGAGGAGGCCTTCGGCTTCCGCACGAAGAAGGGCAACAGCTCCAACTTCGCCGGGCCTGCGATCGAGGTCATGAAGTCCCTCTATCTGGGACGCAATGGTCACATCGCAGTCCGCACCAACAGCATCCCACGTGCCATCGCGGAGCTGGGCAAGCACGGCTTCCAGATGGACGAGGGGACGGCCAAATCCAAGAACGGGAAGATGACGGCCATCTATCTGAAAGACGAGATCGGCGGTTTCGCCATCCACCTGCTCCAAAAATGATCGTACGTGCCCCGGGGAAAGGCCCCGGGGCACGTCTTTTCCGCAGGCGGTATCCCGCCGGCATCTGTCCGCGCCTTGACGGAAGATAGGGCAGGTGTTATCCTAGAAAAAAGACAACGGTGTGAGACGGGAGGAGGCGCGTATGGGAGCGATAGATCTGTTGGGCATCCGGCCCGGCGTGACCGCCATCATCGGCGGCGGCGGCAAGACCACGCTCCTGCGGATACTGGGCGAGGCCCTGGCCCGGGAGGGGCGGGTCCTCTTGTGTACCAGCGCGAAGATGCGGCCATTCCCGGATCTGCCCTTGGCCCGGACAGCGGAGGAACTGGCAGCGCTGGAGGATCTGCGGGTGGTCTGTGCAGGGCGGGACGTGCCGGGGACTGGGAAGCTCACAGCACCGGAGCTCCCTCTGGCGGTCCTGTCGGAACGGTTCGACTATGTACTGGTGGAGGCGGACGGCTCGGCCGGCCGTCCGCTGAAGGCCCACGCCTCCCATGAGCCGCCCATCCCGCCGGAGGCGGCATGGACGATCTGCGTAGTGGGGGCATCCGGCTTCCAGCGGCCCATCCGTGAGGCGGCGCACAGGCCAGAGCGATATGCCGCTCTGGCGGGCGTGCAGGAGACGGCCTTGGCCACGCCGGAGACCGAGGCGGCGGTGCTGCGGACGGAGGCCCTCCAGGACATCGTATACGTCAACCAGGTGGAGACGCCTCGGGCCGTGGAGGCGGCCTGGGCCTTGGCGGCCCGCCTGGACTGTCCCACAGTGGCAGGCAGCTTATGGAAAGGAGCGTTCTTCCCATGTTGGTGATCATACGCGGCGCGGGAGACATCGCCACAGGCATCGCCCTTCGCCTGTGGCGCGCCCATATCCAGGTGATCTTGACGGACCTGGAGCGGCCCACCGCGATCCGGCGCACCGTCTGTTTCTCTGAGGCCATCGTCCACCGGGAGACGGAGGTGGAAGGCGTCACCGCCCGGCGGGCACAGGGGGCAGAGGAGGCACTGGGGCTATTGTCGCGCGGCATCGTCCCGGTACTGGTGGATCCGGCGGGCGTCTGGATCCCGCGCCTACGGCCGGACGCGGTGGTGGATGCCATCCTGGCCAAGCGGAACCTGGGGACCGCACGCACGGACGCACCGGTGGTCATCGGTGTCGGCCCTGGCTTCACCGCAGGGCAGGATTGCCATGCCGTGGTGGAGACTATGCGGGGACACACGCTGGGGCGGGTCTATTATCAAGGGAGCGCGCTGCCCAACACCGGCGTACCGGGACTCATCGGAGGCTTCGCTGGAGAGCGGGTCCTCCGTGCCCCGGCGGCTGGGACGTTCCATCCGCTGCTGGAGATCGGTGCCCTGGTGCACCAGGGCGATATCGCGGCCATGGTGGATGGCGTGCCCATGGCCTGCACGCTGGACGGTGTGCTCCGCGGCATCCTGGCCGACGGCACGCTGGTCCACGCGGGGATGAAGGCTGGAGACATCGACCCCCGCTGCCAGGTGGAACACTGCTACAGCGTCTCGGACAAGGCTCTGGCTGTCGGCGGGGGAGTCTTGGAGGCTCTGCTGCACCTAACGGAAGCCCTGGGGCCGGAGAAGGGGCGGGGGGACAGGGAGAGAGGAGGCGGATCCCATTGTCTGAAAGAGATGTAAAACTGACCAAGCTGGCCAGCTGTGCCGGCTGCGGTGCGAAAGTGGGAGCGGGCGTCCTGGCCCAGCTCCTGGAGGGGCTGCCTGTCCACCGAGACCCAGATCTGTTGGTGGGGTTCGACAAGAGCGACGATGCATCGGTCTATCGTATCAGCAGGGAGTTGGCGCTGGTCCAGACGGTGGACTTCTTCCCTCCCATCGCCGACGACCCCTATCTCTTCGGCCAGATCGCGGCGGCCAACGCCCTTTCTGATATCTATGCCATGGGCGGAGAGCCGAAGCTGTGCCTGAACATCATGGCCGTGCCGGAGTCCATGCCCAGGGAGGCGGTCCACCAGCTCCTCAGAGGCGGATATGACAAGGTCTATGAGGCGGGAGCGCTCATCACCGGTGGCCATAGTATCCTGGACGACACCCCCAAATATGGTCTGGCGGTGACGGGGTTCGTGCATCCGGACCGGCTGCTGACCAACAGCGGCGCCCGGCCGGGAGACGTGCTGCTCCTGACGAAGCCGCTTGGCATCGGGGTGCTCACCACAGCGGAGAAGGCGGACATGCTCTCGCCTGCGGGCGCGGAGTTGGCGCACCGGCTGATGGCCACGCTGAACAAAGCCGCACGGGACGCCATGGTACGCTACCGGGTCCACGCCTGCACGGACGTGACGGGCTTCGGCCTGCTGGGCCACGCCTGCGAGATGGCACAGGGCAGCGATGTGGAGCTGGATCTGCGGACAGAGGACATCGACTTCATCGCGGAGGCGGGAGCGCTGGCCCGGATGGGGCTCCTGCCCGCGGGCATGTATCGCAACCGGACGTTCGCGGAGCCGTGGGTGGACCCCGGAGACGTCCCTGTGTGGGTGCAGGACCTGCTCTACGATCCCCAGACGTCCGGCGGACTGCTCATCGCAGTAGATCCGGCAGATACGGACGCACTGCAGGCCGCACTGGATGGGACGGTCCCCAGCGCCCAGAGGATCGGGACAGTGGGCGCGTATCGGGGCGGCAGACGCATTTTCCTGCACTAGTGGAAAAAACGCCGCGGACCGGCATTGCCGGTCCGCGGCGTTCGTTTCCAGGGAAGTATCCAAAGGGCATGATCGAGATGGGCGCGGCCCTGTGCTCTCACGTCAATAGGCGGCCTCCATCTTTTGGATATCCTCGTACAGCCGGTCGTTGACCGGGACGGGGATCCCATGCTTGCGGGCCAGGGGACAGATGGTGCCGGCGAACAGCTCGACCTCACTTCTCCGATGGGCGATGCCGTCCTGGCGCATGGAAGGGGCGAAATCCGGATCCAGGCCGTCGATAACAGCCACCCAGTCCTGCACATCCTGCTCTGTGAGCCCCACGCCCTCTGCATTGGCCACGGCCACCACCTCCCGCATGGCGGCGATCATGGTGTCCCGGGCGGGCCCAGGCTGCTGCAGGCCCCGGAAACCACACTGGTACACCAGGGCGGCTTGGTTGCAACCGGTATTGCACAGCAGTTTGCTCCACTTGTGGAGGCGGATGTCCGCGGGCAGGGCATAGGCCGCTCCGATCAGGTCGAAGAAAGCCGCCAAGCGCCGCAGGTGCGCCGCATCCTGCCCGGCGGGGACACCGATGGCCAGCTCGCCGGTCTGTGTGCAGGTGGCATAGTTGCCCTGCTTCTGGGCGGACATCTTCTGGGCCACACACCAGACCACCTGCTCCGGCCGGAAGGCGGCGGAGAGGATCTGCTCGCTGCGGATGCCGTTCAGGACGGAGAGGAGGGTGGTGTCCGGGCCAACCAAATGGCGGCAGGTCGCCACGGCGTCCTCCAGTCCGCCGAACTTCACGGCGAACAACAGAAGATCCACCGGTCCCTTGACGGCAGCGGCGTCCTGATAATCGAAGTCACACCGGCTGCCGTTGAAGAAGACCCCACTGTCGCGATAACGAGCCGCACGTGCCGCGTCGGCCAGGACCAATACCTGGTCTTTCCCCAGCGCGCGGGTGAACATGTCCGCATACATCACGCCCAGGGCCCCCAGGCCGATGATGCCTACTTTCTTGATCGGTCCCATCGTCTCACCCTCCCAGATGATCGTCCTTCCTTTCCCTGCGTCCGATCCCGGATCGGGAGAGGGAAGGGAAAAGCGGCGGAAGGAGCTCCGCCGCCTTGAAGTTTCCTATGGTTCACGCGATCCGAGCCAGCCACTTGAGATCGTAGGGCTCGAAGACCACCTTGGCGTAAGCGTCCACATCCAGGAGCGTGCCGTCCCAATCGGAATGGATGTCACCATTTTGCTTGATGAGGATATCATAGAGGATATCGTACGTCACGCCGTCGGTGGGGTCCTGCTCCACGATGGTGGAGTAGGGCAGTGTCTTGTGATAGGTCAGCTCCATGCCCTTGTAGTCGAAGTGGAAGCCGCAGCGCATCCGGCAGCCGTCCAGTCCCGTGTACCGGGCCACCTTCTTCAGATCCTGCAGGATCTTGTCGCCCTCCTCCTCATAGAGGTTCTCCGGCGTGGTGGCGGTGTAATCGAAACGGAACTGGATGGAGGCACCAGGGATCTTGCGGAAGCGCTCCATATAAGGCACCAGCTGCTCGGCGGGATAGTTCTTGTACAGTACACAGTTCACCCGGAAAGGCACCGGCAGACGCGCCAGCAGATCGTCATTGGACTCCACCACATAGTGCTGCATGTGCCGGGAGACGTTGATACAGGTGATCTTATCCTTGTTCCGCTCCGCGAAAGCCAGGATGTCGTCCTCGCTCTGATGCTCAGAGACGGGGAGCGTGGTGTTGATATAGACCTTGTGGGTCATGGGGATCTGGTCGAGCATCATCTGGAGGGCGCCCAGATCGGCGAAGGGCTCGCCACCGGTGAACACGAAGTCACAGCGGGGCGTGATAGCGTCCATCCGGCGGATGCTCTCACAGATATTCTCCGCAGAAAAACCTGTCAGATCAGCATATTCACCTTTATTGATACAGAAAGGGCAATGGTTCTTGCAGTCATAGGGGACGAAGATCGTTACCGTGGCGCCGCCTTCCCGCGTCTTATAGGGATGTTTCATATCGATCGGCCTTTCAGAGTAAAGTATATGCGAACGTAAAGATGGCGTTAAGATCCTATTCTTGATATCTATGCGCAGCTATCCATTTTAAAGGATATCTCGCCGAAGGTCAAGTCCAAACTGGGAATTTCCGGTGCCAAAATGAGAAAAAACATGGAGAGATCGGAAAGTGGCCAACAGGCAGCGCCAAAGACCTGGGCGGAGCTGGTCTGAGCCGTCCGGCGGATAGAAGCGGACGCCAGGACGCACAAAGTCTGTACACTGGGCGGGAAAAATGGTATACTACATCCATTCGGATCATGGAGGATGAAAGGAGGGAGAGCGTTTGGGAGGATCGATGGCTCCGATCCAGACACTGCTGGATGGACTGACTGCCGTATTGGCGGCCCATCCCATGATCGAGATCGGATATATGTCCTTCGTCCGGTTCTTCTTCCCGGTGCTGGCAGTGGCGATCCTTTGGCGGGCCATCCGGTCCCTGCTGCAGATCCCTCACACACCGGAGACTTGGGGACAGCTGAGCCTTCCCAACGGCACACAGATCCCCCTGACCCATTGGGAGAACATCATCGGCCGCAGCAAGACAGCAGACGTGGAGCTGAACTATCCCAGCATCTCCCGCCAGCACGCGGCCATCTGCCGGGGCGAGAAGGACCGCTGGACGGTCTATGACCTGGGCTCCAAGGGCGGTACGATGGTGAACGGACGAGCAGTGGACGGCTCCGCGCCTGTGGAGCTGGGAGATACCATCACGTTGGGTGGCGTGCCCCTGATCTTCCTGCCGCAGACCGTGGCGGAGCGGGAGGAGCTGGAGAAGCGCCGCCGGGCGGAACGGCCTGCGGCCATCTGGCCCTCGTTCCTTTGGCTGACCGTGTTCCAGATCCTCGCCTGCATCCAGCTCATCCTAGCTGCGGGGGAGGAGGCGTCCGCAGCGATCCCGCTGGCTTTCCTGGGCTTGACGGCACTGATGTGGACGTATTTCGCCATCCTGCGGGCGACCCGGTGCGTGGGGTTCGAGATGGAGACGATCGCCTTTTTCCTATCGACCTTGTCTTTGTCAGTGACCGCTTCCAGCGCTCCGGGAAGTTTGTTCAAACAGTTCCTGGCCATCTTCTTGGGACTGATCTTGTTCGTGGTGCTGGGGGTATTCCTGCGGGATCTGAGTCGGGTCCAGCGGATCCGCTGGCTCATGGCCGCCGGTGCCATCGGCCTGCTGGGCATCACACTGCTGCTGGGACAGTCGCGATATGGAGCAGTGAACTGGATCTCTATCGGGGGCATGTCGTTCCAACCATCTGAGATCGCGAAGATCTGCTATATCTTCGCCGGATCCGCCACGCTGGAGCGGCTGTTCCACAAACGGAACCTAGCGCTGTTCATCGTCCTGACAGGGATATGCATCGGCCTGCTGGGCCTCATGAGCGACTTTGGTACGGCAGCGATCTTTTTCGTGACGTTCCTCGTGATCGCCTATCTCCGCTCCGGAGATTTCGCCACGCTTTCTCTCATCTGCGGCGCGGCGGTGTTCGGCGCGGGGATCGTCCTGAAGTTCAAGCCCTATATCCTCAGCCGTTTCGCCGCCTGGGGCCATGCGTGGGAGGCTGCCTCCGGCGCAGGCTATCAGCAGACCCGGACCATGTCCGCCGCCGCCTCTGGCGGCCTCTTGGGGATGGGAGCGGGGAACGGCTGGCTCCACAGAGTCGCTGCGGCCGATACCGACCTGGTGTTCGGCATGCTGTGTGAGGAGTGGGGACTGCTCATCGCGATGCTGGCGGTGGCTGCGATCATCACTTTGGCATGGTTCGCGGCCCGGGCCGTGCGGGTGGGCCGCTCCAGCTTTTATACCATCGCGGCCTGCGCTGCAGGGTCTCTGCTGGTCTTCCAGACCTGCTTGAACGTGTTCGGCTCTGTGGACCTCCTGCCCCTGACGGGCGTGACGTTCCCCTTCGTTTCCAACGGAGGGTCCGCGATGATGTCGGCCTGGGGCCTGCTGGCGTTCCTGAAAGCCACGGACACGCGGGAGAATGCCAGCTTCGCCATCCGCCGGAGCCACCAGAGGCGGCTGACGGCATCGGCCCGGCGCCGGGTGGAGCCAGTGGGCGACCCCTTTGCCAGAGAGGAGGCGCGGGATGAAGAAGATTGAGCGGCGGGCAGTGGTCTGCCGGATCCTGGCGCTGGCGCTGGCGGTGGGCCTTGGCGTGTTCCTCATACGCTATTTCATAGACGGTGGGAGCTGGGCCTCCTCAGCGTTCAACCGGCACCTATATGACACGAATGGCGTGCTGGCCAGCGGCACTGTGCTCGATCGGGATGGGGACGTGCTGTCCACAGTAGAGGATGGCCAGCGCACTTATTATGACGACGCTGACGTCCGCAAGGCGACCCTCCATGTGGTGGGAGACCTCCAGGGAAACATCGGTACCGGTGCGCTGAACGCCTTTGCTGACAAGCTGACGGGATACAGCCTCCTCAACGGCGCATTCGGCGCCCAGCAGGGGAACGATCTGTACTTGACCATCGATGCCCGGTATAACTATGAGGCGTATCGGGCACTGGGCGGCCATGCAGGCACAGTGGCAGTGTACGATTATCAGACGGGCGACATCCTGTGCCTGGTGTCCGCGCCCAGCTATGATCCCCTGGCGGTCCCACAGGATATCGAGACCAATGAGCGCTACGAGGGCGCGTATCTCAACCGCTTCCTTTCCTCCACGTTCACGCCGGGCTCCGTGTTCAAGACCGTGACGCTGGCCGCAGCCATCGAGGAGATCCCTGACCTGGACAGCCGCACATGGACCTGCACCGGGAGCGTGGATATCGGCGGTGAGACGATCATCTGTTCCGGCACGCATGGGGAGCAGGACATCGGGACGGCGTTCGCCAACTCCTGCAACGTGGCTTTCGCGCAGATCGGCCAGGAACTGGGTGGCTCTGTCCTGGAACGGTATGCGGAAAAGGCGGGACTGACAGACAGTTATTCGATCGACGGTCTGCCCACCGCCAAGGGGACGTTTTCCCTGGAGACGCTCACCGACGGCCAACTGGGATGGGCAGCGGTCGGCCAGGGCCAGGATCTGGTGAATCCGGCGGCACTGATGGTCTATATGGGCGCCATCGCCAACGGCGGCCGGGCAGCGGTGCCGCGGATCATCGAAAGGATCGTCGGGCCGTTGGGACTGCCGTCTCTGCCCCGTTTGACCCATAAGACCGGCACACTGCTCTCCCGCTCCACGGCGGAGCGCTTGGCAGATATGATGGCAGACAACGTGGAAAAGACATACGGCGCAGGCCGCTTCCCAGGCATGGACATCTGTGCGAAATCTGGCACCGCAGAGGTGGGGGACGGGAAGACGCCGCATGCTTGGTTCGCAGGGTTCCTGCGGGATGAGGATGCCCCATATGCGTTCGTGGTCTTGGTGGAGAACGGCGGCGGAGGGTCCTCTGTGGCCGGCACTGTGGCGAGCCAGGTGCTGGACGTGATCGTGAATGGATATTGACGGAAAGAGAGAGACGACGATGAAAGACAAGAAGAAGGGCTGGCTGCTGCAGACAGTCCGGCAGATGGACCAGGGAGCGATTCTCTCGGGGATCGGGTTCCTGCTGTATTTGGGAGCTTCTGCCCTGGGCTGGGAGATGGCGGCCGACCTCCTCGCTATCGTGTTCGGGATCGTGTCCGTGTATGTGTTCCTCTCTGTGGCCGAGGGACGGCGGCAGGACAAAGACAAGGTGAGTTATAGCCTCCTTTGGGGACAGGGCGCGTTGATGATCCTGTTGGTGAGCTGCGCAGTGCTGGCCAT
Source organism: uncultured Oscillospiraceae bacterium (assembly GCA_944387055.1). Classification (GTDB taxonomy): domain Bacteria; phylum Bacillota; class Clostridia; order Oscillospirales; family Oscillospiraceae; genus Oscillibacter. The sequence continues at coordinate 35,072 of CALXDL010000064.1, forward strand.
CAAACTGCGTCTGGGGCTCTGAACGCGGCCGCTGGCCTGCCGGCGGGATCTGGCCGCATGTCCTGATCGAGGACAAGGCGCGTGTGCACATCGATCGAACACGGATCTTGCAGAGCTTTTATTGACATGCCAGGCAGTTGCGGGGTATCATGATAGAAACGATCAGTGACGGTGGACAAGGCAGCGGAGCAGATAGGAGTGGGATATGAAGAGAGACCGGACCATACGATTGGTGACGTTCGACTTGGATGGCACGATGCTGGATGACGAATGGGCCCATGCAGAGGCGAACCGCAGGATCAGTGAACGTCTGGGGCTGGACGACACCCTCCTGGGGAAGATGACGGGTTATCCAGTCCGCCTTCGCTGGAGGGAACTCTGCCGGGCGGCCGGTGTGGAGGCAGACATCGAATCGCTGGCACAGGAGCATTTCCGCATCACGGCGGAACTGGTGGAGGAGGCGGGCGTGCCTGCCGCTCCAGGCCTGATGGCGACGATGCAGGCGCTGAAGGAGCAGGGATATATCGTGGCGGTGGTCTCCTCCTCGGACGGCCCGTTCGTCAAAGCGATGACAGACCGCTTGGGCGTGAGCGCCTACATCGACCACTTCGTCTCCCAGGAACAGGTAGAGGAGCTCAAGCCGGCACCGGACATCTACTGGAAGGCCCAAGGACTGGCGGGGGTCCGGCCGGAACAGTCCATCGGAATCGAGGACAGTGAGCCTGGCTGTCTGGCGCTCCGGCGTGCCGGGATGTACACCATCGGATTCCGGGACGAAGGACGCAACCAGCAAGTGCTGGAAGATGTAGATACATGGATCGACCGGATGGAGGAACTGTTTCCCATCCTGGAGAGATTGCAGGGGAGAGACCTCGTTTCCACCCCTTGAGAGAGGACCGGCCAGAGCCGGTCCTTTTTTTGCCGACAAAACAGCTGCCAATAGAAAACTTTTTCGTGGGAGCCTGCGTCTATAGGGTAGATCAGATCCAGGTCTTCCTGCGGCCTATCCTGCTGCATCAGGAGAAGCTGCAAGAGCGTCGTATACATATCCGAAGGACCTGGAGGATCGAGAGGGGGCCCCTGCCAAGACATGCCGGTGTGGATGATGGGCGTGTCCACGGATCGGCCGTCTCGAGGCCGAAAGGAGGAGCGGATATGTGCGCATATCGTGATCGACCGGAACAAGCTGCAGGGGAGCGCTGCGTCCGGCGCCGTCCGGCACGCAGCCGGTCTGCCCGGAGGAAACGGAGGTTCCCCCTGTCTTTGCTGCTGGTGGGGATCTTGCTGTTGGGTGGGAACGCTCTTTTGGGCAGTGGTTCCGCTATTTGGGACATGGAGCTGGGGGAAGGGCAGCAGTCTGAGGTCTCCGAACCAGCCGGCGGCATGGATCCGGGGTCTGAGACTGGTCAGGAACTTGCCCCGCCCACTGTGGACACGACACAAGAGGATGTGGATACGGAACCGGATGAGGATCGCAGCGAAGAGGCTGCAGCAGAGCAGGACCTGCGTTTGGTGAACAGGGACCATCCGCTGCCGGAGGACCTTCTCGCCCCTGAGCTGACGTACCTTCGGAATGGACAGGCCATCGACACCCGTGTCTATCCAGACCTGCAGGCGATGATGGATGCCGCCCGCGCGGAAGGATATCATCCGCTGATCTGCTCGTCTTTCCGTACATGGGACAAGCAGGAGCAGCTGTTCGAGCGGAAAGTCCGTTCCTACCAGGACCAGGGATATGACAGAGAGGAAGCCGAGGAGATGGCAGCCGTGTGGGTGGCCCGGCCAGGCACCAGCGAACATCAGTTGGGAGTGGCGGTGGATATCGTCTCTGAGGAATATCAGATCCTCGACGAAGGACAAGAGGACACACCGCTCCAACAGTGGCTGATGGAACATTGCTGGGAGTACGGGTTCATCCTCCGCTATCCAGTGGGGAGCCAGGAAATCACAGGTGTGGGTTATGAGCCCTGGCATTATCGTTATGTGGGGAAAGAGGCGGCACTGGCCATCCGGGACCAGGGCGTTTGCCTGGAGGAATATCTGGCTCAGATGGAGATGGACGCAGCAGACTGACTGCGTCAGAGGCTTATCCAGCAGGGAAAGGAAGAGCCGGGACCGATGATCGGTCCCGGCTCTTTTCTGCTGGTCGAAGGGGCTCCTGATCGTACAGGAGCCGGAAGCGGCCTTCTGCGCCATCAAGAGGTGGGCCGGAGAAGGAGGCACTGACGGGCGCATCGCTTAGAACAGGCGCAGCTGCTGGGCTGGCCGTTCCCGGCGGGCAAGCGTCTCCCGGACCACGGAGGATGACAGGTCGGAAAGGAAGGGAGAGGGCGCGGGCCCGCAGGAGAGGATCAGCTCATCCCGGGCACGCGTCATGCCCACATAGAGGAGCCGGCGCTCCTCGGCTAGATCCGCAGAGGGATCCCCGCCCTCCAGGGGGAGGACACCGGCATCCAGGCCCGCTAGGAACACCACGGGGAATTCCGACCCTTTGGAGGCATGGAGCGTCATGAGGTGCACGGCGCCAGATGCCCAGTTCCGGCCGGAAGCCCGCTGCAGGTCCGCCTCACGCCCCAGGGCGATCGTCTCCCACAGCGACTGGAAACTGCTGTGGAACACCGCGATATCCCGCAAGTGCTCCAATGCGGGCGTGGCTCCATAGGCCTCGCTCCAGCGCTCCACCAGCCTGCGCGGCTTCTCTTTGGATACCAGAGGGCGCCAATGCTCTGCCCGGACCAGCCAGTCCTCTGGGACGGCGCCGCCGGCTGCTGCCCCAGGGCTATCCTGCTGGAGCGCTTCCCGTACAGAGGTGATCTGGTCGTCCGTGCAGCCCCAGAGGAGACGCAACGCTGTCTCCAGTGCGGCCGTGTCAGCCGGTTCCGAGAGGGAGCGGAAGAACGCCAGCAGGCCCCGCACTTCCGGGGCGTCTATGGATGCTTCCCGGCCGCTGACCACGCAAGGGATGTCATCATGCCGGAGACAGGACTCGATGGCCGTCAGCTGCCGGTGCGTACGGCACAGGACCGCGATGTCGGAAAAGGCCCAGAGGGGCCGGCCATAGGCGAGATGCTGTGCCTCCAGCATGTCCACGCCGCCGGTCATGCGGCCGATCTCTTTTGCGATGGCCACGGCCTCAGTGAAGCTGTCCTGGGCCTGCAGCAGACGCACGGGGGCACCGGAAGGACGGCGGGGGACGAGGATGCGCGCCTCCCCCGGGGCCCGGTCGATGACGGACAGGGCCGCCTGGATGATCTCGGGCGTGGATCGGTAGTCCTCCTCCAGCCGGATAGTCCGGAGCCCAGGGAGATCCTCCGCGAGATGGCGGAAGACCTCACCACAGGCGCCCCGGAAACCATAGATGGATTGGTCGCGATCGCCGATGACGAACAAGCTGCGTCCCCTCTGCGCCCAGGCCCGTACAAGGGCATATTGGGTATCATCCACATCCTGGAACTCGTCCACCAAGATGTGGCGGAAGCTGCGGCGGCCCGTCGTATCCACGGTGAGCGCCTGGATCACCAGGTCGTCGAAGTCCAGGACACCCAGGGAACGCAGACGAGCACGATATGCCTCGTATAACGCAAGATCTAGGCCGATGGCCTCCGGTGAGGCACCATTTTTCACTCGTGAGATATCTTGGAGCAGCTTTTTCCCACTGCCCTTGCGCCCATGGGCGCGGAGCAGCGCTTCAGAGATATCCAGAGCATCACCTGGTGCGAGCAGGTGCGCGCCTTCCAAGAGACGGAGACAGATGGAATGGAACGTGCCGATGGTGACGGCAGATGCGGCGCGTTTCTTGCCGAGCCTCTGTTCCAGGCGAGAGCGCATCTCGCTGGCAGCCTGTCTGGTGAAGGTCACGGCGGTGATCTCCCCTGGCTTCACACCGCATGCTTCCACCAGCCAGGCGATGCGGGCGACCAGCGTCCGGGTCTTGCCGGTACCGGGGCCTGCGATGACGGCCACTGCGGACTCAGGCGCGGTGACCGCCGTTTCCTGAAGGGCATTGAGCGGTGTGTGGACCGGCGGCGCAGCCAATGGGGAGGAGGTCTTCTCCAACGTTGCGGCGGCCCGCTCCGTTCGGCGGAGCGGCTCTGCACGGAAGAGGGAGATCTGTCCGCTCAAGCGCTGGATCTCGCCCGGTGCGAGGAGAGAGATGGTCCCATATTCTCCGTCGAATCCGGCCCGGCGCTCTACCTGACCCGCCCGCAGCCGGCGGATGCCCTCTGCTACGCAGGGGCCGGCGATCCGCCGGATGTCTTCTTCCGGCACGTCCCGCAGGATGGAGAACTCTGGCCCGAGCGCCCGGAGCATCTGCTCATAGAGCGCCTGCGTCTTCTTCCCGGCAGCAGAGGCTCCGGTGGACGCGGCGATGACTTCCGGCAGGGGCGCCAGACTTTCGAAAGGCTTTGCCCCTGGGGGATGGAAGCCCACCGGACGGTCTGCCAATATCTCCACGCGATGCTCCACACCGATGGTCAGCCGTTTTCCGCAGACGGGGCAGATGCCGCCGCGTGCCTCCGTCTCAGCCGGAGTGAGGCATACCCCGCAGTTGCGGTGGCCGTCCAGATGGTATTTCCCCTCCTCTGGGAAGAATTCCACTGTGCCCAGGAACCCATCGCCTGTGCGGATCGCGTGTACGAGCTCCGGGTAAGAGAACCCGGTATCCAGCAGGTCGGCTTCCCGGCCCAATTTGGATGGGGAATGGGCGTCAGAATGCGAGACGAGCGTGAGGTGATCCAGAGCGGAGACGCGCCAGTTCATGGGAGGATCGGAAGAGAGGCCTGTCTCCACTGCGTGGATACAGCCGCTCAAGTCGCCGAAACATTCCTCTAAGGTATCGAATCCTGAGAAAGCGCCGAACAGGGAGAAATGCGGCGTCCAGATATGGGCAGGGATGAGTTCCGCGTCAGGGACGGCGGTGAGCGTCAGCTCCAGGAGGTCTCGGCTGTCCAATCCCAGGATGGGGCGGCCGTCAGAGCGGATGTTCCCGATGGCCTCCAGCCTGGCGGCGAGCTCGTCTGCAGCTTCCAACGAGGGCAGGAGGATGAGATGGTGGACCTTCCGCGTCTTGCCATGGCGCTTATAGATACAGCTGATCTCCCCGGTAATGACGAACCGTGGCGCCGGTCCAGGACCGTGCTCTGGGAGCCTCAGCTCCTCACGGAGCGCATAGACGCCTTCGCCGGCGGGGACGAGCTGCTCCTGCATCTCCGCCCGCCAGGCGGGGTGAGTGAAGTCCCCGGTGCCCAGCAGACGGATGCCTTTGCGGCTGGCCCACTGATCGAGATGAGGCAGGTCACACTCCCGGCTGGTGGCGCGGGAGAAGCGAGAGTGGATGTGCAGATCGGCGATGTACAAAGCTGGTGCCTCCTCACATGGATAAAATAGAGAGGACGCGCGGCGTGGAGCCTGCGCGTCCCAATGGCGGTCCATGGACTCAGACCGACCGATCGTCCAGGTGTTCCTTGACGAACTGACGGAGCTTGGAGAACGTCTCGTCGCTCAGATCATGCTCGACCTTGCAGGCATCCTCGGCAGCGGTCTCCGGAGAGACGCCCAACCAGGTGAAGAGCTTCGTAATGGTCTTATGACGGCTGTAGACGCGGCTGGCGATCTCCATCCCGTTGTCTGTCAGCGTGATATAGCCATCGGGGGCCATGGTGATATAGCCGTTCTCCCGCAGTTTCTTCATGGCGATGCTGACGCTAGGCTTGGAGTACCCCAGCTCGTTGACCACGTCGATGGAACGTACCATCCCGCGCCGTTCCTTGAGCATCAGGATAGACTCCAGATAGTCTTCCGCAGATTCATGGATCACCACAGCGGGTCACCTCACTTTCAGGGATCTCTGATGATCAGTATCATGTTAACAAGAACGGGAGAGAATTGCAAGGACCTTTTTCCCTTGCCTGATGTGGGTACTCGATAAGGAGGAGAGCGATGCACATCGTGCCCCAGCAGACGGTTTTTGGCCGGGAAGTCATGGAGATATCGCTGGAGCAGAGAGGACTCCGTACACATATGACGGACACCGATCGCATCCGGCTGGGCTAGTGTCCTGCTGTCATGGCAGCTCCGTCGTATGGAGGAGAGGTCCCTGATAGCGGTCGCGAAAAAAATGTAAAAAATCGAAAATTTGGTGTTGACATTTCTGCTGCCCCTTGCTATACTAACAACTGTTCCGAGCACGCTGGCCTCAAGAGGCAAGCTGCTGCAGGACGATTTGGGGGTATAGCTCAGCTGGGAGCCCGGTTGAAGCGGTAAACAACCCCCGTACAGGGAACATAAAAATTAAACATCACAATCTCTCTTATCTGGGGGTATAGCTCAGCTGGGAGAGCGCTTGAA
>CALXDL010000065.1 GCA_944387055.1 uncultured Oscillospiraceae bacterium
AACACCATCCCCTTCATCGCCCGCTACCGCAAGGAGCTCCACGGCGCCATGGACGACGGCGCCCTGCGCGCCTTGGAGGAGCGGCTGCGCTACCTGCGGGGCCTGGCGGAGCGCAAGGCGGCCGTGGAGGCCGCCATCGCCGCCCAGGGCAAGCTGACGGAGGCCCTGTCCGCCGCCCTCTCCGCCGCCGCCACGCTGGCGGAGGTGGAGGACCTGTACCGCCCCTTCAAGCAGAAGCGCCGCACCCGGGCCGCCGTGGCCCGGGAGAAGGGGCTGGCCCCCTTGGCCCAGGCCCTGATGGCCCCCGGCGCGCCGGACCCCCTGACGGAGGCCGCCCGGTACGTGGATCCGGACAAGGGCGTGGAGACGGCCGAGGCCGCCCTGGCGGGGGCCAGCGACATCGTGGCCGAGACCGTCAGCGACGACGCCGGGCTGCGGGGGAAGCTGCGCAGGCTGATGGAGCGGGAGGGCGTGCTGCGGGTCCGGGCCGCCACGGAGCGCGACAGCGTCTACCGCCTGTACTACGACTTCGCCCAGGCCCTGTCCAAGCTCCAGGGCCACCAGGTGATGGCCATCGACCGGGGCGAGCGGGAGGGCATGCTGAAGGTGGCCGTGGAGCTGGACCGGGACCTGGCCCTGCGGACGGTGCGCCGCAGCGTGGTGATTCCCGGCAGCGCCGCCATGGACTTCCTGAAGGCGGCGGCGGAGGACGCCTATGACCGGCTGCTGGCCCCCTCCCTGGAGCGGGAGGCCCGCTCCGCCCTGACGGAGGCCGCCTGCGAGGGGGCCATCGGCCAGTTCGCCCTCAACCTGCGGCCCCTGCTGCTCCAGCCCCCGGTGAAGGGCAAGGTGACCATGGGGCTGGACCCGGGGTACCGGATGGGCTGTAAAGTGGCGGTGGTAGACGGCACGGGCAAGGTGCTGGACACCGCCGTGGTCTATCCCACCCACGGGGCGCGCCAGCGGGAGGCGGCCATCGAGACGCTCAATAAATTGGTGGAAAAGTATCATATCGTGCACATCGCCATCGGCAACGGCACCGCCAGCCGGGAGACGGAGCAGATGGCCGTGGAGCTGATCGCCCGGGTGGAGGCCGCCGGAGGCCACCTGCGCTATGCGATCGTGTCCGAGGCGGGGGCCAGCGTCTACTCCGCCAGCGCCCTGGCGGCGGAGGAGCTGCCCGGACTGGACGTGAACCTGCGGTCGGCGGTGTCCATCGCCCGGCGGCTCCAGGACCCCCTGGCGGAGCTGGTGAAGATCGACCCCAAGGCCATCGGCGTGGGGCAGTACCAGCACGACTGCCCGCCCAAGCGGCTGGACGAGGCCCTGGGCGGCGTGGTGGAGGACTGCGTGAACGCCGTGGGCGTGGACGTGAACACCGCCTCGCCGTCCCTGCTCCAGCGGGTGGCGGGCCTGACCGCCGCCACGGCCAGGAACGTGGTGGCCTATCGGGAGGCCAACGGCCCCTTCCCCTCCCGCAGGGCGCTCCTGAAGGTGCCCAAGCTGGGGCCCAAGGCCTTCGAGCAGTGCGCGGGCTTCCTGCGGGTGCCGGAGAGCGGGAACGTGCTGGACCACACCGCCGTGCACCCGGAGAGCTATGCCGCGGCGGAGAAGCTGCTGGCCTTGACAGGCCATGCCCTGGAGGACGTGGAGGCCGGCCGGCTGGGGGACCTGCCCGAGCAGGTGCGCGCCTATGGCGAGGAGCGGGCCGCGGCGGCGTGCGGCGTGGGCGTGCCCACGCTGCGGGACGTGGAGGCGGAGCTGATGAAGCCGGGCCGGGACATCCGGGACCAGCTGCCCAAGCCCGTGCTGCGCACGGACGTGCTGGCGGTGGAGGACCTGGAGCCGGGCATGGTGCTCACCGGCACGGTGCGCAACGTGATCGACTTCGGCGCGTTCGTGGACATCGGCGTCCACCAGGACGGGCTGGTCCACATCTCCCAGGTGGCGGACCGGTTCGTCAAGCACCCCTCCGAGGTGGTGTCCGTGGGGGACGTGGTGCGGGTGCGGGTGCTGGAGGTGGACCGGGAGAAGGGGCGCATCAGCCTGTCCATGCGCCAGACGGAGCAGGCGTGACGGGGCGGGCCCCCGCCGCGCCCAGAGAGGAGGAGAAGACCCATTGATCTTGACCATCGACGAGGTGGAGGAGGTGCTGGACCGAATGGCCGAGCGGTTCCCGCCCGCGCTGTTCGAGGGCCTCAACGGCGGGGTGGACCTGCTGGAGGAGGCCCTGCCGGACCGGCAGTTCCCGGAGGGGGAGATGTATATCCTGGGGGAGTACTGTGAGGACGCCCTGGGCCGGTACATCAACTTCTATTACGGCTCCTTCGCCGCTCTTGCGGAGCGGGAGGGGTGGGACCGGGAGACCTGGGAGGCGGAGCTGTGGACCACCTTCTCCCACGAGCTGACCCACCACATGGAGGCCCGGGGCGGGGTACACGTCCTGGACGACCGGGACGCGGAAGAGCTGGCGCAGTGGCGCCGGGCATACGGGATCCAGGACGGCGCGCCGTGAGGCGCGCCGTCTGCGCTTGCGTGGGG
>CALXDL010000066.1 GCA_944387055.1 uncultured Oscillospiraceae bacterium
CGGGCGGAGACGTGGAACACGCAGGGCAGCAGCTCGCCGGCGATCTTGTACATGTTGGGGATCATCAGCAGCAAGCCCTGAGACGCGGTATACGTGGTGGTCAGCGCACCGGCGGCCAGAGAGCCGTGGACCGTACCAGACGCACCTGCCTCAGACTGCATCTCGACGACCTTGACCGTGGTGCCAAAGATGTTCTTCTGTCCGGCGGCGGACCACTGGTCGACCAAGTCTGCCATGGGGGAGGACGGGGTGATCGGATAGATCCCCGCCACTTCGGTAAACGCATAGCTGACGTATGCAGCCGCGTTGTTACCGTCCATGGACTTGAACTTTCTTGCCATAAACTTACCTCCTACTTTTTGCTGCCCCTGGCAGCGATCTTGCCAAAACACGAATCTCGGACACTCTCCCCCGATTTTCATGCGCAGATATTATATCACTTGTGGTCCGTCCTGTAAACCTCGACTTTGTGATTTTTTGCACAAGTTTTTCTCTTTTTGCCAAATTCCGCGACCTTATTCTTTTTTTGACGCACTTTCTAAAAACGAGGGTTTCCTAATCCACCAGATCGTGGTAAACTTTTGGGGATAAGTCCTGCGGCCTCCCACTGGGTGCGCACCGCTCCTCCAGACCGCGGGACGCTCTTGGAAACGAGGTGGAGCCCATGGTGGTGACCGTGCGCTCTCTGGGCCTGACCGGCATTACCGGTTATGAGGTCAGCGCAGAGTGCTTCCTGTCCGGCGGATTGCCGGCCTTCGATATCGTGGGGCTGCCAGACGCCGCCGTCCGGGAAGCCCGGGAACGGGTCCGGGCGGCGATGAAGAACTGCGGCGGGAAGTTCCCCGTCAGCCGGATCACGGTGAACCTGGCCCCTGCCGGGCAGAAAAAAGCGGGGACCGTCTATGACCTGCCGATCCTGGTTGGCTTGCTGGCTGCCGCCGGGGACTTACCGCCGCCGCCCAGCAGCGCGGCCTTCTTGGGGGAGCTCTCTCTCACAGGTGCCCTCCGGGGCGTGACGGGCGTGCTGCCCATGGCCTTGGCAGCCCGAGACGCCGGCGTGCGGGAGCTGTTCGTCCCAGCGGAGAACGCGGCGGAGGCCACGCTGGCGGACGGCCTGACGGTCTACGGCGTGCCGGACGCGGCGGCACTGGTGCGCCACCTCCGCGGGGAAGTCCGTCTGGCGCCGCAGGCGCCCTGGACACCGGAGCCGGACAGCACGGCGCTGCTGGATCTCCAGGACGTGGTGGGACAGGAGAACGTGAAGCGGGCACTGGAAATCGCCGCAGCCGGCGGCCACAATCTGCTGCTGATCGGCTCGCCCGGCGCCGGCAAATCCATGCTGGCCAAGCGGCTGCCCTCCATCCTGCCAGACATGAGCCGGGAAGAGGCGCTGGAGACCTCTGGCATCTGGTCTGTAGCAGGCCTGACAGATCCGGCCCACCCCCTCCTGGTCCGCCGCCCCTTCCGGGCGCCCCACCACACCGCCTCTGCTGCCGCTCTGGCGGGAGGCGGTCCGTCCATGCGGCCTGGAGAGATGTCGCTGGCCCACAACGGCGTGCTGTTCTTGGACGAGCTGCCGGAGTTCCGGCGGGACGTGCTGGAGGCCATGCGCCAGCCCCTGGAGGAGGGCACGGTCACAGTGGCGCGTGCCGGCGGGACCCTCCACCTGCCCGCCCGCTTCCAGTTGGTCTGCGCCATGAACCCTTGCCGCTGCGGCTGGCGGGGGCATCCCTCCGGCAGATGCACCTGCTCTGACCGGGAGGTGGAGCGGTATGTGGAGAAGATCTCCGGTCCCCTCCTGGACCGGATCGACCTGCATGTGAGCGTGCCGTCCGTGGAATACGAGGCCCTGCGCCGCCAGGAGACGCCGGAGCCTTCTGCCGCAGTGAAAGCCCGGGTAGATGCCGCCCGGGCCGTCCAGGCCCGCCGGTTCGCCGGCAGCGGCATCTCCTGCAACGCCCACATGGGGCCTGGACATATCCAGGAGGCCTGCGTTCTGGATCCTGCAGGAGAGCATCTGATGGAGAGCGCCTTTGCCCGGATGGGCCTGACGGCCCGCTCCCACGACCGCATCCTGCGGGTGGCCCGGACCATCGCGGACCTGGACGGGGCCGCCCGCATCCAAGCCGTCCATCTGGCGGAGGCCATCCAGTTCCGCAATACAGATATCCTCAAGGGCTGACCAGCTCTTGCAATTTTTGGAAATCTGCCGTACAATACGCTTCAAAGAGCGGGCGGCCGCCGCTGCCCGCAGGTCGAAAGGAGTCATTCCGTGATGTTGAAGAAAAAAGAAGAGACGGCCACCGCCAAAGAGCCTCGCAAGGCCAAGGCCCCGCGCAAGGTGAACGCGCCCCAGGCGGACAAGGTCAAGCGGGAGCGCGTCTATGTCCAGTACGCCGGCAAGGAGTGGGAGCCTGAGGCGCTCATCGCCCAAGTGCGGGCCGCCTACGTGGCCGACGGACACCGTCCCTCCTCCATCCGTACGCTGGAGGTCTATATCAAGCCTGAGGATGGGAAAGTCTATTACGTCGTCAATCAGAAGGCCAGCGGCAGCATCGATCTGTGACCGGCGGAGCTGCCGGTACCTGGATCAGGGCAGCTATCCCTGCATGGAGAGCGGTCCTTGTTCGCCGGCTCTATCCCTCCACATGCAAGAAGCGAGACGGGTCCCCCGTCTCGCTTCCTCGTTCCGTTCCCAGATCACGCCAGCATATCGCTGTATACATCTTGCGGGATGACGAACTCCTGCATCCCCATGTAACCGGGAGCGAGCGTATACTCGCCGAACACCAGCACCAGGTCGCCGTCCTCGTCCCAATAGAAGTCCTGCTCTGGATCGATGGCCGTGAATCCGTCTGTGAAATAGACCACAGAGCTGTCCTGGGCCATCTTCTCTTCCATCTGCCGCGCCACCTCCGCGGAGAGGACGCCCACATAATCCGCGTCCGCCTGGAACAGACCGCTGAGCGTCACTACTTCGCCGGTGGCTTTGTCGATATGATAGAGCCTGCTGAGATTCATGGCCCCGCCCTGGGTCTCCACTGCGTCGATGCGGAGCGTGAACCACGTATCGCTGTCCGTCACTACGGTGCTGGACACGTCCAATCCCACATGGCCCTCTCCGGCGGCCTCACGGTCCGCCTGGAACTGCTCGATCAGCTGATCCGTGTATGCCTGGACCTGGTCGCTGACCTCATCGGCCGCGTCGCTCCCGCTCAGTTCCGGCACAGTCACGGCGGCATGGCTCTGGCCGTCATCATATGCATAGTCCCGGAACGTGACGATCTCCACGATCGTGCCCAGCACGGGCACGTCCGCCAGCGCCGCGGCCGCAGCCGGTGACGCGTTCGGGACAGCCACGAAGACCGCCAGTACGGCCGCCGCCCAGCCAGCCCAACGATAGGGCCGATGTCGTCTTTTCATCGGTAAGTCTGCCTCCTCCAATGTATCGAACGTACGCTGGACCCTGCCGGCGAGATCCTCCGGCACGGGGAAGGGCTCCTTTTGGGCGCGTGCCCTCAACTCTTCATCGAAACGATCCATCCTTTTCTACCTCACTCTTCCCGCAGCATCCGTCGCAGCCGTTCCCGCCCCCGGGACAAGCGGGTCTTGACCGCCGGCTGGCTGATGCCTAATATCTCACTGATCTCCCGCACGGAGAGACCGTCGTAATAGAACAAGGTCACCGGAGCGCGGAGGGTGTCGTCCAACGCCATGACCGCTTGCCACAGGGCGAGCCCTTCCGTAGGATCCGTCTCTCCAGCCGGCAGGATCTCCTGTACTTGCGCCAGATCCACGGTCTGTTTCCGCTTCCGGTACATATCGTAGCACCGATTGGCCAGGATGCGCAGCAGCCAGGGCTTGCATTTATCCATCTCCCGCAGCGTCGCACGGGCGGTATAGGCGGCGCAGATGGCCTCCTGCACCGCGTCCTCAGCGTCCTGGTCGTTGCGCAGGATGGCCTTGGCGGTGCGGAACATGGCGTCCTGGTGCTGGAGGATCTGGCGGCAGAACGCCTCTTTCTCCAGGATCGGGCTCATGGCGGTGGTATGCATGGTCACGCTCTGGTGTCCTCCCTTCCTTCGGTTTTTGACCGGTCACCTATTATGATGGATCCAGCGGGCAAAAGGTGACGATCCCCAGAACTTTTTTGCCCGCCTCCGTTCCATGGGGCATGTCCATCCGATCCGAGGATAGGCGCCCCCTCCTCTGCCGGAGCATGTACGCGGGCATGGCGCGGAGCGCGAGGAGCGTCCCTCCTGCGTCCCATCCACAGCAAGACCTGTCAAGAAAACACTTCCTGATCCAGCTGGTATATGCTATAATAAAACGTCATGACGAAATCCTGATCTTATTTTCGGAGGTCTTAGAATGTCCAACTGTGAACATGCCCTTCCTCAGGGCGAGATCATCCTGCTCAAGTTGGGAGAGGTGGTGCTCAAGGGACTCAACCGCCGCTCCTTCGAGGACAAGCTCCTCTCCAATGTCCGGCGGCGGCTGAAGAATTGCGGCAGTTTCCAGGTGTACCTGCGCCAGAGCACCATCTATGTGGAGCCCCAGGGCACTTCCTGTGATATGGAGGCTGCCTGGACTGCCTGCCGCCAGATCTTCGGTGTGGCGGCCCTGGCGCGGGCGGTACCCTGCGAAAAGTCCGTGGAGGCCATCGTCGCCACCGCGAAAGTCTATCTGAAAGACGCCTTCGCCGCGGCTCGGAGCTTCAAGGTGGAGAGCCGCCGGGCGGACAAGACGTTCCGGATGAACTCCATCCAGATCTCCCAGGCAGTGGGCGGGGAGCTGGCGGAGGCCTTCCCCGCTGTGGCGGTGGACGTCCACCATCCGGATCTGACGGTGTTCGTGGAGATCCGGGAGAAATACGCCTATGTCCACACCGCCTCGGTACCTGGGGCGGGCGGCCTGCCCATCGGCATGGGAGGGCGGGCGGTGAGCCTGCTCTCCGGCGGCATCGACTCTCCCGTCTCCTCCTGGATGATGGCCCGGCGCGGCGTGGAGCTGGAGATGGTCCACTTCGTCTCCCCGCCCTATACCTCCCAGCAGGCGCAGGACAAGGTGCTGGAGCTGGCCCGGCTGCTGACGCCCTGGTGCGGCCGCCTGCTGGTGCACATCGTGCCTTTCACGGAGATCCAGGAAGAGATCCGCCGCAAATGCCCCGAGGAGTATTTCACGCTGATCATGCGGCGGTCCATGATGCGCATCGCCGAAGCCGTGGCCAGGAAGGCCGGGGCCAAGGCTCTGATCACCGGTGAGTCCCTGGGCCAGGTGGCCAGCCAGACCATGATGGCCCTGGGCGTCACGGAGGACGTGGTCTCCCTGCCCGTCCTGCGCCCCCTCATCGGCATGGACAAGGTGGAGATCATCCGGCTGGCACGGGAGATCGGCACGTTCGACACCTCCATCCTTCCCTATGAGGACTGCTGCACCGTGTTCACGCCCCGCCATCCCGCCACCCGGCCGGACCTGGAGGCCGTGCGGGCCGCGGAGGCGGCGCTGGATGTGGACGCTCTCGTGGCCAGGGCCTTGGAGGGCGAGCAGTGGATCCGGGTGAAATACTGATCCGTGCCGGCCGTCCCGCCGGGGCGGCTCAAACATATCTTCAGACAGAGGGAGGCCGCCATGTCACATACCGCTGAGATCGTCGCCGTCGGCACAGAGCTGCTGCTCGGCAACATCGCCAACACCAATGCCCAGGTCCTCTCCCAAGCCCTGTCCTCCCTGGGTATCGACGTGCGCTGGCACACCGTGGTGGGAGACAACCCGGAGCGCTTGCGCCAAGTCCTGGATATCGCCCGGCAGCGGGCAGATATCCTGATCACCACCGGAGGGCTGGGCCCCACCTATGACGATCTGACCAAACAGACCATCTGCGCCTTTTTCGGCCGCCCCCTGGTCCTCCATCCGGAGATCCTCGCGGACATCCGCACGTTTTACGAAGGCGCCCTCCACGTGCCCATGCCGGAAAACAATACCCGGCAGGCGGAGCTGCCCGAGGGCTGCGTGGTGTTCGACAATCCGGTGGGCACAGCGCCTGGCTGCGCCTTCGAGTCCGGCGGCGTCCATGTCCTCATGCTGCCGGGACCGCCCCATGAGATGTCCACCATGCTGCAGCGCTGTGCCCTGCCCTACCTGCGAAGCTTGTCCAAAGAGGTCATCGTCTCCCATGATATCATGACCTTCGGCATGGGAGAGAGCTCCGTGGACCAGCTCCTGGAGGAAGAGATGCGCCAGATGGACAATCCCACTCTGGCCACATATGCCAAGCCGTGTGAGGTCCGCCTGCGGGCCACCGCCAAGGCCCCCAGCCGGGAGTCGGCAGAGGCGATGCTCACGCCGGTGGTGGCCCATGTGTGCGCCGTCCTGGGCGACGTGGTCTATGGGGTAGACGTGAGGAGCTTAGAAGAGGCTTGTTTCTTGGCCCTCAAGGCGCGCGGTCTCACGTTCGCCACTGCGGAGAGCTGTACGGGCGGACTGGTGGCTCAGCGCATCACAGCCCTGCCCGGTGCCTCCCAGGTATATCGGGGCGGTGTGGTGAGTTATTGGACCAGTGTGAAAGCGGACGTGCTGGGCGTGCCCCAGGCCCTATTGGACGCCCACGGCCCTGTGTCCGAGGCGGCCGCACGGGCCATGGCCGAGGGCGCCCGCCGGATCACCGGCGCAGACCTGGCGGTGTCCGTCACCGGCGCGGCAGGTCCAGACCCGGACGAGCGGGGCGTGCCTGTGGGCATCGCCTACATCGCCCTTGCAGCGCCGGAGGGCACCTTCTGCCGCCGGATGGACGCGGGCCGCCGCCGGCGCGACCGGATCCAGGGACTGGCAGCGAACCACGCCTTCGACCTGCTCCGCCGGTATCTGACCGGGCTGCCCATCACCGCTCTGGACGCGACCCATCCGTGAGGATACAGGCGGGAGCGCCCCTCATCCCAGTGCCACGTCCAGCACCATCATGACGAGGAAACCGATCACGAAACCGCAGGTCCCGGCCCGGCTGTGGGCCTGGGGCACCAGCTCTTCGACCACCACGTAGAGCATGGCTCCCGCCGCGAAGCTCAAGAACCACGGCATCAGCGGTGTCACTCCAGCCGCGACCAGGACCGCCAATACGCCGAACACCGGTTCCACGCCGCCAGAGAGCACGCCGCCCAAGAACGCCCGCCCCCGGCTCCGTCCGCTCTGACGCAGCGGCAGAGCGACAGCAGCGCCCTCCGGGAAGTTTTGGATGCCGATGCCCAAGGCCAGGGCCGCCGCACCGGCCATCCCTTCCCCCTGTGCCGCCAAGGCGAACGCCAGGCCCACCGCCATCCCCTCCGGCACGTTGTGCAGTGTGATGGCCGTCATCAGCAGCGTACTCTGCCGCCATCCCTCAGACGCTGTGCTCCGCCCCGCCCGCAGATGCGGCAGCAGCGCGTCCAGCGCTGCCAGGAACACCACGCCCAGCAGCATCCCGCCGGCCGCGGGCAGCCAGCCGGGCAAGCCGTATGCCGGTGCCTGCTCTATGGCCGGCAGCAGCAAGCTCCATACGGAGGCCGCCGTCATCACGCCGGCCGCGAACCCCAGGAGCGTGCGCTGGAAGCGGGGCGTCGGCTCCCCCGCGAAACAAAACACCATGGCGGCGCCCAGCGTGGTCATGAGGAAGGTGAACCCCGTCCCCGCTGCCGCCCGACCGATCGCCTGTATCATCCCGATCTCCGCCTTCTTCTCCGTTTCGGACGGAAGCCCGCCCGTATGCCATCATACAGCGGCAGGCGCCGAGTGGTGACAGGATTGCTTTTTTCGGAAGAGCGTGTTATGATATCTGATGAAGAGACAGGACTCATATAAGTTCGCTGGAGATGGTGCGAACGTTTCTACAGGGCCGCCGGAGGTCCTGACTATGGGTGTCTGACCGCGTGGGAGCATCTCCCTGGGTCAGGCGCCCCTTTTTGTCCGTATGGGACAAGGACGATATTGTCAAGTGAGGTGTGGACCATGGCAGCGATCGCATTGAAAGGGACCATCGTCTCCGCCCCGGTCCTGGGGCAGCTGGAGGTGCTGGAGGATGGATATCTGGTGACGGAGGACGGCGTGGTGGCCGGGACGTTCCCGGTCCTGCCGGAGCGGTATGCGGGCATCCCCGTGGAGGACTGGAGCGGCCGTCTCATCCTGCAGTCTTTCGCAGACTTGCACCTGCACGCTCCCCAATACTCCATGCTGGGCATGGGCATGGATCTGCCTCTGCTGGACTGGCTGGATACCTACGCTTTCCCGACGGAGGCCCGCTTCGCGGATACGGACTATGCACGGGCAGTCTACCGGCAGCTGGCCCGAGAGCTGGTGGAGAACGGCACCACCCGGGTCTGTATGTTCTCCTCCCTCCACACCGACGCCACGCTGATCCTTATGGACGAGTTGGAGCGGGCAGGCGTCACCGGATATGTCGGTAAGGTGAACATGGACCGCAACGGCGCGCCCGGGCTCCAGGAAGATACGGAAGGCTCTATGCGGGAGACCCTGCGCTGGCTGGACGCCTGCCAGGACTTCCCCCACATCCGTCCGATCCTCACTCCCCGCTTCACGCCCTCCTGCACCGACGCGCTCATGGCGTTCTTGGGACGACTGGCCGCGGAGCGGGACCTGCCCATACAGTCCCATCTCTCTGAGAACCAAGCGGAAGTCGACTGGGTCCGCCAGCTCCATCCGGACTGCAGCCAGTACTGGGAGACGTATGCCAAATTTGGCCTGTGGGGCCGCCGCACCGTGATGGCCCACTGCGTCTGGTCTGATGCGCGAGAGCGGCAGGCCATGGCGGAGGCAGGCGTCACGGCGGTCCACTGCGCAGACTCCAACCAAAACCTCTGTTCCGGTGTGGCTCCGGTGCGGGCCCTGCTGCAGGAGGGCGTCCGCGTGGCGCTGGGCAGCGATATCGCCGGCGGCGACCATCTCCATATGTTCGACGTGGTGGCCGCCTCCATCCGCGCCTCCAAGGCCCGCCGGATCCTGGACGGCTGGACGCCTGCGTTCCTCACCGTGGCCGAGGCCTGGTATCTGGGCACTTCCGCCGGTGCCGCCTTCTTCGGCGCCGCGCCCGGCTTCGCTCCAGGCAGCAGGCTCCATGCCCTCGTCCTGGATGACCGCACGCTGCCATGCCCGCATCCTCTGACCGCGCGGGAGCGCTTGGAGCGAGCGATCTACCGCCGCCAGCCAGGCGCCATCCGCGCGGTGTGGAGCGATGGACGGAACGTCTACCGCGCCGGGTGACCGGTCTTTCGAGACATAGGAAAAAGAGAGCCGGGAGGCTCTCTTTTTTCCTTATTCCAGATCCAGATGCCGTTTCAGGAACCAGACGGTGACGACGTAGAACACCGCTCCGTAGACCACGCAGCCGGCGATCATCAGCACCATCAGCAGATGGGTCTGGGCCATGGCGCTCCAACCTGCTACCAGCCCGCCGACCCAGTTGAGCAGCGGCAGCTCATCCATCAGCAGCATGAGCGCGCCGAACAGGAACTGCGAGGCGAAGGAGAACACGAAATACCACAGTACGGACCACGCCATCTTATGGTTGGAGAAACTGTGTCCCACTGCCAGGGCCGCATAGAAATGCAGGCACATGGCGCAGCAGCCGAAAAAGGCCAGGAGCAGCAGCTCCCCCATCAGCGCCGCTCCGTTGAGGGCGTAGTAGGCCGTGATCTCCTGGAGGATGGTCCGCGCCGCCTGAGCGAACCCCTCCACGATGCTCACGTCCAATGCCATCACGCAGAACGCCAGCATCACCGCCAGGAACGTGGCGGCGAACCACACCGCCGAGACGATCAGCTTGCTCCATACCTGCTGGTGGATGGACACCGGCAGCGTCATCATCAGATAGCCCTCATCTCGGAGCAAGTTCTGGTAGAACCGCCGGACCATCACCACCATGCTCATGACGCATACGCCCACGATAGCGATGAAGAATGCCATCACCAGCAGCACGCCCACCAGATCCAGCAGGCGGTAACGCGTGGCCAGCAGGCCCCGCGTGGTGAGGTTGGCGCCCAGTGCCGTGATCAGCAGCACCAGGTACAGCGGCCCCATGATGCGGGCCGTGGCACGGAACTCGTGCTTGAGCAATTTCCTCAGCATCGGAACACCTCCCGGAACAGCGCATCCACGCTCATGCCCTTCTCCTCCCGGATCTCGTCCACAGAGGACTGGAGCACCACTTGGCCCCTGTCGATGAAGATCACCTCATCCAGCACCTTCTCCACATCGGAGATCAGGTGGGTGGAGATGATCACCGACGCCTCGGGGTCGTAATTGCCGATGATGGTGGAGAGGATGTAGTCCCGCGTGGCGGGATCTACGCCGCCGATGGGCTCATCCAGCAGATACAGTTTAGCCGCCCGGCTCATCACCATGATGAGCTGCACCTTCTCCCGGGTGCCCTTGCTCATCTGCTTGATGCGCTGGCGGGGCTGGATGCCCAGGTGTTCGAGCATCTCCTCCGCTGCGTCGCGGCGGAAATCCTGATAGAAATCCCCGTAAAAGTCCAGCAGCTGCTGGGCGGACATCCACGTGGGGATCGCCGTGCGCTCCGGCAGGTAGCTGACTGCTGCCCGGCTCTCCTTCCCCGGCTGCACGCCGCAGACGGTGAGCGTGCCGGCGCTGGGGGTCAGCAGCCCGTTGGCCAGCTTGATGAACGTGGTCTTGCCGCTGCCGTTGGGGCCCAATAGCCCCACGATGCGCCCCGGCTCGACGGTCAGGTCCACGTTGGACAGCGCCTGGACACTGCCGTAGCGCTTCGTCAGGCCCTTACATTCCAAGACTGGCATGGATCGTCTCCTCCTTACTCTCCTCCTGCCGCAGCAGCGACAGGATCTCTTCTCTTTGATAGCCCAAGCGGCCCATGGCGTCCAAAAACGCCCGGATGTGTCCCTCTGCCAAACTGCGTTTCACCGCTTCGATCATCGCTGCATCCTCCGTCACGAATCTCCCGGCGGTCCGCTGGCTATAGACCAGACCGTCCCGCTCCAACTCTGTCAGGGCCCGCTGCATGGTGTTCGGATTGACGCCCGCCTCCGTGGCCAGATCGCGCACGGATGGCAATCGCTCCCCCGGCGGGAACACGCCGGAGACGATGCCCACTTTGATCTGCGTGATCAGCTGCGCATAGATCGGGGCATCGTTGGAAAACTCCCACTTCACGAGAGCACCTCCCTCTTTGTACTTCTGTACTAAGTGATTAATACAATAACACATTTGGAGGATTTGTCAAGGCCTTTCGCAAAAATTTTTCGGGGGATGAGACAGCGCCGCAGCGAATTATCGCTGCGGCGCTGGGGGATCCTTCGGCTCTCTTCGTTTGTCTGGCGTGCCGGGACAGATCAGCAATATCGTTCCTCCAGATGCTCCACGACGTCCGCTATCGCCCCGTGGGCCGCATGGGAAACGATGGTGGCGCCGCTCTCCCGCACGGCGCTGATACAGTTGTCCGGCGCGAACCCCTCCGCTGCGGCGCGCAGCATGGGCAGGTCGTTGGCCTCGTCTCCCACACAGTATACATGCTCCATCCTGATGCCCAGCCGCGCCGCCAACCGGCGGACCATGTTGCCCTTGTTGGCGCCCTTGGCGGTCATCTCCAGCAAGGTCTTCCCAGAGAAGATCAGCTCATAGTCTCGGTCCCAGCCAAGTTGGATCAGGTAGGACTGGATCTCCTGGAGCACCTCGTGTCCCGCCTCGAAGAGCAGCTTGCCCAGCGGCAGGGGCACTTCCAGGAGGGAAGGGGCCTCTGTCACCGCCACCCGGGTGATGCGCTCATGCTGGCGCGTGAAGGCATTGGGCCGGACAGCGTGGATCACATTGTCGATATGATAGGCCTCCACCGCCGCCTCCGGGAAGCGGTCCAGCACCTCCTGCCCACGGCGGCGGGCCTCTTCGTCCAGCAGGGCATACTCCAGATACTCCCCCCGCTGGAGATCGTAGATGGCCGCACCGTTGCACACGATGGCCGGCGCGTTCATCGGCACCCGGTCCGCATAGTTCATGAAAGCCGGCAGGGCCCGACCGGTCGCCACGGTGAAGCGGCCTCCCTCTGCCATGAAACGTTCCAGGGCCGTCCGGTCCCGGGGCAGGAGATCGGGCACAGGCGCTCCGCTGCGCAGGGCCTCCTCCGTATAGATGAGGGTATTGTCAAAATCACTGGCCAGCAAGACGCCGTCGAACTTTCCCATGGTCGTTCTCCTTTCTATATGTCCTGGGGACCTGGGTACAAGGCCTGTTCCCTGTGTCTCTCCCTGTGTGTGCTGAAAAGGTCCCGCCGCCCGCTCTGGGCGGACGGCGGGATGCCGCGTCTCATTCGCTCTTCGGGGCGCTTCCGCTCTCCCCGCTGCCCTTGTTCCGGCGGCGGCCGCCCCGATGATGGGGCCGGTGGCGCTTCTTCTCCCCAGTCTCGCCCGCCGGTGCTGCAGCGCCGGCGGCGGGCCTTGGCTGTGCTGCCGGCTGGGGCGGTCTGGCCCCCTGCGGCTTGGACGGGCGCGTTCTCCCGCCGCCCGAGCCGCCCTTTTTCTCCTCTCCGGGCTTGGCGGCGCTCCGGCGCCCCTCGGCCTTGGGCTGCTGTCCCTCCGCGGCGCTCTTGCCGCCGCTGCGGCGGCGGCCGCCCCGATGGCGGCGGCGGGACTTGCCTTCGCCGCCCTCCGGCATGCCGATCTTCTCCCGCATGGGGGCATTCTCCAGCTCGGAGCTCATATAGAACGACGAAGCCAGGACGGGAGAGACGAAAGGCTCTTCCTCACGCTCCTCCACGTACCGGGCGGGACGCTCCGCCGGGATCTCGATGCCCTCCCGGCTGCCCTTGCCGTTGCGCAGGACGCAGACCTCGCAGTTGTGGTAGCACTTGAGCGGCTCCGATGGAGCGGCGGAGTCCAGTGCCACCTTCATCGTCTCGCGCAGCAGGTCCACGCTTTTGACGTTGCCCGGTCCATCCGGCGTCTGGACGAAGGACTCCACCTTCGGCATCCGTTTGGCAGCCTCCTCATAGACGTTCTGCTCGTACTTCAAACAACACATGAGCCGCCCGCAGGTGCCGGATATCTTCGTGGGGTTCAGGCTCAGGTTCTGGGTCTTGGCCATCTTGATGGACACCGGCATGAAGCCATCCAGGAACTGGGAGCAGCAGAAGGGGCGGCCGCAGATCCCGAGGCCGCCGATCATCTTCGCTTCGTCCCGCACACCGATCTGGCGCAGCTCGATCCTGGCCCGAAACACGGACGCCAGGTCCCGCACCAGTTCCCGGAAGTCCACACGCCCATCCGCAGTGAAGTAAAAGACGATCTTGTTGCCGTCGAAGCTGACGGAGACGTTCACCAGTTTCATCTCCAGGCCATGGGCCGCGATCTTCTTCTCGCAGATGTCGAACGCCTCTCGCTCCCGTTTCTTGTTGTGTTCCACTGTGCGGCGGTCACCGTCCGTGGCCATCCGCAGCACCGGGCTCAGGGGCTTGACGATGGCGGACTCGTCCACCTCGTGGTTGCCCTGCGTGCAGGTGGCGAACTCCGGTCCCTGGGCCGTCTCCACGATCACCTGCTCCCCCATCTTCACCTGGATGCCTTGGTGATCAAAAAAATAGTTCTTACATCCGCCCCGAACGCGGACGCTGATGACTTCTGTCAAAGGATACCCTCCAATTCTACCGCCAGGGCGCCCAGCACATGGTTGGGCCCCACGTTATAAACGCACTCCCCGTGGTACTTCTGCAATACCTCTATTGTGCGCATGATCTGGACCTTTGTCAAGTTTTTCGCCAGGAATGCCGGCAGATCTCCCACCTGCGGCTGGCCATAGAGCTGCAGCAGCGCCGCCACGCACACAGCCCGGCCCTGCTCCAGCAGCTCTGAGAGCTCTTCACGGCTCATGCGCCGCTTCTCCAAGCGGACGGCCGCCTCGGTCACCGCGCCTCGACGCCGGCTGCCCAAGGCCCGGCACAGCTCCTGCACCGCCTGGCTGCTCTCTCCCCCTTGGATGCCTGCCGGGCGCAGCTTGAGCTCCACGCACCGGGACCGCAGCGTCTGGAGCACGGCCGCCCCGTTTTCCGCACAGAAGAGGAACGCCGCGTAGGGCGGCCCCTCCTCCACGATCTTCAGCAGCACGTTTTGATCCTGCTCTGTCAGCAGGGCGCAGTCCGGGAACAGATACACCTTCCGTGCCCCTTCGTTGGGCCGGATATACGCATCGGCCCGGAGGCCGCGCACCACGTCTACAGACAGGTTCTTATGGGCCTCGTCCCGGACGGTGATCACATCCGGATGGATGCCCGCGCGGACTTTCCGGCAGCCCTCGCACACGCCGCATGGGCGTGTCCCCTGCCCGGTGCATTCCAGGGCGGCGGCAGCATAGCGAGCGGTCCCCTCCCGGTCGCCGCTGCCGGTGAACAGCAGTGCGTGAGATAGTGTGCCTCTGGTGGCAGCTTCCCGGATCCGGGCTGCGGCCGGGTCGGTCTCCGGCAGGCCGAACAGGTCCATACTGGTGCTCCTCTCTCGATCTGAGTCGTTTTTTTTAGCATACCACAGCCCGGCGCAAAAAGGAAGAGAGGAAGGTTCTTGGGGGCATGCTGTCCATTCTCTCTGTGTTTCGGGCGCTTTTCGTTAGAATGATCCAATTTTTTTTTGGTTTCTTATACTGTTTATGCATTGTTTTCCAGCAGCGTTGAGACTATAATAATATAGTCAGTTTTGCTAATCGTTTACCTGAGCGGTAGATGATGCATCCGCTCGTTCGAAGCGGTAAAAACGGAGGAATTTGAGTATGAGCAAAAAGTATTGTTACCTGTTCACCGAGGGCAACGCCAACATGCGTGAGCTCCTGGGCGGCAAGGGCGCCAACCTGGCCGAGATGACCAACATCGGTCTGCCTGTGCCCCAGGGCTTCACCATCACCACCGAGGCCTGCACCCAGTATTATGAGGACGGCCGGCAGATCAACAACGAGATCATGGCTGAGATCATGGAATACATCGAGAAGATGGAGCAGATCACCGGTAAGAAGTTCGGCGATCTGGACAACCCCCTGCTGGTCTCCGTCCGTTCCGGCGCCCGCGCTTCCATGCCCGGCATGATGGACACCATCCTGAACCTGGGCCTGAACGAGGACGTGGTGGAGGTGCTGGCCAAGAAGTCCGGCAACCCCCGCTGGGCCTGGGACTGCTATCGCCGCTTCATCCAGATGTACTCCGACGTGGTCATGGAAGTGGGCAAGAAATACTTCGAGCAGCTCATCGACGAGATGAAGGAGAAGAAGGGCGTCACCCAAGACGTGGAGCTGACTGCTGAGGACCTCAAGGAGCTGGCCGGTCAGTTCAAGGCCGAGTATAAGGCCAAGATCGGCGCTGATTTCCCCTCCGATCCCAAGGAGCAGTTGATGGGCGCCATCCAAGCTGTGTTCCGCTCCTGGGACAATCCCCGCGCCAATGTCTACCGCCGGGACAACGACATCCCCTATTCCTGGGGCACCGCCGTCAACGTGCAGTCCATGGCCTTCGGCAACATGGGCGACGATTGCGGCACCGGCGTGGCGTTCACCCGCAACCCCGCCACCGGCGAGAAGAAGCTCTTCGGCGAGTTCTTGACCAACGCCCAGGGCGAAGACGTGGTGGCCGGTGTCCGCACGCCCATGCCCATCAGCCAGATGGCCGAGAAATTCCCCGAGGCCTTCGCCCAGTTCGAGAAGGTCTGCAAGATCCTGGAAGATCACTATCATGACATGCAGGACATGGAGTTCACCGTGGAGAACGGGAAGCTCTATATGCTCCAGACCCGCAACGGCAAGCGCACCCCCGCCGCCGCTTTGAAGATCGCCTGCGACCTGGTGGATGAGGGCCAGATCAGCGAGAAGCAGGCCGTGGCCATGATCGAGCCCCGCTCTCTGGACACCCTGCTCCATCCCCAGTTCGATGCCGAGGCGCTGAAGAAGGCTCCCATGGTGGGTTCCGCTCTGGCTGCCTCCCCCGGCGCCGCCTCCGGCAAGATCGTCTTCTCCGCCGAGGACGCCAAGGCTTGGGCCGAGCGCGGTGAGAAGGTGGTCCTGGTGCGTCTGGAGACTTCTCCCGAGGACATCGAGGGCATGAAGGCCGCCCAGGGCATCCTGACGGTGCGCGGCGGCATGACCTCCCACGCCGCCGTGGTGGCACGCGGTATGGGCAAATGCTGCGTCTCCGGCTGCGGCGCCATCAAGATGGATGAGGCCAACAAACAGTTCGAGCTCTCCGGCAAGACCTTCCACGAAGGCGACTGGCTCTCCATCGATGGTTCCACCGGCAAGATCTATGACGGTGCCATCCCCACGGTGGACGCTTCCATCGGCGGTGAGTTCGGCCGTGTCATGGGCTGGGCCGACAAGTATCGCCGCCTGAAGGTGCGCACCAATGCCGACACTCCCCACGATGCCGCTCAGGCCCGCAAGTTCGGCGCCCAGGGCATCGGCCTGTGCCGCACGGAGCACATGTTCTTCGACGAGGACCGCATCCCCGCCATCCGGGAGATGATCTGCTCTGACACGGTCGAGCAGCGCGAGAAGGCTCTGGCCAAGCTGGAGCCCATGCAGCAGAGCGACTTTGAAGGCATCTATGAGGCCATGGAGGGTTGCCCGGTCACCATCCGCTTCCTGGATCCCCCCCTGCACGAGTTCGTCCCCACCGAGGAAGCGGATATCGAGCTGCTGGCCAAGGATATGGGCAAGTCCGTGGCAGACATCAAGGCGATCATCGCCTCCCTGCACGAGTTCAATCCCATGATGGGCCACCGTGGCTGCCGCCTGGCGGTCACCTATCCGGAGATCGCCGCCATGCAGACGCGTGCCGTCATCAAGGCCGCGCTGAACGTCCAGGCGAAGCACCCTGAGTGGACCATGGTCCCCGAGATCATGATCCCCCTGGTGGGCGAGGCCAAGGAGCTCAAATATGTCAAGAGCGTGGTGGTGGCGACCGCCGATGAGATCATCAAGGCCGCCGGTTCTGACATGAAGTACCTGGTGGGCACCATGATCGAGATCCCCCGTGCGGCTCTGACCGCCGATGAGATCGCCAAGGAGGCGGACTTCTTCTCCTTCGGCACCAACGACCTGACCCAGATGACCTTCGGCTTCTCCCGCGATGACGCCGGCAAGTTCCTGGACGCTTACTATGACAAGAAGATCTATGAGAACGATCCCTTCGCCAAGCTGGACCAGGCGGGCGTCGGCAAGCTGGTGGACATGGCCTGCAAGCTGGGCCGCAGCGTGAATCCCGAATTGCACCTGGGCATCTGCGGCGAGCACGGCGGCGATCCCTCCTCTGTGGAGTTCTGCCACCGGACGGGCCTGGATTACGTGTCCTGCTCTCCCTTCCGCGTGCCCATCGCGCGTCTCGCTGCCGCCCAGGCCGCGATCAAGGACGCCTGAGCAACTAAAGCTCTCTTGTCCTATCCGGCGGGCCTCCCTGAATAAAACTGAAACTGGAGCCCTCGGCCGGCAGCGTTCGCTGCTGGCCGAGGGCTCTTTCCTTTTCTTCCAGATATCCGCCGCAAGGGAGCTTGAGCGTTCGGAGGACAGCACATCCTGAGAGACCTGTGCAGAGACAGTCCCACGGCTAAAAGCGGCCCCTGGATGCCGATCCTCTCATCTCGGCCATGGATGGGGGATGCCCCTCGTACGTCTGCGGCATCCGCCCCCTCCCTCCCCAGAGACACGGCAAGGTCAGGGCGATCTCCTGGCGATATCTGCTAGTACGCTGTCCGTCTGGTAACGGTCGTCGATCAAGACATACGCGCAGCCATACCGCTCACATCGCTCGAGGACGTCTAGATTCTCTTCGATCGCCCGGGCCTTCGTATACCACTGGTCGTGGCGGCGGGTCTCTATGACGTTGGCAAATGCCTTTATGGCATCGAAATGCGTTTCGATATACCTCCGCGTCATGACCAGACAGTAATATCGGATCTCTGTGAGATACTCATCGGAAAAGTCCTCCTCCCAGTCGAAGGGGATGTATCCGCCCTCGACCACAAGGTCTTGCCGGTTCTCGATGGCGGTCTTCACCATCTCCCGCACGATGGGCCAAAGATAGTCCTGCAGGGCGTCATCGTCTTCTGGTGTCAGCTGGGTGTATCCGCTGCGGATCAGCCCCATCTTCAATAGGTCCAACGATACGTAAGAGTATCCGTATGTTTCCAGGATCTTTTGTGCCAGCAGGGTCTTCCCTGTGTGGGAAGCCCCCGTGATCAAGATGACCATCGCGTCCTCCTATGCCGCGTATTTTTGCGTCCCTTCCCGCTCAGGATCCACGGCTCTGGCCGCGTATGGGCGCCCGTCGCTCCCGCAGGGCCGGGAAGGGTCCCCCTCTCCTGCGCCCTGTGGGTCGGCACCCCCAAGCAGCCCTCCCAGCGGGACACGGGCCCATGTTTTGGCCCGCTCAGCTGTGCGTGCGGTGGTAGTCCTCCATCTCCATAATCCCCGCCACGATCATCTCCTCTGTGACGGGATAGGGGTACACCCGTACGTCGATGCCGGCCAGGGCCTTGGCGGTGACGGCGGCCAGATCCTCCGGCCGGGCATGGACATCGGAAAGGCAGGTGGGCAGGCCGATGGAGCGACTGAAGGCATAGAGCTTGTCCCGCTCTCCATACTGCTGGTCGATGGTGAGCATCACCAAGATGCCGTAAGCGACCACCTCGCCGTGGAGATGATGGTGCGCCTCTGTAGAGGGCAGCACCGTGAAGCCGTTATAGATGGCATGGGCCAGCCCTGTGGTGTAATCCACTTGGACGAAGTTGGACACCAGTCCGGTGGAGATGATGATGCCCAGGATCACTTCCGTCAATTCCCGAGTGACCCGATGGGTCCTGCAATCCTCCAGGGCCTGACGGCCCCAGCGCATGATGGGTACAGCGCACATGGAGCTCAGGGCGATGCCCATGGCGTCAGAGTGCGCCGGGACATCGTTCCGAGAGGAGATCGTGCACTCATAGTGTTTGGCCATCGTATCGCCCATGCCGGCCCAGAGATAGATGTCCGGCGCGTCGGCGATGACCTGGGTGTCGATGAAGATATGAGTGGGCGGGACCTTGGAGAAGGAGTATTCCCGCAGGCTCCCGTCGGGATGGTACACGATGCCCAGGCTCGTGCAGGAGGCACAGGTGGACGCGATGGTGGGGAAGGTGAAGAAGGGCCGGTGGGTCTCCTGGGCGAGGACTTTGCAGGTGTCGATGGCCTTGCCGCCGCCCACCGCGAAGATCATATCCGCCTGGGCCACCTGGGGCGCCAGCATCTCCATATTCTCTCGCGAGGCCTCGCCGCCATACCAGATGGGGCCGATGATCTCGATACCGGCGGCCTGGGCGGCGGCCACGATGGCGTCCCCCGCCGCCGCCAGGGCCCGGCGGCCGCCGATCACGGCCGCCCGCCTGCCATATGCCGGGCAGACGGCAGCGATGCCGTCATAGGCGTCCGGGCCGATGGTATATCCGGGGAAGAGCGTTTTTTCCATGGTGATGTCCTTCCTTTCCTGCTGGAGCTCAGTCGCACTGGGCTGCGGGACGGGTGGTGCTGACGGTCTTGGCGGGCGCCGGTGCTCCTCCGGCCGCCTCCTGGCGCTGTGGGAACGTCTCGCCATGGCTGCGCAGATAGGCGCGGTTCTTATAGACGCCCACAGTGAGGAAGGGGATCACGACTACGGCGACGCCCAGATACCCGCAGTAACCATACCCATACTTGATGATATTGGACAGTCCCACCAGGGAGATGCTTATGGACACCACGATGATGAACGCCGAGACGATGGCGCTGCGGATGGGCGCCGAAGATATCCCGCGGAACAGCGGGAGTTTCTCAAACCGGGCCGTGAACCCGTAGATGGTGGTGACGCCGGTGGAGATGAGGCACAGCAGCAGGCAGATCCCATACACCGTGGTGAGCTGATCGATGCCCATCACATTGCAGGCCGTGAGCGTCGGGATGGTGGAGCCTCCCTCCACGGACATATAGACGCTCTGCCAAGCCTGGAGCATGAAAATGGAGAGCACCAGGGCCACTGTATTCATGGCGAAGGATATCCACATGGCCTTGCCGCATCCCCTGCGGTCCTGCAGCGGCGTGCCGCAGGCGATCATGGTGGGCAGCGTCACACACTGGAAGCCGGCATAGGTCAGCGCGTTGACGATGGCCTGCGGCATCCCGCCGAAGCCACGGGCCTCCATGTCGGCCCGAAGGATCGCGGTGATGGAGCTCTCGCTCTGGCAGATGCCCACTGCGTAGATGGTGATGGCCGTGACGAGGATGGCGATGCCCATATAGGTGGAGGCGGCCCGGACGATACCGGCGCCGAAGATGGTGAGCATCAGCACCAGCGCACCTACCAGCACGATGGCCAGGCGATAGTCGATGCGGAAGTATCCTTCCAGTGCGGAGGCGGCGCCGGAGATAGCAGCGGCCACGGCCATGAGGACCATGATGTAGAAAAATATCTCAAAGAGCCATTCCAGCTTGTCGAAGGGATGGTACAGCACCTGAAAAAGCTCCTTGTAGCTGGTAAGGCCCCGAGCGTTGTACATGACCATCGCCTGGCGCATGGTGAGCGTCAAGAGCAGCATGGCGACGATGGCGGAGACGATGCCCGCCCATCCCAGGCCTACGAAATAGGTGTTGGCCTGGTTGCCGGTGGCGAATCCCCCGCCGGCATGGGCGGAGAACAGTACGGCGCCCACAGAGAACGCCAGGATGAAGGGGGTCTTTGCGGTGTGTTTTCCATTCATGTGTGCTTCCTCCTGAAAGATCGAGATGGGGTCAGGAGACAGCAAAAAGACCTTCCGCCGCTCCTGCCTGTCAGGGCAGAAGAGACGAAAGGTCTGATATCCTTCCGCGGTACCACTCTTCTTTATCCTCAAAAAGAGGATCACTCTGCGGGATACCATCATATCCCTGCTCTGTAACGGGAGCACCCGTCCGCACCTACTTTCCCTTCGGCACGGCCGCTCTGCAGCCAGTTCAGCGGTTCAGCAGCCATCGTGTCTCGCACCGACCGACACTTCTCTGTATGGGCCTTCCCGCTTACTCCTCTGCGTCCTTGCGTTCGTTAGTAGGGATGTTAGCACACAGCGCTCCCTTTTGTCAACCAAAAAATTTTCGGGCATGTCCCACCACTGGCCTTACGGGCAGACGGTATCTTCCGTGTCTGTCAGCGGCTCATCCGCTCCTCCATCCTGGCGGCGTGCCGCCTGCCGCCGCCTCAGCCAGCGGGGCAAGCGGTCCCGCGGGAACAGATAATTGACCGCCAAGGCCGCCAGGACGCCCACTGCCGTATCCAGGATCCGGTTGAGCGCATAACTGATATAACTGTCTACCGGGGTGTTGAAGAGCAGGATACACAATACCACGCCCCCAGGCTGCACGCCGCCCACCCAGAATATCTGACACAGCACGATCAGCAGCACGGTGCCGACGAACACCAGCGGCACCAGCAGCAGCGTATGGCCTCCCTGGGGATAGAAGATCAGATAGATGCGGAACAGCACCATGCCCAGCAGTCCTCCGATGATGGTTCCGAACAGCCGGTTGCCGCCATTGAGACGGGAGTCCTCCATGTCCGACCCCATGCCGAAGATCGCGCCGATACAGGCGAATGCCGGGCTGCGGCCCAGGAAATAGTACACCAAGGCGCACAGGGCCACGGTGCAGGCGGTCTTGATGTTGCGCATCCCGATGACCGGGAAGCGGCGGACGGGCTCCTTGGTCCCCATAGCACACCTCTCCTGACTGGATCCGTCTGGACGCAGGGGCGGGATCGATCTTATCTTCCATGATAGCACAGGGGATCGGACCTGAAAAGGCCCAATCCCCTGTTTTTCGCTCTGATCCGCATCTTCTGCGACACGGATCGCTCCCCCGGCAGCCAAACCACCGCTGGAGAGAGGGCCGCATGCTTCCTCCTCCGGGTACGCCGGCCGGCCGTTCAGTACTCCGCCACTCCGGTGTAGACCAGCTTGGCGTCGCCCGTGAGGGTGACGTTCTCATCCGTATAGTTGACCACCAGGTCACCGCCGCGGACTTTCACCGTGATGTCCCGCCCCTTCTCGCAAAGGCCGTTCGCCACGGCGGCCACCACCGCCGCGCACGCGCCGGTCCCGCAGGCCAGGGTCTCACCGCTGCCCCGCTCCCAGACCCGCATCTTGATGGTGCTGGGATTCACCACGCGGATGAACTCCGTGTTGATCCGCTGGGGGAAGTAGGGCGCATGTTCGAAGCGGGGGCCCAGGAACTCCATGTCCACCTGATCCACCCGGGGGCAGAACACCACACAGTGGGGATTGCCCATGTCTACGCAGGTGATCTCGAAGGGGCGTCCGCCGATCCGCACCGGATACCCCACCACCGTCTTTTCCGGGATGGCGAATTTGAGCGCAGCCGTGTCCAGCGTGGCATACCCCATGTCCACGCAGGCAGAGGTCACCTTGCCGTTGGTGGTATAGACCTTCACGGCTTTGACGCCCGTGCTGGTCTCGATGGTCATGGTCTCTTTCTTCACGATGCCCCCGTCATAGAGATACTTGGCCATGCACCGCAGGGCATTGCCGCCCATCTGGCTCTCGCTGCCGTCCGCATTGAACACCCGCATCTTGGCATCCGCCTTCTTGGAGCGCTGCATGAGGACGATGCCGTCGGCGCCGATGCCGTGATGGCGGTCGCAGAACGTGACGCACAAAGACTCCGGGCAGGTGATCGCATCGTCGAAGTCCTCCAAGAAGAGGAAGTCGTTGCCGCAGGTCTCCATCTTGGTGAAGGGCAGGACCCGCCGCTCGGTACGCAGGTGGCAGATGTCAATCAGCTCTGTGTTGGCCTGGGTATACCGGCTGGCCAAGATGTCTGTCAGCGCGTTCGCCGTATCCAGAGATGTCAGGCAAGGGATGCCCAGTTGGACGCAGCGGTGGTTCAGATGGATGAAGTCCCGGATATAGCTGGGTTCCGTGGACCCGGTGAGGATCACATAGTCGATCTTCCCCTCTTCCAGCATCCGGAAGACCCGGTTGTCCTTCCCCAGCTTGCCCACGACCTCCACATCGGTCCCAAGCTGCGAGATCTCATTTGCTGTGCCGTCAGTGGCGTAGAGCTTATAGCCCATATCGTCCAGTTTCCGGGCGATGTTCACGATCTCCGGCTGGTCCCTGCGGTTGACGGAGATGAGGATCCCGCCCCGCTCCTCTTTCTCCACCTTGTACCCGGCGGAGACCAAGCCCTTGAACAGAGCTTCCTGCATGTTCTTTCCAAGGCCCAGGACCTCTCCGGTGGACTTCATCTCCGGCGACAGGGCGGCGTTGGCGTCGGTGATCTTCTCGAACGAGAACACCGGCACTTTCACCGCCACATACGGCGGCTGGCGATAGAGTCCCGTCCCGTATCCCAAGGACTTGAGCGGCTGGCCCACCATGACCCGTGTGGCCAGATCCACCATGGGCACGCCCGTCACCTTGGAGATATAGGGCACCGTGCGGCTGGCACGGGGGTTCACCTCGATGACGTACAATTCGCCCTGATAGATGAGATACTGGATGTTGATGAGGCCCCGAGTCCCCAGGGACAGGGCCAGCTTCTCCGAGCAGTCGATGATGGTCTCCAGCATCTTGTCACCGATGGAAAAAGGCGGATAGACGGCGATGGAGTCGCCGGAGTGGACGCCGGTGCGCTCGATATGCTGCATGATACCGGGGATGAGGACATCGGTCCCATCAGAGATGACGTCCACTTCCAGCTCCTTGCCCATGAGATACTGGTCCACCAGGACAGGGTTCTCGATCTTGCCGGAGAGGATGACTTCCATATAGGTGCGCACATCCTCATCGTTGTGGGCGATGACCATGTTCTGGCCGCCGATGACATAGCTGGGCCGCAGCAGCACCGGATAGCCCAGCTCGTGGGCCGCGTCCAGCGCCTCTTCCATCCCCAGCACGCCCCGGCCTTGGGGGCGCTTAATCGAAAAGCGCTCCAGCAGCTCGTCGAACCGCTCCCGGTCCTCAGCCATGTCGATGGACTCGGC
Source organism: uncultured Oscillospiraceae bacterium (assembly GCA_944387055.1). Taxonomy (GTDB): domain Bacteria; phylum Bacillota; class Clostridia; order Oscillospirales; family Oscillospiraceae; genus Oscillibacter. Next base: position 24,020 of record CALXDL010000066.1, read on the forward strand.
ACTGGTCCCCAAGATCTTCACCCCGTGGCTGTCCAGGAACTTCGTGAGCTTGATAGCCGTCTGTCCGCCGAAGGCCACCACCACGCCCATGGGCTTCTCCACTTCGATGATGTGCATCACATCCTCCGGGCACAGCGGCTCGAAGTACAGGCGGTCAGCAGTGTCGTAGTCCGTGGAGACGGTCTCCGGGTTGTTGTTGACGATCACCACGTCATAACCCAGTTCCTTGAGGGTCCAAACGCAGTGGACGGAGGAGTAGTCGAATTCGATGCCCTGGCCGATCCGGATGGGTCCGGAGCCGAGCACCATGATGACGGGCCGTCCGGACCGGGGGAAGGCCCGAGACTCACAGTAGCGGTCGAACGAGGAGTAGAAATAGGGGGTCTCTGCGTCGAACTCCGCGCCGCAGGTATCCACCATCTTATAGACGGCGGACAACGGCGGGCAGGGCAGCTCCGCCGCGCCGGCAAGCCGCAGGAGGGCACCGTCCGGATACCCCAGTCTCTTGCCGGTCTCATACCGCTCAGGCGTAAGACCGCCTGCAAGGTCCCGCTCGAACGCTGCCAGCTTGAGCAGCTTGGCCAGGAACCAACGGTCGATCTTCGTGATGGCATGAATCTCCCCGATGGACACACCGCTCTTGAGTGCCTCGAACACTGTGAAGAGGCGGTGGTCATCCACCCGGGCCAAGCGCTCCCGGATAGGCGCCTGATCCTCCGGATCGGGCTTGCGGTCCAGGCAGTCCATATCGATCTCCGCGCCGCGGACCGCCTTCATGAGTGCCATCTCGAAGCTGGGCCCGATGGCCATGACCTCACCGGTGGCCTTCATCTGCGTGCCCAGATGGCGGCTGGCATCGGCGAATTTGTCGAAGGGCCACTTGGGCATCTTCACCACCACGTAGTCCAGTGTGGGCTCGAAGCAGGCGCAGGTCTTGCCGGTGATGTCGTTCTTGATCTCATCCAGGCGATAGCCCAGTGCGATCTTGGTGGTAATCTTGGCGATGGGGTATCCCGTGGCCTTGGAGGCCAGGGCAGAGGAGCGGCTGACCCGGGGATTCACCTCGATGACGGCGTATTGGAAGCTCTCCGGATCCAAAGCCAGCTGCACGTTGCACCCACCCACGATGCCGAGATGAGCGATGATATCCAAGGAGGCCTTGCGGAGCATCTGGAACTCCTTGTCCGCCAGTGTCTGGGTGGGCGCCACCACGATGGAGTCTCCCGTGTGGACCCCCACGGGGTCCAGGTTCTCCATGGAGCAGACGGCGATCACGTTCCCCACGCTGTCCCGCATGGTCTCGGACTCGATCTCCTGCCAGCCGAAGATAGCTTTCTCCACGCGGATCTGGCAGATGGGCGAGGCGTCCAGGCCCGTCTGCGCGATGATGCGCAGCTCGTCCGCGTCCTGTGCCGCACCGCCGCCGGCGCCGCCCAGCGTGAACGCAGGACGGACGATGACCGGATAGCCAATCCGCTCCGCCACCGCCAGCGCGCCCTCCACGGTCTCTGCGATGTCTGATGCGATGACTGGCTGTCCGATCTCCGCCATCGCCTCTTTGAACATCTCCCGGTCCTCGGCCCGGGAGATGGCGGCGGCGTCTGTCCCCAGCAGGCGCACGCCCTGCGCCTGGAGGAAGCCCTCTTTGTCCAGCTGCATGGCCAAGGTCAGGCCCGTCTGGCCGCCAAGGCCCGCCAGGATGGAATCCGGCTTCTCCTTGCAGATGATGCGCTTGATGGTCTCCACGGTCAGCGGCTCCAGATAAATCTCATCCGCCATGGCCTGATCGGTCATGATGGTGGCGGGGTTGGAGTTGCACAGCACCACCTCCACGCCGGCCTCCTTGAGCACCCGGCAGGCCTGGGCGCCGGCATAGTCGAACTCCGCTGCCTGGCCGATGACGATGGGTCCGGAACCGATCACCAGCACTTTTTTGATCGATGTATCCAGCGGCATTACAGCTCGCCTCCTTCCATGAGAGCTACGAAGCGGTCGAAGAGGAACGAAGTATCCTTGGGTCCGGTGCAGGCCTCCGGGTGGAACTGGACCGTGAAGGCCCGCAGCGCCGGATAGTCGATGCCCTCGCAGGTCCCGTCATTGGCGTTGGCGAAGCGCACCTGCCCCTGCTGGACCGAGCCGGAGTCCACCGCATAGCCGTGGTTCTGGCTGGTGATATAGGTGCGCGTGCCCTGGAGGTCTCGGACCGGCTGGTTCACGCCCCGATGCCCATATTTGAGCTTATAGGTCTTCCCGCCCGTGGCCAGGGCCGTGAGCTGATGCCCCAGGCAGATGCCGAACATGGGCACCTTCCCCAGCAGCTTTTGGATCTGCTGGATCTGATAGAGGTCCTCTGCCGGATCTCCGGGTCCGTTGGAGAGCATGACGCCATCCGACTCAGATGCTAAGATCTCCTCTGCACTGGTGGAGGCAGGCAGGACCGTCACCGCGCAGCCCCGCTTTTGGAGCTCCCGGACGATGTTGCGCTTGGCACCGTAATCGATGAGGCAGACTCGGGCCCGCTGCCGCCCCTCCGCCGGATAGAGCGTGGGCGCCTTGCAGGTAACAGCCTCCACTACGCCCGTGACGGCGTAGGTCTCCACCGCCGTCAGGTCCGCGGGGACCGTATTGCAGATGCAGGCGTTCATGACACCGTGTTCCCGGATGATGCGGGTGAGCTCCCGAGTATCCACGCCCCAGAGCCCCGGCACGCCCTGTTCTTTCAAGAAGGTATCCAGGTCGCAGTCCGTCCGGAAGTTGGAGGGCGCGTCGCACCATTCGCGCACTACATACCCCTTGACGCAACAAGCCCCCTCAAAGTCTTCCCGGATGATCCCGTAGTTTCCAATGAGGGGGTACGTCTGTAATACGATCTGTCCTGCGTAGCTGGGGTCGGTCAGCGTTTCGATATAACCGCACATGCCTGTCGTGAACACCAATTCTCCGACCGCCGCGGCGTCGGCGCCGAACCGAAACCCCTCGAACGCCCGGCCATCCTGGAGCACTAAATAGCCCTTTTTCATGGTTTCCTCCCTCTCGAGACCGCAGTCCATCGATCTTGCACTCATTTCGATGTCATTATGATGGTTTTTCTGATGACAGTCAATCGTTTCCCCCGCACACAGCCATAAAGTTTTTTCCAGAGATCGGAGATGTTTTTTGTGCATTTCCTAAAAGGTCGACCTTTCTCGTCATTTTGTGGCATACGATCGTCGGCGCCTGCGCCATGTATGATCGGCGGCGGGCCAGGACACACTCTGCGGTGTGGGGCATCGCCCCTTACACATCAAGGAGGGATGAATCATGCAAGATGATCCCAGGATCGTCATCGCCCTGGGCGGCAACGCCCTGCAATCCAAAGGCAGTGAGCCCACTGCACAGGCCCAGCTGGAGGTGGTGCGGCGGACCAGCGAACGCATCGCACAGATCAGCTGTGCCGGATACGAGATGGCGTTGGTCCACGGGAACGGTCCCCAAGTGGGCCGCATCCTCTTGGCCAGTGAGACTGCTGCGGACGTCGTCCCGCCCATGCCCTTCGACGTTTGCGGCGCCATGAGCCAGGGCTATATCGGCTATCATATCCAGCAGTGCCTGCGCTATGCACTCAACGAACGCAACCGCGACGTCTCCGTGGTCACTGTGGCGACTCAGGTGGTGGTGGAAGCCGGCGACCCTGCGTTCCAACTCCCCACCAAGCCCATCGGTCCTTTCTACACAGAGGAAGAGGCCCGCCGCCTGAAGCAGGAGAAGGGCTATACCATGCGGGAAGATGCGGGCCGCGGCTGGCGGCGAGTCGTGGCTTCCCCCCTTCCCCGCAGGATCGTGGAGATCGATGCGGTCCGCAAGCTCTGGGACGACACCATCGTCATCACCTGCGGCGGCGGCGGGATCCCCGTGGTGGAGCAGCCTGACGGCCGCCTCACCGGTGTGGCGGCCGTCATCGACAAGGACCTGGCTGCAGAGCTCTTGGCAGAGCAGGTCCACGCGGACATCCTGATGATCCTCACCGAAGTGGAGAAGGTCGCCATCAACTGGGGCCGGCCGGACCAAAAGGACCTGGACCACCTGTCGCTGGCGGAGGCAGCCCGATATGCCAAAGAGGGCCAGTTCGGCGTGGGCAGTATGCTGCCGAAAGTGGAGGCCGCGATGCGGTTCGTCCGGGCCGCACCGGACAAGCGGGCCATCATCACCAGCCTGGACAAGGCCATCGAGGCCCTGGAGGGGAAGACCGGTACCACGGTCACATTCGCTTGATGAGACACAGACGCGCGGCGCAGACCTTTCGTCTGCGCCGCGCGCTCTTGATCACACGATGCCAGCCGGGGACGGCCCTCAGCTGTCCAGCTTCAGCACCGCCAGGAACGCCTCTGTGGGGATCTGTACGCTGCCCAGGCTGCGCATCTTCTTTTTGCCTTCCTTCTGCTTTTCCAGCAGTTTCTTCTTTCGGGTGATGTCGCCGCCGTAGCACTTGGCCAGCACGTCTTTGCGCATGGCTTTCACGGTCTCCCGGGCGATGACCCGGCCGCCGATGGCCGCCTGGACGGGGATCTCGAAGAGCTGGCGGGGGATGTTCTCCTTGAGTTTCTCACACAGCCGCCGGGCTCGGCCGTAGGCCTTGTCCTTGTGCGCGATGAAGCTCAGGGCGTCCACGGCGTCGCCGTTGAGCTTGAGGTCCACCTTCACCAGCTCGCTGGGACGATAGCCGGAGAGCTCATAGTCCAAAGAGGCGTATCCCTTGGTATTGGCCTTGAGCGTATCGAAGAAATCATAGATGATCTCGTTGAGGGGCATCTGATAATGCAGCTCCACCAGGTTCGTGTCCAGATACTGCATGTCCTTGAACTCGCCCCGCCGGTCTTGGCACATGGGCATGATGTTGCCTACATATTCGTTGGGGCTGATGATGGACACCTTCACATAGGGCTCCTCCGCCCGCTCGATGACGGCGGGATCCGGATAGTTGTGGGGATTGTCCACCGTCACCATGGTCCCGTCGGTCTTGTAGACATGATAGATGACGGAGGGCAGCGTCGTCACCAAGTCCAGATCGAACTCCCGCTCCAACCGCTCCTGGATGACCTCCATATGGAGCATCCCCAAGAAGCCGCACCGGAAGCCGAAGCCCAGGGCCACCGAGGACTCCGGTTCGAAGCGCAGGGAGGCATCGTTGAGCTGGAGCTTCTCCAGCGCGTCCCGCAGATCCGGATATTTGGAGCCGTCCTCTGTGTAGATCCCGCAGTAGACCATGGGCTGTACCGGACGGTAGCCGGGCAGGGCCTCCGCCGTGGGCGTGACGGCGTCCGTCACCGTGTCGCCCACGCGGGTATCCTGGACGTTCTTGATGGAGGCAGTGAAATAGCCCACCTCACCGGCCTCCAGACACTCGCACGGCTCCATGCCCAGAGGCAGCAGATGGCCGCACTCGATCACCTGATAAGAGGCTCCGGAGGCCATCATCTTCACCTGCTGGCCCGTGCGCAGCGTCCCCTCCATGATCCGGAAGTAGACGATGACGCCCCGGTAACTGTCATACTGGCTGTCGAAGATCAAGGCCTTGAGCGGCGCGGAGGCGTCCCCCTTGGGCGCGGGTACGTTCTTCACGATATCCTCCAGGACAGCGTCGATGTTGATGCCCATCTTCGCAGAGATCTCCGGCGCGTCCAAGGCGGGCAGACCGATGATATCCTCCACCTCCTGCTTGGCCTTGGCGGGGTCTGCCGCCGGCAGGTCGATCTTATTGAAGACCGGGAGGATCTCCAGGTCGTGCTCCATCGCGAGATAGGTGTTCGCCAGGGTCTGGGCCTCCACGCCCTGGGTGGAGTCCACCACCAGCACCGCCCCCTCGCAGGCGGCCAGGGACCGGGAGACCTCATAGTTGAAGTCCACATGGCCCGGCGTGTCGATCAGGTTGAGCTCATAGTCCTCCCCATCCTGGGCGTGGTAGGTCAGCCGGACGGCCCGGGCTTTGATGGTGATGCCCCGTTCCCGCTCCAGATCCATATTGTCCAAGAGCTGGCTGGACATCTCCCGGGCGGAGACGGCATTGCACTTTTCCAGCAGCCGATCCGCCAAGGTGGATTTGCCGTGGTCGATGTGGGCGATGATACTGAAATTGCGGATATGGTCCTGTTTCATCATAGGATCCTGAAAACCTCCTTGGGCAAGTCTCCGCGGTCAAACGTCCTGGGGCATGCCGGCCTCTCGCCGCAGGCATCGCGGCAGCCGGCAGGGCAGATACGGCCGGTCACGTTCCCGGCTCCCAGACCACGGGCGCACCGTGATCGATGTTCCACTTCCACCAGAACGCATCCGTCCAGAACTGGTCGTAGTCATAGTTTACCACAAACTCCCGCCAATTGGCGAGGGTCTGGCGCCAATTTTCCTCTGTCAGCAAGTCCTCTCCGGAGGACAGCTTCTCCAACGCGATGCCCGCTGCCTGTGTGGAATGATGGATGTAGTCGGCATAATGGTCCAGGTCCGCCACGAGGTCCGGATCCATCAGCAGCCCATGCACGCGCACGTTCTCCAGGGACATCAGCCGCTCACAGGCGCGCTCCAGGGCCGCGAACACCGCGTCCGTCTCTCCCTGTCGGATGGTCTTGTCCCAATACAGCAGACTGTACGGCGAGAAGAAGATATCGAACTGCGTGTCCGGCCACGCCGCTGCCCAATGCTCGATCACCGCCAAGTTCCCGTCCGCCTCGTCCAGATACGCATCTGCGGGAAGTGAAGACTCGGCCAGAGCGGGCCGGTCGTAATTCTCCAGGGCAGTCATATGGTTCCACCACAGATCCTCGTCCCAGGTGAAGGCGCCGTCCAGATCTCCCCCCTCCCCCCGGGCGTCTGCAAAGAGGGCGTAGACGCTGTAATACAGCGTGTCCCGGTTGAGGAGATACTTGACGTCATCCAAGGGCGAGGCATTATAGAGATACTCCGGCAGCGCGCCTGTGAGGCCGCTCTCGTCCCGGACCAGGATGTTCACATCCAGTCCGAAGAGCACCCGCTCTGGCGGGTGGTTCCGGAACACGGTGTCCAGCACAGCGGAGAACTCGCTGAGGTACCCGTCGGGCACCGTGAGCTTCACGCCTGTCCCGCCAAAGGTCTCCTCGATCTGGCTGATGCGGTAATTGGCCACCATGGATGTGCCCAGCACCACTGTATCGGCAGGGATCTGCCGGGCGAGGCCCGCGTCCTGATACCGCTCGTTGAAGAATACCAGGTCCCGGTCCGCAGGGATGCGGTAATAGAAGCACGGGTCCACGGCATACACGAAGAGGCCGCACAAGAGCAAAGCGCCGCACACCAGGGCCAGCAGGCCGCAGACCCAGCGTTTCATGTTCGATCCCACGTGCGCCTCCTCAAAAATCAGAATAGATGAAGGTGGTGATGCCGGTGAAAGAGAGGATGGACCAGGACAAGAGCACCGCCAGGGATACGCACCGCCACCATGTGGGGCGGAAGGTATCCATCCGGCTGATCGTGTTCCCCGGTGCCAGAGCTACCATCAGACCCAAGAGATACAGTCCCCCGGCAGCGATGGCCTGGACCACCGGCGCCAGGGCCGGGGCGATGGTCTGGACCGCTTCCATCTCCGAAGCGAGGAGGCCCTCCAGCAGCCACGGCTCCGGCGCTGCCATCCCTCCGGTGAAAGCGGCCGTGAACAGCGTCCCTGCGGCGGAGAGGCTGGGCGCCCGGAAGAACACCCATGCCAGGTTCACGAACAGGAACGTGGCCGCCCAGCGGAGCCAGCCCGGCAGACGCTCCCGGCCTGTGCGGCAGGCGCGCTCTGCGATCTGGGCCATGCCATGGAGCGCACCCCAGAGCAAGAACGTCCATCCAGCGCCATGCCAGAAACCGCTGATGAGGAAGATGAGGAGGATGTTGCGGTACGTCCGCGCCGCGCTCCCCCGGCTGCCGCCCAGAGGGAAATAGACGCATTCTCGCAAGAAGCTGGTGAGGGTGATGTGCCATCGCTTCCAAAAGTCCCCCACGCTCAGCGCGCGGTAGGGCGAGTCGAAGTTGGCTGGCAGACGGATCCCCAGCAGCCTGGCAGCCCCCGTGGCGATATCGCAGTACCCAGAGAAGTCGAAGTAGAGCTGCAGCGTATAGCCCAGGATCACCAGCCACGCTGCCGGGGCGCTCAGCTCTCCGGCCCGGGCCCAGCCATTGTCTACTGCCACGCCGAAGGCATCCGCCAAGAGCACCTTCTCCGCCATCCCGCAGCAGATGGCATACAGCCCAGCCGCCAGATCCTCCCAGCTGGGGCACAGGAAGCCCGATCCCTCCAGCTGTGGGAAGAAGGCCTGCGGCTTGAGGATGGGTCCGGAGGAGACGGTCGGGAAAAAGAAGGTATAGAGCAGGAAGTCCCCGCCTTGCAGCCAGGAGGCCTGGACGGCTCCCTTAGACAGTTCCCGGAGCGTCCAGAGCTGCTGGAACGTGAAAAAGCTCAGTCCCAGAGGCGCCCATCCGATGGACACGGCGCCGCCTGTGAAGAAGTCCGTGTATTTGAACACCAGCAGCACGGCCACGTGCCAGGCAGCGGCCCCCGCCAGCGCCCACCGCCGCCCAGCTCCCGGCGGGCCTGCCAACAGGCGGCGGCCGCACAGGCGCGTGACCTGCGCGCCCAACAGCACCACCAGGGTCCCTGCCAGCAGGCGGGGGCCACCGCCCTGCAGGTCCCAAACGCCCCAGAGGTAGGAGACCACAGAGGCCAAGAGCAACAGGCGCCGCCCCTGCTGGCCCCCCACCGTGCGGCAGACAGTCACAGTCACCGTCAGCAGTGCCAGGAACTCAAAAGATTGGAAGCTCATCGTGCCCGCTCCGCCATCGCGGAGAGCCGTGCGTCCGCAGTGCTCAGGACCTGTGTCAGGCTCTGGCAGCGGCCGGGATAGGTATCGGTCAGAGCCTGATCGGAGAGATCCGGGAACTCCGCTTTCTGCGCGGTCTTGGCCCGCAGGGCCTTGGCATAGGCCGTCTCGCTGAGTTTCATGTCCGCATCCGCCACGCCCATGGTGCAAGCTGTGGGATCCAGGGAGAAATAGGCCTCATTGGCTCCCGCCGCCCGGTAGAGATGGCGATAGAGCTGATATACGGCGCTGCCCAGATAGCCGGCGGCCGCATTGATGGCCCCCCGGTCGCCCAGCTTGCCCAGCAGGCCGAAGAGCACATCGACCGCGCCAGAGAGCAGTTTGCTCTGGAGCGTGGCCAGCACGCTGCCCTGGAGGACGTTGCCCGGTCCGGCCGCGCTGAGGATCTCCTGCTCAGAGAGCATGTTGCCCTCCCGAGACAGCGTCCGGCCCAAGATGAAATCTGCGGAGACATGGTAATAGTCGCAGGCCCGCACCACGAAAGAGAGGCCCGGTTCTCGGATGCCGTTCTCATAGTGGGACAGCAGCGCCTGGGAGATGCCCAGATCCCCAGCCGCGGTACGCTGGCTGACGCCGCGCTCCTGGCGCAGCAGAGACAGCGTGCGGGAAAATTCAGTTGTGGAAGCCATCGCGTTCTCTCTCCTCTCAGGGACGACTCTAATTACATAGTGTATATTTTAGCAAGGAAGATACGCCATGTAAATAACTTTCTCCATATCTCCCCCCCCCATTTTTCCGGGGCCCCAAAAAAGGAGCGGCGCATCCGTCATCCCCCAGAGGTCTGGACGGAAAGAGGAGCCTTCCGGCTCCTCAAAACAATCCCACTTGGTCGGGCAGCACATCTCCGCCGATGGTGCGCAGCTGCTGGGCATTCTCCTCCCACAGGCGGTCCGTGATGGCCATTTTCCGGATGATGTTCTTCACTGTCTCATCCAGCGCAGTGCCCTCGCGGTAATCCGCCGGGAAGATGAAGTCTACCCGGCCTTTGGCCAGCAGGTCCTCCACCCCCGCGCGGTCACTGTCCTGATAGACCGCGATGGCCTGCCCTCCATAGGCGCGCATCATCTTCATGCAGGGCACGTCAGAGAGGCCGTCCCCCACGTAGATCATGTTGGTGAAGGGCACCCGTTTGCTGTCATCAGGCATGGAGGCGTTCAGATCCTTGTCGTTGGAGACATCCAGGACCCCTTTGTTGATCCGGTAGACGAACTGGGTCTTGGCGGTGAAGTTCACGGCCAGCTTCGGCCAGACCGGCACGCCCCGCTCGTCATAGTAGAACTCACTGGCATAGATCTCCTTGAATGCCCCGCTGATGGAAGACCCCTCGATGATCTCCCGCAGGCCGGAGGAGATGACGTAATGCTCCACCTGCACGCCCTGGGCCGCGCCGAACGCGTCGATCCGGCGGAACCAGTCTTGGACCCCTGGGAAGAGCACGATGCTGCGTCCCTTTTCCACCAGCTCTTCCCGGGTGAACGGCAGGTTCTTGCGCTCCGCCTCCCGGAGCATGGTGTACATGTAGGCCAGTATCCCGTCGATGCGGTTGGCGCGGCCGAATTCGTTGGCCTCCGCCCAAAACTCCGCGGGCGTCATGCCCAGACTGGGGATGAACGCATAGTCCTGCATGTCCGTGGTGCAGAGCGTCTTATCGAAATCATACAAAAAGGCAATGATGGGGGCCTGTCTCTCCATAGTGTCCCTCCCAGGAAAAAAGCGGCTCTCCGCAGAGCCGCTCTCCTCATGTCCGATCTTCGCTGCCGTGGTAGTTCCGGCCGAACTTCAGGTCGCTGAGATTGATACGGCGGGTGGCGTCTGCCATCTCGTCCCGAGAGAAGGGGTCGCCGGTGGGATAGTCGTCCTCCGCTTCCTCCGCCTCTGCGGGCGCCTGCTCCGCTTCCTCCACGGGCTGCTCCGCAAAAGCGGCCAGCACGTTCTCTTCGATCTCGTTGACCTTCGTCTCCTCCTCGATGGGAGGCGTAGACGGGATGTCTACGGGAAGCTGGGGCAACTGCTCCAGGAACGTCAGCTCCTTTTGGCAGATGTCCCGGCTGGCGGCGATGAACCGCGCCAGCTCTTCCTGACCGGCCTTCAGGCGGTCCTCCGCCTCTGCCAGCTCCTGCTGGAGCTTCCCGATCTTCTCCCGCGCGTCCGCCTCTGCCTGGGCCAGCAGCTGGTCCCGCTTCGCCTCGGCCTCGTGGACGATGGAATCCGCCATCTTCTGGGCGGTGAGCAGTGTGGCGCGCATGGAATCCTCCGTGGCGCGATAATCCTCCACCTTCTCCACCAGCACCTTCATCTTGGCCTTGAGCGCCGCGTTCTCTTTGTAGAGCGCAGTGTAATCGTCGGTGAGCTCGTCCAGGAACTCATCCACCATGGCCATATTATAGCCGCCCATCACCGCTTTGGTGAATGCGCGGGAAGAAACTTCCTGCGGTGTCAGCATAAAACGTCGTCCCCCCTATGTATGACCGCTGCGCTCAGAAATACAGCCCGTTGTTCTCCAGTTCGTCGATCAGATCGCCCTCGATATCCACATGATAGGGCGTGATGAGATACGTATTGGCCGCGACCTTCTTGATCTTGCCCTCTCCTGCGTATGCCACGCCGGACAGGAAATCGATCAGGCGGCGGGCGATGTCCTTGTTGGTAGATTCCAGGTTCAGTACCACCGTCCGCTTGTCTTTGAGATGATCTGCGATCTCGGAGGCGTTCTCGAACCGCTCCGGCTTCACCAGGACCACCTTCAGCTGGGTCGTGGCGTGGATATTGACTACTTTGTTCCGGCGCTCGTCGACCTTGGACTTGCGGTCTTCGAACACCGGCTGGCGGGCAGGCTCGTCGAAGTCGTCATACTCCTCGTCCTCATCCCCATAGGGATGGGTCCATTTCTTCAATTCGTCGATAATGCTCATGGGTCATCCTCCCAACGGAGCCATGCTCCAGGATTTTCTCAGGTATAGTGACGCGCGCCGAAAATGGCGCTGCCAACACGGACCATGGTGGCACCGGTACGCACAGCATCTGCGTAGTCTCCGCTCATCCCCATGGACAGGTATTCCAATTCATTATGGAACAATTTTGCATCGATGTCAACATAAAGTGCCCGCACTTCCTGAAAATACCGGATATTCTCCTGCCGGTCGGCGTCTGCCGGCGGGATGGTCATGAGTCCGCGGACACGGATATGGGACCGTGTCTGGGCCGCCTGTGCAGCGGCAGTGACCATCTCCGGTGCGAAGCCGCTCTTGGCGGCCTCCCGGCCGATGTTCACTTCCAGCAGGACATCCTGGACCATCTCCCGGGCGGCGGCCACCTTCTCGATCTCGTCCAACAGCTCCAGCGAACCGACAGACTGGATCAGGGCCACACGTCCCACCACCTGCTTGACCTTGTTGCGCTGCAGATGGCCGATGAAGTGCAGCGGCGCGCCGTCATAGGCATGCTCGTCCAGCTTTCCCATCATCTCCTGGACCCGGTTCTCGCCCAGAGCGTCGATCCCGGCCGCGATGGCCTCCCGGCAGGCGGCAGCATCGTTCATCTTGCTGGCTCCCACCAAAAGGACCTCCTTCGGGTCCCTGCCCACCTCCGCACAGGCGGCGGCGATCTCTGCCCGCACACGGGCGATGTTTTCCGCGATGGACATGCTCTCCAACTCCCTTTCTAAAGCTCTCTTCCTCGGTCGGGCGGCCTTGCTGCGGGGCCGCCTCGTCCCGTTCAATCGATGACTTTCCCGTCGTATAGATCGTTGGCCGTGATGATTACCTCGTCGCCAGGGCGCAGGCGCTGCTTCTCCTGCGTGCTGGTGGTGTCCACCGCATCTTCGAACGTGGAGCGCACCAGTACGAAATCGTCCCCGTCATAGAGGACCTCCACCGGTTTGAAGCAGGCCTCTGCGCCCACCAGACAGTAGACGCCCGTCTCTTGCTCAGTCGTGCGCTCCCCGTCGCTGTCCACGCGCACCCACTCGGCGCGCAGGGCCTCTTTGGGGATGCGCAGGCCGGTGATCGAGCGCTCGATGATCTGGGCGCTCTGCTGGCGCAGCAGCGTCAGCTGGGGCAGATAGGTCCTGCCCTCGAACACCGCCGCCACCCGGCCGTCCTCCTCTTTGCTCACAGACTCCACGGTCACAGACAGGTCCCGCTCCACGTTCTTGGCAAAGCGCAGCGTCAGCTGCTCTCCCTCCTGCAGTCCCTGCGCGTCCTGTGCGTCCAGCACGGCCGCATAGTACCACGCATCTCCCAAGATCAGCTTGCCCACGCTGGAGGCGGTGCTCTCGTCCGGCTCGACTGCCGCCAGTTTCGATGGGGTCAGATCGGTGAGCGACTCTGGCGTGAGCACCGTCTCATACCCATCCACCACTGCGGAATACAGCCCTGCCGCCGGCGCGGTGACGCGGCGGACGGACGCGGCGGACTGGGACCGGAGCGTCTGGAGCTGGGTCTGGAGCTGCGTGAGCTGCTCCGTCACGTCCGCGGTATCCGTGTATGTATAGTCCCGCTTGAGCACCAGGGCCCGCAGGTCCTCTCCATGGTCCTCCGCGTCATAGAGCTTGGAGGCCGTCACGTCTGCCCGGAACGCCATCAGGCTCTGCATGATCTGCGTGTCCAGCTTCAGCGACACTTCGGAGCCCAATGCCGCCTGCTGTGCGTACTGGAGCTGTTCGATGCGGGTGACCAGCGCGTCGATCTCGCTCTGGCGGTCCAGCGAGGCCTGATCGGCATATACCATGGCCACCACGCCTCCCTTTCCGACCCGCTCCCCTTCCATACGCTGCACGCGCAGGAGGCCGCCGCTCTCATCCGGCAGGACCTGCTCGTCCCGCACCACATAGCCGGAGAGGTCGATCCCCTCCTCCACCTGATAGGTATAGGCCAGCGTGGTGGTGAGCGGGTCGCTGAAATACCGCAGGCCCTGGGCAGTGAAATAGGCCAGGATGCCCAGTGTCACCGCCGCCAGCAACAGTTTCGTTCCAAGTGAGCTGTTTTTCATGGAGTCCCTCTTCTGTCTCTTTCCCCGGGGCCGCCCGCACCTGTGACCGGTGCGGCCCCTGTCAGCCTCTCGTCTCAGTCCGTCAGGCCGGACGTCCCGCCGGCACGAGGGCCGCGGCTCCCGTGCAGACGGCTCACTCCTCCAGTTCCACCGGCCGCACGGGTGCGATCGTGGAGATCGCGTGCTTGTAGATCACCTGCTGGCGGCCCTCGCTGTCTAAGACCACCACGAAGGCGTCGAAGCCCGTGATGATGCCCCGCATCTGGAAGCCGTTCATCAGGAACATGGTCACCGGCAGCTTGTCCCGCCGGGCCCGCAGGAGGAAGATATCCTGTAAGTTCGCTTTGTTCTGCATGGTTCGTCCGCTCCTTTTGTATCTACTTGGGACGGACGTTCTCCCCATCTCTCCCGTCCGCCTGGGACTAGCATACGCCAGCGGCGGTCAGGATTTCTGTCGAAACCTGCAAAGCTCGGGCAAAATCGCGCTCCTTCTCCCACCAGATCCAATGGATGTCCGGATCCCGGCGCAGCCACGTCAGCTGGCGTTTGGCATACTGTCGGGAGCGGAGCTTCACTTTCTCGATGGCCTCCGCCTCCGTGACGGATCCCTCTATGACGCCCAAGAACTCCTTATAGCCGATGGCCTGGAGCGCCGTGGCGTCGCGGGGCAGGCCGCTGGCCAACAGCCTCCGGACCTCCTCCACCAGCCCCTGGCGGACCATGGCGTCCACGCGGCGGTCGATGAGGGCCTTCATGTCCGCCCGGTCCGCGAACTGCAGGCCGATCCGGACCGCGTCATAGCGATCCGGGGCCTGCCGGCTCTCCCGGTCGTGGGCCGTGATGGTCTTCCCCGTCTCCTGCCAGACCTCCAGCGCCCGCAGGATGCGCTTCTCATCTGCTGGGTGGAGCCGCGCTGCGGCCTCCGGATCTACTTGCCGCAGTTCTTCCAGCAGGGGCAGGATGCCCTCCCGCGCGGACCGCTCTTCCAGCGCCCGCCGGACCGCGCCGCCGGACTGGCCGGGCGCGAACTGCAGGCCGCGGACCAGCGCGTCCAGCCACAGCCCCGTCCCGCCCACCAAGATGGGCAGCCGCCCGCGGGCAAGGATGTCATCCACGCAGGCGGTGGCCGCGCGCACATACCGGGCGACGGACCACTGCTCCGCCGGGTCCGCCACGGCGATCATGTGGTGAGGCACGCCCTCCATCTCCTCTGGAGTCGGGGCGGCGGTGCCGATGGTCATCCCCCGATAGATCTGCATGGCGTCGGCGGAGACCACCTCTCCGTCATATCGTTTCGCAAGCAGGACCCCCAGCTTCGTCTTGCCGCAGGCCGTGGGGCCCACCACGCAGACGACCTTCGGCGCCATATCAGCCCTCCTCTCCCAGGCGGCGGGCCAGTTCCTGTGCCGCCGCCAGCCGCTCACCGGCCCGCTCCGGCTCCGCGTCCAGCCCGCCCGCGAATACATAGTCGAACCGCGGGATGCCGAACATGGCGGACAGCTGCCGCCAATGCAGGACTCCCAGGCTGTCCTCCTGTTCGAAGCCGCCGCCGCTGGTGAGATAGACCAGCCGCGAAGCCCTGCAGTCCCCGTGGCAGCCGTCCTCCTGGTAATGGTACGTCAGGCCAACGGCGGAGATATACTCGATATAGATCCGCAGGGCCGCCGGGAACGCCAGATCCCAGAAGGGGGCCGCCACCAGGACGGCGTCCGCCGCCTGGAACTGTCTGGCCAGGTCGAACACCGGCGCATCGAACGCGCCGGCCCTCGCCAAGGCATCCCGCCCGTCCAGCATGTCCGGGTCGAAGGGCTTCAGGTCCAGCAGCTGCGCCGGACCCACTGTCTCCACCTCCGCCTCCGGATGGGCGGCACGGAACGACTCCAAGAACGCCTCCGCCAGTTTTCGGGTGCGGGACGCGTCCCGCCGCTGGCTGATGCAACTGTCCACGAACAGCAATTCCATCCAGATCACTCCTTTTCTTCCAGGACCGTCGTGAGGACAGGCCTCCCCTCCCGGTCCAGCAGCGGCGTCATCCCGCCGGCATACCCGTTGGAGCGGAACAGGTAATTGACCCCCGTCTCCTGATCCACCAGGATCTCGATCACATCCACAGTCCCTTGACTGTAGGTCTTCAAAAAGCGTTTTTCCTTCTTTGCCATACAGGGAACCTCCAAAAAAAGCTCAGATCTTCCGCGATCCTCGGCAGAAAAAGGGATAGGGGAAAACACCGTTGGGTTTTCCGGTCGATCCGCCGGAGGCAGATCGAGGAAGCGGGATCATTTCCGGCAGGGCGTGTACCTGCCGGAGATACTTTGCCTCAGGCGCCCCGAGCGCGTCCGCCAGTCCGCAGACTGGAGAGGGGGCGCGACCCCCCTTCGGATCTCACGCCCGCTTGAACATCTTCTCCAGCTCGTGCTTCGTCAGCTCGACCGCCACGGGACGCCCATGGGGACAATAGCGCACTTCCCCGCTCTGGACCTTGTCCACCAGCACCCGCAGTTCCGCCGGGGAGCTGGTCCAGCCGCCCTTGATGGCCGCCTTGCAGGCCATGGTATGGAGCAGGGCCTCCCGCTTCTCCGCCGGCGAGCGGCCCGTGCGCAGCTTCTCAGCGAACTCCTCCAGCGTGGCGGTGGTGTCCGCCGCGTCGATGTCCGCCGGGACTTCCCGCACCAGCAGTGTGCCATCCCCGAACTCCTCGCAGGCGAAGCCGAACTGCTCCAGCAGAGACCTTTGATCCAGCAGCAGCGCCGCATCCTCCCGTCCCAGCTCCGCCGCGATGGGCTGGAGCAGGGTCTGGCGCATCGGCGGCTCCTGCGCCGCCTGGAGCCGGTCGAAATTCACCCGCTCGTGGGCCGCGTGCTTGTCGATGAGCCACACACGGCCCTCCGCGCTCTCACAGATGATATAGGTATGCAGCACTTCCCCGACGATGCGCCAGGGGACCGCCCGCTCCGGCTCGATCGCCTGCTGTCCCTGCAGCTTGGATGGATCCTGCGGGATCGCCGGGACGAAGGGACGGGCCCCGGCGGACGGATCCGGCCGCTGGGCAGGGGCCACGGATGGGGGCGGGGCCTGACGGGCCGGGACCGCGGGCGCGGGCCTCCAGGCCGCAGGATCTGCGGGAACGGACCGCCGGGTCCGGACGGGGGCGCTGTCCGACACGCGCGCGGCCGAGCGCCGCTCACTGTCCCAGGCGGGCCGGGCGGGCGCCGGGCGGGCAGCCGCCGCGGCCTGTTCCCGGAAAGTCTTGGCGTCCATGGTGCGGAACGTCTCCTGCTGCGGCGCGGCCTTGGCCGCGGCCGCTGGGCCCTCACGCCGGTCCAGACAGTCCAGCACCGTGTGGTATACCGCGTCGAAGACCTCTTTTTCCCGGGCAAATTTCACCTGGGTCTTGGCGGGGTGGACGTTCACGTCCACCGCCGTCACCGGCAGCGTCACCGACAGGACGCAGCCGGGGAACTTCCCCTTCATGATCTGGTTCCGATAGCCCTCTTCCAGGGCCGCCGTGAGGAGCTGGGACTTGATGAAGCGCCCGTTGACGAAGAACACCTGCATGGACCGGGAGCCCCGGCCCTGGAGCGGCTCCGTCACGAAGCCGGACACGGCCACCTCGCCGCCGCGTCCCTCCACAGGCACCAGGCCGCGGGCGAACTCCCGGCCCAGGGCCGCATAGACGGCGGAGACCAGCTTCCCGTCCCCGGGCGTGTGGAGCGCCTCCGCCCCGTCCTTGACGAACTTGAAGGAGATGGCGGGATGGGAGAGGGCCAGATGCTGCATCAGCCCGCTCACCGCCGCCGTCTCCGCGCTGTCTTTCTTCACGAACTTCAGCCGGGCGGGCGTGTTATAGAAGAGGTCCCGGACCACGATGGTGGTGCCCTCCGGCGCGCCCGTCTCCTGCACGGTCCCGGCGGCTCCGCCCTCCAGGTGCAGCGCGGCTCCGGTGTCCGCGCCGCGCGGGCGGGTGAGGATGTCCACCCGGCTGACCGCAGCGATGGCCGCCAGCGCCTCGCCCCGGAAACCCAGGGTACCGATGCGCCCCAGGTCCTCCTCGCTGCGCAGCTTGGAGGTGGCATGGCGCAGGAACGCCGTGGGCAGATCTGCCGGGACGATGCCGCATCCGTTGTCCGTGACCCGGATCGCCCCCATTCCGCCCCGCTGGATCTCCACCGCCACGGCGGTGGCGCCGGCGTCGATGGCGTTCTCCACCAGTTCTTTGACCACGCTGGCCGGACGCTCCACCACCTCACCGGCGGCGATCAGGTCGGCCACATGGGTATCTAATCGTTGGATATGAGGCATCTGCCCTCCTCCTTTCCAGAGCGCGGTCCCGGTACCGGACCGCTCACAGCAGCAGCGCAGCCACGATCGGGATGGTGAGGATGGAGGCCAGCGTGGTGAGGAACGTCACCTGCGCCATGGCCTCGGTGTCTCCGCCGTACTCCATGCTCAAGAGCGTGCCGTTCACCGCTGCGGGCATCGCCATCTGGACCACCGCGATCCCCAGCACCATGGACTCCACGCCCATGGCCCGCAGGATGGCCCACAGGACTACCGGCATCACCAGCAGCCGCAGGAAGGAGAGCAGCCACAGGCGGGGCGAATGGAGCACCTGCCTGGCGGGCAGGCCCGCCAGGAGAGAGCCCACCAGCAGCAGCGACAGCGGCACGGCGATATCGCCCACGAAGCTGAGCATCTCCCCGATCAGGGCCGGAGGACGCAGGCGGGTCAGGGCCAGGAACAGCCCCAGCAGCGAGGCCACCACGCAGGGCGAGAACATCTTGCGCAGCTGGAACCGGCTTCGGCCCACCAGCAGCAGCGGGCCGAAGCCATAAGAGAGGAGGTTGAACGGCAGGGCCAGGATGACCGCGTAGAACAGCGCGCTCTCCCCGAACAGGGCCACCGCCACGGGATAGCCGATGAAGCCCACGTTGGGGAAGGCCAGCACATACCGCCACACGCCCTTCTCCGAAGGGGTCCCCCGGAGGAAGATGGGGATCACCAGCACGAACGCGAACGCCACCAGATAGAATACGACGCCCACCTCCAGCACGGAGAGGATCACCCCCAGCTCCGGCAGCTCGTCGCCGCTGATGACCGTCCCCACGATCATGGCGGGCATGGTGAAGTCCAGCAGCAGCTTCGATATCTTCTGATCCGTCTCGCCGCCCATGTGGCCCCGGCGGTTGGCCGCATAGCCCAGGGCGATGGCGAAGAGGATCACCAGCATCTCGGAAAATACGTCAAAAAAATCCATAGTCGTCTCTTCTCTCTCGATGGTCTGACCGCTGCAGGCGGCCGCGGGGGGCAGGAGCTCTCACACCAGCATGCTCCACGCGCTCAGGGCATTGGCCGCGGCGTGGAGGCCGATGGAGGTCCAGAGGGTCCCGGTCCGGTCATAGACCCAGGCCAGCACCAGGCCGGGCACCAGATACTGCACCATCAGCAGGAAATACGTGATGTCCTGCTGCACCACGGCGAACTGCCAGACATGCAGCAGCGCGAAGAGCAGGCAGCTGAGCACATACGCCACCACAGGGCTCTTGGGCCGCAGGTTCCCGAACACCAGTCCCCGGAAGAGGGTCTCCTCCACGAAGGGCGCCAGGAACACCACGATCAGCAGCGTCATGTGCGGCGCGGCGTCGATCTGGGCGGAGATGGTGGTGTTGTTGAGGTTGGTGTGGTTGACCATGACCAAGTTCGTCAGCCGGTACACCAGCTCGTTGAGGCCGTAGAGCGCCACCAGCCCCACCAGGATCATCTTGCAGGAATCGCCCAGCGCGTCCGCGAAGCGGCGGGACGTGCGGACCAGATATCCGTGGAAGATGATGAGGGTCACGGCGAAGAGGAGATAGTAATAGAGCATGTTCTCCAGCGCGGGCGAGATCGTCACGCCCAGCAGCATCTCCGCCATTCGGAACAGCGGTGCGGTGACGAAAGGCAGCACCACCAGATAGATCACGAAGAAGACCGTCCCCGCGATCTTCTCGCCGGAGGACATGCCGGCGGACGCTTTCTTCCTAGCCATCTCTCCACCCCCGCTCAAGTGAGTTTCTGCTTGAGCTCATAGAGCAGGGACAGGGCCTCGATGGGCGTCAGCGCATCCGGCTGACAGCGGCGCAGGGCCTCCAGCACCTCTCCCTCCCGCAGGCCTTCCAGGGAGAGCTGCCCCGTCTCCTGCGCGGGCGGAGCGGCGGCAGCGGGCGCGCCGTCGGCCGCCTCCAGTTCCCGCAGGATCGTCTTGGCCCGCTGGATCACCCGGTCGGGCAGGCCCGCCAGCTTGGCCACCTCGATCCCGTAGCTGCGGTCCGCGCCGCCGGGGAGGATCTTGCGCAGGAAGATGATGTCCTCGCCCCGGGTCTTGACGGCGATGTTGTAGTTCACCGTGCCCGGCAGGCTGTCCTCCAGCTCCGTCAGCTCGTGGTAATGGGTGGCGAAGAGGGTCTTGGCGCCCAGGCGCCGGCTGTCGGCGCAGTGCTCCAGCACCGCCCGGGCGATGGACATGCCGTCGAACGTGCTGGTGCCGCGGCCGATCTCGTCCAGGATCAGCAGCGAATCCTTGGTGGCGTGGTGCAGGATGTCCGCCACCTCCGTCATCTCCACCATGAAGGTGGACTGCCCGGCGGAGAGGTCGTCGCTGGCGCCGATGCGGGTGAAGATGCGGTCCACCACGCCGATGTGGGCGGAGGCCGCCGGAACGAAGGAGCCGATCTGCGCCATGAGGACGATGAGGGCCACCTGGCGCATATAGGTGGATTTGCCGGCCATGTTGGGGCCGGTGATGATCGCCACCCGGTCCTCTTTCTCCCCCATGAACGTGTCATTGGGGACGAAGAGGCTGTCTTTGAGGACCTGCTCCACCACCGGATGGCGGCCCTCCCGGATCTCGATGACGCCCGACTCGTCCACCTCCGGACGGCAGTAACGGCCGCGCACGGCCACCGCCGCCAGGGACGCCAGGGCGTCCGCCTCCGCCACGGCAGCCGCGGCGCGCTGGATCCGGGGCGCCGCTGCGGACACGGTCTGGCGCAGCTGGGTGAACAGCTGGTACTCCAGGGCCACCACCCGTTCGGAGGCGGTGAGGATCTCGTGCTCCAGGTCCTTGAGCTCCTGGGTGATATAGCGCTCCCCGTTCACCAGGGTCTGCTTGCGGATGTATGTATCCGGCACCTGGTCCCGGAAGGAGTTGCTCACTTCGATGTAATAGCCGAAGACCTTGTTGTAGCCGATCTTCAGCGTGCGGATGCCGGTGCGCTCCTTCTCCTTGGCCTCCATCTCCGCCAGCACGCCCTTGCCGCCGTTCATGATGTGGCGCAGGCGGTCCACCTCGGGATCGAACCCGTCCCGGATGAAGCCGCCCTCCCGCACGGAGAAGGGGGGCTCGTCGCAGATGGCGGCGGCGATGTGTCCGCCGATATCCTCCAGCGTGTCCAGCGCCGCGGCCAGCTCGGCCGCCCGCCGGTCCGGCAGGGCCAGCAGCTGCTCCTTCACCGCGGGCAGCCGCTCGATGGCCGCCTGGAGGGACCGCATGTCCCGTCCGCCGGCCGTGCCGTAGACGATGCGGCCGATGAGGCGCTCCATGTCCCCCAGGCCCGTCATGGCAGCGATCAGCTCCTCCCGGACGATGGTGGACTCCACCAGGGCCGCCACGGCGGCGTTACGCTTGGTGATGGCCGCCAGGTCCAAAAGGGGCCGCTCCAGCCAGCCGCGCAGCATCCGGCCGCCCATGGGGGTCTTGGTCTTGTCCAGGACCCACAGCAGGCTCCCCTTCTTCTCCTTGCTGCGCAGCGTCTCGGTCAGCTCCAGATTGCGCCGGGCCGTCAGGTCCAGCTCCATGAAGCGGCCCTGCTCGTAATAGTCCAGGTCGTTGATGTGAGAGAGGTCGGTCTTCTGCGTCTCATAGAGATAGTGCAGCAGCCCGCCCAGGGCCAGGGTCGCCGCGGGCCGTCCCTTGGGCAGGCGGCTGAACGCCTCCTCCCCGAACTGCCTGCGGATGTTCGCCTCCGCCTCCGCCAGCTGGAAGCGCCGCTCGCCGCCGTTCTCCAGCCGGCATCCGAACTTCTCCCGCAGGGCGGCGGTGAGGACCGGGTCGTCCCAAGCCCCGCTGTTGACCACCGCCTCCGCCGGGGAGAAGCGGCCCAGCTCGTTGATGAGGTGGTCCACCCGCTCCTGGCCGGTGAAGGCCGTCAGATGGGCCTTGCCGGTGGAGATGTCGCAGAAGGCCACGCCCGCGCTCTGCCCATCCAGATAGATGCCGCAGAGGAAGTTGCTGGCCTTGTCCTCCAGGCAGGCGGCGTCGATCACCGTGCCGGGCGTCACCACCCGGATGATGTCCCGCTTCACCAGGCCCTTGGCGGTGGCCGGGTCCTCCATCTGCTCGCAGATGGCCACCTTATATCCCTTGGCGATGAGCCGGGCGATATAAGCCTCGCTGGCGTGATAGGGGATGCCGCCCATGGGCACCCGCTCCTCCTCGGGCTTGGCATGTTTGCCGTGGTCCCGGGAGGTGAGGGTCAGATCCAGCTCCTTGGAGGCCAGCTTCGCGTCGTCGGCGAACATCTCGTAGAAGTCGCCCAGACGGAAGAAGAGGATGGAGTCCGGGTTGTCCCGCTTGATCTCCAGATACTGCTTCATCATCGGGGTCAGTTCGGCCAAAAAAGGTCACCTCACTCTTTCTGTCGAAGGGTCTTCGTCTCTCGCGCCGTGGGCCGTCCCATCAGGCGGGGCGGCAGCCCCTACCGCTCCCGGCAGACCAGCTCGTCCAGAGACAGGTCGTAGAGATCCGCCAGGGCGATCAGCGTGGACAGGGATGGCTCGCGCTCTCCACGCTCATATGTCTGATAGGCCCGCCAGCCGATGCCGATCATCTTCGCCAGTTCGGTCTGTTTCAGGCCCCGCTGCTTCCTCAATTGAAGAAGGTGTTCTGCAAACGTCATGATTCCTCTTCCACCCTTGACAGACACCAAAGTGTCTGCTATGATACGCACTATAAAAGACACTATCGTGTCTGTCAAATGATCTTCGGAGTGATTGCTGTGGATGACTATATCGACATCCTGCTCTCCGCCCTGGGCGAAGAGCTGTACGCCTTTTTGGGAAAAGACTATTTCCTCTCCCTCCACCAGGCGGGCGAGGCCCTTTCAGCGCTGTCGGCGACCCTCACGGACCGCCAGCGCGCGCTGCTCGACACCTATACGGACGCCTGTGCCGCCTCCGCCAGCGCCTATCAGGCCGTGCTGGCCCGCCGAGCCTTCCTCCTGGCAAGAGATATCTACCGTTAGACCGCCTCGCCATACAGGGCCCAGGTGTTGGAGCCGGTGATGGTCACGTCGATGAACTGCCCCATGAGGGCCTTGTCCCCTTTCAGCCGCACCAGGCGGTTGCCCTCCGTGCGGGCGGTCAGGGGATAGTCCGCGTCGCCGCTCTCTCCGTCCACCAGCACCCGCTGGGTCTTGCCCACATAGGCGGCGTGGAGCTTGGCCGATATGGCGTTCTGGACCTCCAGGAGCTTGTCGAACCACTTCTGCTTCTCCTCCCGGCTCACCGGGTCCGGCATGGCTGCGGCCTTCGTGCCCGGGCGGGGAGAGTAGATGAAGGTGAAGAGGGCGTCGAAGCCCACCTCCTCTACCAGGGAGACGGTGTCCATGGCCTCCGCCTCCGTCTCGCCGGGGAAGCCGATGATGATGTCGGAGGTGAGTACCAGCCCCGGCATGACGCGCTTGGCGTAGTCCACCAGGTCCAGATACTGCTGGCGGGTATAGCGGCGGTTCATCTCGTGCAGCACCCGGTCATTGCCGGACTGGACCGGCAGGTGCAGCTGCCGGGCGATGTGGCGGCTGGCGGCCATCACATCGAAGAGGTGGCGCGTGGCGTCCTTGGGGTGGCTGGACATGAAGCGGATCAGATACTCCCCGGGGATCTGGTCGATGTCCGCCAGAAGGTCCGGGAAGTGATAGCCGGTGTCCAGGTCGTTGCCGTAGGAGTTGACGTTCTGGCCCAGCAGGGTGATATCCTTATAGCCCGCCTCCACCAGCGCCCGGACCTCCGCCAGGACCGCCTGGGGGTCCCGGCTGCGCTCCCGGCCCCGGACATAGGGCACGATGCAGTACGAGCAGAAGTTGTTGCACCCATACATGATGGAGACCCAGGCCTTCACGCCCTTCTCCCGCACCACGGGGATGCCCTCGGCGATGGTGCCGTGCTCGTCCGCCACGGAGAAGACCCGCCCGTGGGTCTCGTACACCTGCCACAAAAGCTCCGGGAACTTCCACAGCGCCTGGGGGCCGAACACTAGGTCCACATGGCGGTAGGACTCCCGGATGCGCTTGACTACCCGCGCCTCCTGGGCCATGCAGCCGCATAAGGCGATCACCTGCTCCGGATCCTCCTTCTTCGTGTGGGTCAGGATGCCCAGATTGCCGAACACCCGGTCCTCCGCGTGCTCCCGGATGGCGCAGGTGTTGAGGATCACCAGGTCCGCCTCCTTGGGCTCGTCCGTCAGGGTGAAGCCGCATGCCTGCAGCATCCCCATGAGCTTTTGTCCGTCAGCCACGTTCTGCTGGCAGCCGAAGGTATCCACGCAGGCTCTGGGATGGGCCTGACGGCCCTCGAACATGCGGCGGATATTCTCCTGAAAATCCCGCTGGCGGGCAAGGTCCGCCTCCGGGACCAATACGTCTTTGCGTTCCAAGATCGCTTCCTCCATCGATAGAGATACTTTAACTGGAGTATCATAGCATAAAAGGGGGAAAAGCACAAGGCGGAAAACGGCGTGTCCCGCCGCCTGCGGGCGGCGGGACTCTGCGAGGCCTTTTGACACACTGAAAGAGAGCGGCGCTGCCAGCGCCGCTGAGACTGGCGAAAAAGGCCAACGCCTTTTCCGCCAAAAGGATCTCGCTGCGTTCTGCGCCTCGGTCGTCCGCCCATGGCGGACGATTCGACGCTCGCTCCGCGCAAAGTGTTTTCCCGACGTACACGCCGCCGGAAAAACGATCTCATCTTCTTCCGCCGCCTGCGGGTGGCGGAACTCTGCGAGACCTTTTGAGGCACTGAAAGAGAGCGGCGCTGGCAGCGCCGCTGAGACTGGCGAAAAAGGCCAACGCCTTTTCCGCCAAAAGGATCTCGCTGCGTTCTGCGCCTCGGTCGCCCGCCCATGGCGGACGATTCGACGCTCACTCCGCGCAAAGTGTTTTCCCGACGTACACGCCGCCGGAAAAACGATCTCATCTTCTTCCGCCGCCTGCGGGCGGCGGAACTCTGCGAGGCCTTTTGACACACTGAAAGAGAGCGGCGCTGGCAGCGCCGCTCTCGATGTATCGGAAACGCCCGCCGGGCTCAAAGCACGAAGTTGGAGATCATCCGGCAGATCTCCGCCACGTTGCACTTGGCCACGAACTGGAACTTGACCTTCCCCAGGCCGGAGAACCACAGCTCCAGCTCGCTGTCCAGGTCCAGCACGCCCGCCGTCTCCACGCTGAAGGCCTGGATCTTGCTGTAGGGCAAGCTGGAGATGTCCACCTTCTTCCCCGTCAGGCCCTGGACATTGATGGCGAAGATGCGCTTGTTGGTGAAGACCACGCCGTCGCGGATCGTCTTGTAGGAGGCGAGGACCTCCTCACCGGGGACGAAGACCGGCTGGATGTAGCTCTGGAAGCTGGTGTTGTCCACAGGCTTGAGGTTGAGGAACTCTGCGTTTTGGAAATCGATCATGGTTCATTCTCCCTTTTTTCTTGTTTATCTTCCAATCGCCCGAAGGCGGTCTTCCCCCGTTTCGCGGAACGTCCCGCGCCGGTCCCCTCAGGCCGTCTGCAGCCATGCCAGCAGGTCCGCCGGCGTGCGGACCACGACGTCCGCCCCCGTGCGCCCCGGGGGCGCACCGTTCCAGGCGGCCGTGACACAGGTGACAGAGGCCCTGCGCCCCATGGCCCGCAGCGCGGACTGCGCGCCGCGGCCGAACTGCACGTCCCCGGCGTGGTCGCCGATGTAAGCGAAGCGCCCCTCCGGCAGGCCCAGCCGCTCCAGACAGCGCAGGAAGGCGGCGGGGTCCGGCTTCTGGCGGTCGAAGGGCACGTCAGTGTGGCCCACCACGGCGCCGAAGCAGTCGGAGACGCCGTGGGCGGCCAGGGCGGCGCGGATGTTGCCGCCCTCGTTCTGGGAACAGATGCCCATGGGGACGCCCCGGAGCGCTTCCAGCACCGGGGCCAGACCGCTGAACAGCGGCGGCAGGGTCTCCTCCGCCCGCTGGCAGGGGCCCCACAGCGCGCCCGCCTCGTCCAGCTGCTCCGGCGGCACGCCGTAGGCCCGGACGTACAGCTCCCGCCAGTTCTCACTGCGGCGGTCCGCCGCCCGATAGGCCTCCAGCGATGTCAGCGCCTCCGGCAGCGGGTCCAGCAGGGCCGGGTCCAGGCGGTGCAGGACCGCTTTCGTGACGGCGAAGTTCTTCACCGCCGTGTCGGCCAGGGTGCCGTCATAATCCCATAGGATGGCCGTGAACATAGGTCCCTCCTCACCGCTGGTCCGTGCGGCCCAACAGATAATCTACGCTGACGCCGTATAGGTCTGCCAGCTTCATAAGCATCTCGACAGGGATATTGATCTTTCCCAATTCGTATTTGGAATACGTCGTCTGTTTGATGCCCAGTTGCTCTGCTACATATTCCTGCTTCCAGTCGTTGTCCTCACGCATATCTCGGATCCGAGGGAACACCATTTCCATCACCCGCATCTATTATATAATAGTCGCGTTGTGACTATTGACAAATAGTCGTACTGCGACTATTATCGAAGAAGAGGTGATGGATATGCCGATCTATGAGAAGCGGGACGACGGGCATTGCGGCTCCTGCGGCCACTTTACCCGCCACTACGTCTGGTATGTGCCGCCGTGCACCCGGTCCCAGCCCGCGGGCCACTTCATGCCCCTGAGCGTGGGCCACTGCGCCCACCCCCGGATCAAGGACCGGCGGGAGGACCAGACCTGCCCCCTGTGGGCCCCCCGCGCCCCGGAACAAGACCCGCCGGACACGAAAATACCGGACCGCTAACGGCGGTCCGGCGTGCTTTTCTATCTTCTGTTCTCCAGCTTCCGCAGCTGGACCTGGAACTCCTCCGGCAGATCGCACCACAGCTCCACCAGCTCCCCGGTCCGGGGATGGAGGAACCGCAGCCCCGCCGCGTGGAGGCACTGGCCCTGCAGGCCGGGCACGGGCTTCTTCGCGCCATACACCGTGTCCCCCAGGATGGGGTGGCTGATGCTGGCCATGTGGACCCGTATCTGGTGGGTGCGCCCCGTCTCCAGCCGGCACTCCACATAGGTGTAGCCGGGGAAGCGCTCCAGCACGGACCAGTGGGTCACGGCGTTCCGGCCGTCCGCCACCACCGCCATCTTCTTGCGGTCCACCGGGTGGCGGCCGATGGGGGCGTCCACGGTGCCGCTGTCCTCTCTCAGCGTCCCCACCACGATGCACCGGTATATCCGGGCCAGGGTGTGGTCCTGGAGCTGGGATGCCAGCTTCTGGTGGGCAAAGTCATTCTTGGCCGCGATGATGAGACCGGAGGTGTCCCGGTCGATGCGGTGGACGATGCCGGGCCGCAGCTCCCCGCCGATGCCGGAGAGGGAGTCCCCGCAGTGGTGGAGCAGGGCGTTGACCAGCGTGCCGTCCGGGTGGCCGGGGGCCGGGTGGACCACCAGCCCCTTGGGCTTGTCGACCACGATCACATCGTCATCCTCATACACCACGTCCAGCGGGATGTCCTGGGGCACCACGTCCACCGGCGCCGGGTCCGGGAGGGCCACCTCCACCTGCTCGCCGCCCCGCAGCCTGTAGTTCTTGGCCAGGGGCCTCCCGCCGCAGGTGACCTGTCCCTCCTCCAGCAGCCGGGCGGCGGCGGAGCGGGTCACGTCCTCCAGGCAGTCCGCCAGCCAGGCGTCCACCCGCCGGCCGGCGGCGGCCGCGTCAGCCTCTAGTCTCCGTCTCTCCACCGGAAGGCGCCCTCCTGTCATATCGCTCATAGAACCAAAGGTAGTAGATCACGCCCAGCACCGCGCCGGACACCACGCAGATGTCCGCCACATTGAATACGGGATACTCCATGAACAAGAGATTGAACATGTCCACCACATATCCCAGGCGCACCCGGTCGATGATGTTGCCCAGGCCGCCGGAGATGATGAGGCACCCGGCCAGCACGCCCAGGGGATGGCGCACGATCCGCCGCGCCAGGACGAAGAGCACCGCTAGGACGATGAGGCTCGTCACCGCCACCAGCAGCCACCGCATCCCGGAAAAACTGGACCAGGCCGCGCCGTAGTTGTGGACGGTCCGCAGCTCCATCACGCCCGGCAGGAGTGGCATGGCCTCCCCCAGGGGGATATTGGCGCTCACCCAGGCCTTGAGCCACTGGTCCAGGACCAGGCCCGCCGCGCCCAGCGCCGCGCCGATCAGATAGATCATGTCGAACGATCCTCCTCCATTCAGATCAGATACCGGCTCACCACCGGGATGCGGCGCAGCACCAGCCACGCCAGGAAACTGGGGACAAAGGTAGCCGCCGTCAAAGCCGGCACTGCCCACAGAGGACCGTATATCCCTGCGGAAAAGCCTTTCCCCCACAAGAAATTCCAAAAAGACCAGATGCACCAGATAGACGCAGAAGGACGCCTTGGAGATCGTCTCCGCCCAAAGGCAGCAGCCGCGGTCCCGAAAGCATCTGACACAGAAGCTGAACAGCCCCGCTGCCTGGAGACACACGCCCGGCGCATATCCTTGGAGAAATCCCAGATACAGTCTCTCCTGTGCCACAGAGAGTCCCCATGTTGCCCCGAACGTGATGGCCAGGCCTGCCAGATAGATCAGCAGCGAGACCCGCACGGACAGCGGCCGACGGGACAGCGCGTCTCCCAGCAGCGTGTAGCCAACGGCGCCCCAAGTCAGATCGATGGCGTATTGAGCCGGGATGCCGCCCACCAGCGAAAAGGGTGGGAATGCACGAGCCGTGGGCAGCAGACTGCCCAGCACGAACCATATCGCCAGAGCATAACGCAGCAGCTTCTGATCCGCCCGTGCCGCGAACAGGCGCGTGAGCGGCAGCAGCGCGTACACCAGCAGCATGATATGGAGATAATAGAGGTGGCTCTTATGCCGGAACAAAAGGAGGTCCTCCACCGCCTGCACGATCGTCGACAGCTCCAGCATACCGGTCCGATGCCAGTCCAACAGCAGCGTCCATCCTGCGTAGGCCGCCGCCCAAAAAAACAGGGCGCAGAAGATCCGCGGGATATAGTGTCTCCAGACCTTCCGGACGGTCACATCCTTTTCCGCAGGCAGCAGCAATGCGCCGCTGCATAGCAAGAACACCGGCACCGCACAGCGCAGCACGCTGCTCCAGAACAAGTTCACCGACCAAGCGGCAGACCCCACCGGCCAGGAGAAGCCGCCGTTGGCGGAGGCATGGATCAGCAGCGTGCCGAAGATCGCGAAAGTCTTGGCCACGTCTACCGGTACGTTCCTGCCGATCGATCCATAAGCGTGCATCGCATCGCCCCCCTCCAGCCGCGCCAGGGCATCTCGCATCCTAGTTTACATGCTTTCCCCGTGAAAAGCAACCCGGGAACGCGGGCCGGAGCAGCGAAGAGGACCCGGGAGCAGATGCTCCCGGGCCCTCTTTCGAAAGGCCGCAGGCAAAGGGCTGCCGCCGAAGCAGGATCAGAACTGCGGCAGCTTGCGGACCACCGCCGCGCAGCGGGCGCACAGGGTGGGATGGTCCGGGTCCGCGCCGACGGAGGGCGCGTGCATCCAGCAGCGCTCGCACTTGGCGCCCGTGGCCTCCACCACGGCCACGGTCAGGCCGGGGAACTTGGTGCCGCGGCCGGTGACGGCGCCCTCGGTGGTGCCGCCGCTGACGATGCGGCAGTCGGAGACGATGAACAGCTCCGCCAGGTCCAGGCCCATGGTCTGCATGAGGACCTTGGCGGTGTCGTCGTCGCCGGCGCACAGCTCCACATGGGCCTCCAGGGCCTTGCCGATCTTCTTCTGGGCCCGGGCGGCCTCCAGCACGGCGTTCACGTCATCGCGCAGGTCCTCCACCACGGCCCACTTGGCCATGGCGGTCTCGTCCAGGGCATAGTCGGTGAAGGGGGCGTTCATGTCGTTGAAGAGGACGTTGCGCCCGTCGTCTTCGGACCGGTGGGGCATGACCTGCCAGATCTCATCGCACGTGAAGCACAGGATGGGGGCCATGATCTTCGTCATGGTGTCCAGGATCAGGAACAGGGCGGTCTGCGCGCTGCGGCGCTTGGCGCCGTCCGCTTCCTCGCAGTAGAGGCGGTCCTTGATGATGTCCAGATAGAAGTTGGACATATCCACCACGCAGAAGTCGTTCACCGCATGGGTGATCACCAGGAACTCATAGTCCTGATAGGCCTGAGCGCATTTCTCGATCAGTCCGTTGAGCCGGGTGACGGCCCAGCGGTCCAGCTCCTCCATCTCGCTGGCGGGGGTCAGATGGTCGGGGTCGAACCCGTCCAGGTTGCCCAGGCAGTAGCGGGCGGTGTTGCGGAACTTCAAATAGTTCTGGGAGAGCTGCTTGAAGATCTCGTGAGAGCAGCGCACGTCCGCGTGGTAATCTGCGCTGGCGGCCCACAGGCGCAGCAGGTCCGCACCGTATTGGTCGATGATCTCCGCGGGGTCCATGCCGTTGCCCAGGGACTTGTGCATGGCACGGCCCTCACCGTCCACGGTCCAGCCGTGGGTGACGCACTCCTTGAAGGGCGCGCCCTGTCCGAAAGCGCCCACAGCGGTGAGCAGGCTGGACTGGAACCAGCCGCGGTACTGGTCCAGGCCCTCCAGATACATGGTGGCAGGCCAGAAGCCCTGGTCCCGCTTCATGGATGCGAAGTGGGTGGAGCCGGAGTCGAACCAGCCGTCCAGGGTGTCCTCCTCCTTGGTGAAGCCAGACTTGGCGCCGCAGTGCGGGCAGGCGAAGCCCTCCGGCAGGAACTCCTCGGCCTCCTTGGCGAACCAGGCGTTGGAGCCCTCTTTCTCGAACAGGGCGGCGATGGCGGCGATGGTCTCGTCCGTGACGATGGGCTTGCCGCAGTCCTTGCAATAGACTACGGGGATGGGCAGGCCCCACTTGCGCTGGCGGGAGATGCACCAGTCCGTGCGCTCCCGGATCATGGCCTTCATGCGCTCCTTGCCCCAGGCCGGGACCCAGCGCACGTCCTCACAGGCGGCGCAGGCCTCATCCTTGAAGGACTCCACCGAGCAGAACCACTGGGGCGTGGCCCGGAAGATGATGGGCCCTTTGCAGCGCCAGCAGTGGGGATAGCTGTGGACGATGTCTTCCTGGGCAAAGAGCATGCCGCTCTCCTTCATGTCCGCCAGGATGACGGGATTGGATGCGTCGGTGGTCATGCCGGCGTACTTCCCGGCGTAGTCGGTGTGGCGGCCCTGGTCGTCTACGGGCACCACCATCTCCATGCCGTAGCGCTTGCAGGTCTCATAGTCGTCTGCGCCGAAGCCGGGGGCCGTGTGGACGCAGCCGGTACCGGAGTCCATGGTGACATAGTCCGCCAGCAGCAGGCGGGAGGTCTTGGGCAAGAAGGGGTGATCGGCCAGCATGTTCTCGAAGAACACGCCGGGATGGGTCTCCACGATCTCATAGGTGTCGAAGCCGCCGAGCCCCATGACCTTCTCCACCAGCGCCTCGGCCATGATATAGACCTCGCCGTTGGCAGCTTTCACCAGAGCGTAGGACTCCTCGGGATGCAGGGCGATGGCAAGGTTGCCCGGCAGGGTCCAGATGGTGGTGGTCCAGATCACGAAGAAGAGCTTGCTCTTGTCGAAGCCGGAGAGCTTGCCCAGGTCGTCGTGCATGGGGAACTTCACATATACCGTGGTGCAGGGATCGTCCTGGTATTCGATCTCCGCCTCCGCCAGGGCGGTCTCGTCGTGGGGGCACCAGTACACGGGCTTGAAGCCCTTGTAGATATACCCCTTCTTATACATCTCGCCGAACACTTTGACTTCCTCGGCCTCGAAGCTGGGGTTCATGGTCAGGTAGGGGTGCTCCCAGTCGCCGATGACGCCCATGCGCTTGAACGCGTCCATCTGCACGCCCACATAATGCTGGGCGAAATCATGGCAGGCAGAGCGGAACTCCGGTATGCTCATGGCCTTGTGGTCGAGCTTGTTCTGCTTGATGATGGCAGACTCGATGGGCATGCCGTGATTGTCCCAGCCGGGGACATAGGGGGTATAGTAGCCCCGCATGGCGTAGGAGCGGGTGATGATGTCCTTGATGGCCTTGTTCATGGCGGTGCCCATGTGGATGCCGCCGTTGGAGAACGGCGGGCCGTCATGGAGGCTGAAGAGGGGCTTGCCCTCATTCTTCTTGAGCAGCTCGTTGTAGACGTCGGTCTCCTCCCAGCGGCGGAGCATCTCCGGCTCCCGCTTGGGCAGGCCCGCCCGCATGGGGAACGAGGTCTTGGGCAGATTGATGGTCTTGTTGTAGTCCATATGCTTCCTCCTATTTCCTATCTTTTTCAGAGCGTTCGATCAAGTTGCACGGAAACGCGATAAGGCCGCATCCCCGGCAGAGCATGGCGTGAGGAAATTCCGGGAACGGATCTCGGGTAAATACGCTGGTGGTGTCATCCCCAATGGGGCCGATCTCCACTTTGTCTGTGGGGCCCCGGAAAAACCGGAGTCCCTGCTGGGTCCAGAAGGGGTAGCCCCGGGTGTGGAGAGACCCTTCATCCATTCCTCTTCCGCAGTTCGGGCATTTCATCAAGCAGCATACCCCTTCGAACAAAAAAGCGCTTTGCCTCTTCCTCAAGAGACAAAGCGCTTTTAAACACTCTGCGGTACCACTCTCGTTGCCGCGCCCTCGCGGGACACGGCCCCTCGCTGCCTGCCAACACAGGCCGACGGAATAACGCCCGTCACACGTCCTTACCTACTCGCGTCGTCTTTCAGCAGGAGGCTCCAAGGTGATCTTCGCCGCCGGCCCTGACCGCCTCGCACCCAAGCGGCGGCTCTCTTTGCAGGGTCCCGGCCGGTTACTCGTCCTCATCCACGCCGGATATTCGATTTACTGCTCTATCGTATCACGTTTTTCCCGTTTGTCAACTGCTTTTTTCCGGCATGCCCGCGGCGATCTCCCGGGCCAGGCTCCCACCGGTCCAATGCCCGTCCTGATAGTCCCGGGAGGTGCGGCTGGCCTGGCAGTAGAGCGCCAGCAGCTCATAACAGTAGCCCGGCGGACTGCCGCCCTGGGTGCGCAGGAGCTGGTAGGTCCCCGGCAGGCTGGAGAAGCGGCAGCGCCCCTGCGGGTCCATGGTCCAGGTGAGCTGCGTGCCGTCCGCCAGCGCCAGGACCGCGCTGTAGGCCGCCTGCTCATCCAGGGCCTCATCCGCCGGCACCAGGACGGGCCCCTGCAGGAGGTGCAGCAGCTGGGTGCAGGCATCCCCGCTCCCGTCCATCATCCAGCCGTCCGGTCCGGTGATGGACGCCCAGACCGCCTGCTCCCCGGCATCCGGCAGCGCCAGGGAGACGGTCTGCGCCTCTTCCTCCCAGGAGACGCCGGTCTCCAGCTGCAGGGCATCCCCGGTGAAGGTGAGGGCGCACAGCGTCTCCCCCTGGTCCGTCCCCGACGGGGCGAAGATCAGCCGGAGCGCCCCGGACTCGTCCCGCTCCAGGCCCCGCGTCTGGCCGCCGGAGCC
Source organism: uncultured Oscillospiraceae bacterium (assembly GCA_944387055.1). GTDB lineage: Bacteria > Bacillota > Clostridia > Oscillospirales > Oscillospiraceae > Oscillibacter. Next base: position 57,593 of record CALXDL010000066.1, read on the forward strand.
CAGCTCCGCGCGATAGATGTGTCCATCGCGCTCGAAATAGAACGAGAACGCAGAGCGGAACTGGTCGAAATGGAACGCCAGCTCCTCGTCCCCGTCCCCGTCCATGTCGAGGGACACCGGATCCGTCCCGGCCCGCAGGACCTGGAGCGCTCCCCCCTCGTCGAACCAATAATACCAATAGTCATAGGCCTCCAGATGGTAGCCGTCCGTGCGCAGGAGGAAGCCGTCCCGGCCCATCACGTCCTCATAGGCGGTCAGAGTGGCCCCATCGGCGTAGTTGGGCCCCAGGTCCCCGCCGCGGAACAGATGGACGAAGCAGATCCACCCCTCCCCAGGGCGCGAAAAAGCGCCATCGATCAGCCCCTGCGCAGTGGCATAGAGCCGAACGATGGTGCCGTCTGACAACGTGGTCTCGGCCAGGGTCGCCGCCATATCCTCCTCGTCCACGGCCTGATAGGCGCCCCACTCGCTCCCCCAGTTCTCCTCGGCCGAAGGATCCGTGTCCCATGGCTCCAGGTCCCGCAGGGGGATGATCTGGACCCGCGGTGCATCTGTCTCCGGCTCTGTATGAGGGACCGGCTCACCGGTCCCCGCGGACACCGCGGTCCAGCCGATGACGGCGGCCGTGATCAGGGCCATACACAAGATCGCGCCCCAGCGCGTTCGGGTCAACATGTCCAGTGCCTCCTTCGTCCCGCCTGGGATCCGGAGCGGACCGCGCCTGCCGTCCGCTCACTGATAGCGGTACTGTTTGCCGGTATACTGATCGACGCAGCTCAAGAACAGCTCGTGGTCCCGGAACTCCATCAGCTGATATCCATCCTCCGCATGGAAGGACACGATCCGCTGCTGGGTGTCCACCCAGATCCTCCACAGGCCCTTCTTCCCTTCCTGCTCCATCGAGATCTGCCTCCCTCTCCATGCCATCGATCCGCATGAGCTTTTATCTTAGAGACGATCGGCCGAGTGGTTTTGTTTCACCTTTCAAGGAAAATTTTTCATCCATCCGCCTGGTCCTGGGCCTCCATCTCCGCTGCCACGTCCGCTCGGAAGGCCTCCCACGCCTCGGGATGTTCCACGTAGTAGAGCGGACATTCCTTGCCCGTCACATCATAATGGCGGATCACATCCGTCGCCGGATCCAGCCGGAAGGTCCGGCACAGCCAGGCCGTCAGTTCCACGCAGCGCGCATAGGAGACGTCGGAGAACTGCCCCTGCGCGTCCGGGTGGCATACCTCCACGGACACAGTGTCTCCATTGCGGCCGTTGGAGGCATATGCCACCTCCGTCAGCGGCACGCACTGGAGCACCTCGCCCTCCAGCCCCACGATGAAGTGGCTGCTGGCGTAGACGCCGTCCGTCCCGGCGGCGAGGGAGTCGAAGTAGTTCCGGTTGGCCTGCGCGCTGGTGCCGGGATTGCCCACGTAGTGGATCACCACGCCCTCGATGTCCTCCAGCGGCGTGCCGGGACGGGACCACGCATTGGGGGTGAGGAAGGCCTCCTCCACATACTCCGGCACCGCCACGCCCTCGCCGGGCAGTCCGGCGGTGGCGGCGCGGAGCCAGATGGCTCCGCCCGCCGCCAGGAACGTCCCCGCGAGGAGCAGCGCGGCACCGCGGGGGCTCAAGCGCCGTCTCCGCCTCGCCTTCCTCTCCATCACGCGGGCACCGTCCACTCTGTGGCCGTGTCATAGACGTCAGGATACAGATCTTGATATGTCACCAGGTCCTGCTGCTCCACGAGGCCCAACCGCTCCAGGCAAGCCACCGTCTCTGTCATCTCCGGGGAGACGGCGATGGTGATCCAGTCATAGCTCTCCTCGTCCGCTCCTATGTAGGAGAGGTCCAGAGAGAGCGCGTAGTCCCCGCCGCTGTCGGTGTCGAACCAGTCGTGGTCGCCCCAGTTGTCGGCGGCCATATCACGCTCCACTGCCGCCAGGATCGAGGCGGCCTCCCGGCTGCCAAGATCGTAGCCCTCTTCCCGAGCCTCCACATACAGGCTGCCGCCGTCCACGGTCCAGGACCCATCGTCCAGATGGAGCCGCCGCGCCTTCATGACCTCGCTGTTCACCAGCTGGTCCAGCAGGCTGTCATAGGTGTCCGGCTGGGTCAAGCGGTCCCGTGTGATGGGCAGAGAGTACCACCGCTCCACCTGGCTGCCGTTGTCCAGCTGATACGTCAGGCGCAGCCCGGTGTATGTTTCGTCCACATCCTCTGGAACGGCCACATCAGCTATATCCGCGGCGCCGGCCCGGAGCGAGGACTGCATCCCCAGGATGTAGGTCTCGTCGGCAATCACCGCCTGGTGGATGGCGCGGACCTGCTCCACCAGCTCCCCGTCCTCCTCCGGCGTGAAGCGGTACGTGTTGCCCGCGACGCTCAGGCCCAGCGACTGCACCTGGGAGGCCGCCGGCACCCGGGCCGCCACGCCCAGCAGGTCGAAGCGCAGCACACAGCACACGCCGACGCAGCCCACCAGCACCAGGCCCAGGCCCTTCCAGCTGCCCCGGAACACCCGCAGGGACTTGGCCAGCAGCATGG